>JAQBNO010000069.1 GCA_028288485.1 Segetibacter sp.
AAACTGGTATTCGTCCGCCGGCTACAAAAAATATCAACTCGCTCTTTTTCCCGCCATCAACATGTCTACAGCATGATCTAATGACCCGGCGGGAGTAACATTACCCGAGTTGACGAAAAATATTTCATCCGCTTTTTCGATCGTATTCAGGCGGTGGGCAATAATAACACGAGTCGTCTTCTCCGGCAACTGGTCTAAGATCTCCGTTAGCAGGTGCTCGGTAACGGTATCGATATTAGCAGAGGCTTCGTCAAGGATCAGGATTTCGGGATCGCGCAGCACGGCACGCATAAAAGCAATCAGCTGTTTTTGCCCCAGGCTGATATTGTCGCCCGCGGCACTTACCGTAGTCTCAAGTCCCTGCTCAAATACCGCAAGCAATTTTTGCAGGTGCGACTCTTTTATGATTGCTTCCAGTTCTTCATTGTTATATTTCAACAACTGCTCATTTCCATACAGCAGGTTGTCTTTCACCGTTCCGGTAAATAAGATTGGCTCCTGTAATATAAAACTAATCTTTTGGGTTCTTTCTTCTGCAGTATAGGTGCGAATGTCGCGTCCGTTGAGGAAAATAGTTCCTTGAGCAGGGTCGTACAGGCGGGCAATCAGTGAAGCGGTAGTTGTTTTGCCCCCACCTGTTGGACCCACGAGTGCATAGGTTTTTCCTGGTTCCAGGTCGAAGCTAACGTGGTGAAGGATCTCGCTTCCACCAGGATAAGCAAATGACACATCACGAAAAGTCAAGAGTGCTGATCCTGTTACGGTTTCACCTGTTGCTGCACTGGTAAGGTTAGTTTCAAGCGATAGTATTTGCGAGATCCTGTCCCAGCCAGCCATTGCTACCTGGAAGGTGGTCCACAACGCGGCGAGTTGCCGTAAGGGATGATAAAAATTAACGGCGTAAGCAAGATAACTGACCAACAAGCCAATAGTAAACTGGTTGTTGGAAATAAGATAAACACCAAAAGCAAGAACAATCAACTGTGCAATGCTCGAAAAAAGTCCGTAAACAGGCAGGAAGATATTATTGGCAACACCAGCGCCAATAGCTGTGTTATAATTCTGTTGGTTGGCGTCATTGAAACGCTTACGAAAATAATCTCGGCGGTTAAATGCAATAATCACCCGGAAGTTATTGAGGCTTTCCTGGATCTCGGCACTCATTCCTCCTACGCTTGTTAAATTGGTGGCATTTCTACGTTTGACCCAACCCGATAACGACATAGTAAAAATTAGGATCAGTAATGCCGGGGTTAGTGTTGCTGCGCCTAACTCTAGATTTAGGGCAAGCAGGAAAATTGCCGCACCGGTCATGGTAGCAATGCTGCCGACAAACTGCATCAGCGATTGTGAGAAAAACTGGTTGACTTTATCGGTATCGTTATTAAGTCTGGATATAAGGTCGCCGGCTTTGTTCTGGTTAAAAAACGCGATGGGCAGTTCCTGGAGTTTATTGAACAATGCATTTCGCAGGGTAAATAAGGTACGCTGACCAACACTTCCCATTAGCTTTGTTTGCAGGTAACTGGTAACGAGCGCCAGTAAATACATGGCGATTAATATGCCTCCAATCATTAAAACGCCGTTGTATTGACCGGTAGTTACATAAGCATCAACAGCATACCCTATAAGCAATGGCCCTACCAACTGCAGTATTGAATTGATAAGGATCGCCATGAGCGCAAGGATGAGGTTCCTTTTTTCATGAGCAATGAGTGTATACAGCTTTCGAACAGCCTTTAGAGACGATGTTTTTTGCTGCTGACCGGAAAGCTCGTTGATGTTGTAATTCATAATTCAATGTTTGCATAAAGCAACTTTTTTGGAGTCTGCTTCAGGCAGGGGGTAAGGATGTGAATATATGTATTCGCCGAGGGATATCTTACTCCCGTGAATGCACCGCTTACCATTAATTAAATTAAGCACCTAAATTATCGAAAGTATCTCTAAATACTTTTACGCCAAATTCAGTTAAAACCAATAGCAATACTTCATCTGCTGCAGAGGAGTTGATGTAATTATCACTCGTACTAAAGTATCCCACTTGTTTCTGATCGGGATAAAACCTTTTTAACGATTTCGATACCTCTTGCTTGAATTGCTGAATGTCGGCAGACCTTGACTGGAACTTTGTGTAATAAGGAGTGAGAAAAGCCCGGGATTTTGTGTATCCCGAAGAATTGAATTGCTGTTCAAAAAACTTATCGATGGGAAGAGTAAAGGTTTTGACACCGAGAGGCATTTGTGTTCCAGCTACTTTTAAATCGAAGAGATTAATATCTGATATTGCTTTTGTAGCTATCCCTATAGAAAATGCTTTAATATAAACACGGTCAATTTTTGTGTTATTCCCTAAAAAATCTAACGCACTGTCTTTTAGAATGCTGAAAAGAATAACTCCAATTAAGCCATAACAAATTGAATAAAGAATAACGAATTTATCTTTATACAGGAGAAAGAATAAAGTGTGAAACTTTTCGCTAATGTAAACCCGATAGTAAGATACAGCAAAAGCAGTTAAAAATGCTAAGAGGTAAGGGAGAGCTGCTGACATTAAATAGAACTTTTAGATACATGAATATACTAAAAGTTTTATTCAAACATTCTTGATGAATCAAATTCGTTTTGCCTGTTCAATTGATATTTGCCTTCATCCTCTTTCACAATTTTTGTTCTTGTTAACCTCACCAGAACGTCCTGAACAATCGACCGGGTGATGCGTGTTCTGAATGCTATTTCATCTACTCCTAACGATGACGAATTTTTCTCTAAAACATTGATAATTGCTGCAGTTGGATCTGTACTATATCCCATAAATCACATTTTAAGACCTGAAACTAATAACTAAATTTAGCTACTAAAATTAACACCTTCCATCCAAATTTGAATAAAATTTTACTGCATGCCTAGTTTCAGTTTGCTTTTCTGCTTTGCATGAAAAACAAAAAGACTTTACCGAGCAACCGACGCTACTTCGTAATTACTGGTACTTTGCTGCGAATTTAAAATTTGAACATAATCTACACTTGTTTCTAAGAGTTCCTCGTGCTTGCCGGTAGCCACAATTTCTCCCTGTGTTAACAGGATGATCTGTTCATATTGTTCAATAGCAGCTATCTTTTGTGTTACTGAAACCAGTGTAAGCCCCGGGTAATTTTTGAGCACATTGTTTAAGATCTTGCTTTCAGTGTTCTGATCCACTCTTGCAGTAAAATCGTCCAGCAGCAGTATCCGGGGGTTTATTGCAAGCGCCCTTGCAAGCATGATCCGTTGCTTCTGCCCGCCCGATAAACTGGAACCTCTTTCTGAAACAACTGTGTTTAAACCATTTGGCAGGCTTTCGATAAAATCTTTTAATTCGGCAGTTTCAATAGCTTTCTCCAACGAAGCGTCTGTTACTGTATCACTAAAAGCGATATTTTCCCTTATACTCATGTTGAAAACAATACTGTCCTGGAAAACAAAGCCTACCTGGCTATAAAAACTCTCTTTATTGTAATCTTCAATCCGGTGTCCGTCAAATTTAATAGCCCCGGTTGTCGGTTTCACCAAACCGGTGAGCAAATACAACAACTGGGTTTTGCCTGCGGCAGTAGGCCCTATAACAGCTATTCGGGAACCTGCCCGTATAAACAGGTTGATATTTTTTAAAGCGGGTTTTTGGCCATACAACAAAGTAACATCCTTCAACTGTATATCGCCACGGAGATGAGCAGCGATGGTGCCGTCAACTATGGGATCGGGTGAATTTAAGACGAAGCTGATGCGGCCGAAAGAAGCGGTTGCCTGCGCTATTACATTGCTCATAAAACCAATAAGAATTATTGGGAAAATGAGCATAGCAAGGTAACTGTTGAAAGCGGCAAAATCACCTAACGACATACTTCCGGTAATTACATAATGTCCACCCAAAAGCAAAATACCCAGGCCGGCCAGATTTGCTGTAAACACAATCACAGGAATTAGGCCTGCAAAAAGACGCAGAATCGAAAATCCCAGCGTTTTTGCCTGGTCGTTGGCTTGCAGAAACTTATCATATTCCAGGTGCTGCGAATTAACTACCCTTATAAGTGCAGCGCCTAAAATACTTTCGCTGATCACTTTGTTCAGCCTGTCAATTACCTCGCGGCTTTTTATAAATAGCGCCCTTACTTTTTTAAGTACTACAAAAAAGGTAATACCGATGACAGGTATGATTGCCATGACACAGAGGGCTAATTTCCAATTTATGCCAAGCAGCAAAATGCTTGCACCAATAATGATAAATAAAGAGGAGGCAATAGAAACTACTGCCTGCGAAACAAATAACTTGATAGAATCTACATCTGCAGTAAGGTTGGTCAGTAGCTTAGATGGGTTCGCCTGCTCAAGTGCAGCATAACTGAGCTGTGATATTTTATCTGCCAGCCTCTGCCTCAGATCCCTTGCTACTTTTTCGGAAGTATAAGTTTGAATAAGGGTTTGCAGGTAAGTAAAAACAAAAACCAAAAGAGTTGCGAGCAGAAATTGTTTGACGATGGTTGCCAAACTAAATTGATGATGCGTGAAAGTATCAATACCGTTCGCAATGATCTTGGGCAGTAGCAAATTAAGCCCGTTGCCCAGAAGTGCAAACAGAATTAAAAGTACAACCAAACCCCTGTAAGGCTTTAACAGCGTGATGATACCAGGAGGTTTCGTTGCTGAAGTAGTTTTGGGATTTGCAGGAGAGGTCATAAAGAGCTGCAAAGATATTTGTTTTCAGACTGAGAGTATATTATTCCCGCTGTGATGTCACAAATAAAACGTCATCCCGTGCAAACTTAAAACCAGGGGTTTGCCTGGAAGAATTATCTTTTTGTTACAGCTGAGGTACAGTAAGAATTACCGTTGCTTTCCATACATCAAAACGTTTCACATGCAATTTTTCATCACAGCCGCTGCCCGGAGAAGTCGAAGGGTACACCATGCTTGTCGAAGTGTCGAAATCACTTGAACGGCATAACTTAAGAAAGCAGATACTATCGTTGAACAAGCGTTGCTGAACCGAGAAAATATAGCACAAGAGTGCGACGCAACGGCCGCTAAAAAACACGTACAATGCCTGGTCAATAAGAAAAAAAACTTTCAGATTTATAACACGGTTACTCACCAGGATGATATTGTTTTTCTACGTGTTTCAGCACGTCTTCTTTATAGAACAACACATCCTTAAACTGCCCGTTGATGTACATATTAGCCTGGTCGGTATAATGCTTACCTGCAGGATCAAATGATTGTCCACCGGTGATCACCGACTTTGCCTTTACCTTTTTGCCAAATTCAACACAGGCAATAAAGCTGTTTCCCGACACGCCATAACGTTTATCCGAACCAGGAAAACGCCGTGACGCAAAAGATGGCAAAGAGCCAAAAGTAGCAGCGGCTAAACCAACAGGCATACTTGGTTTGGCATCATCAAATTTTCCATCACCAGGGCGCTGGTAGCGGTTCACTTCTCCCCACGGTGTTCTCCAGTTACCAAATCTTTTTTCAAGATCGTTAAGCGTTTCAGATAAAAGACCTAATCTTTCCGCAGATGTAGTAGCTTCTAATGTATTATTTAACTGTTCCACTGCGTCATAAGCTTTATACGGATTAGCCACCCGAGGTGCTTTTTGTAAAAAGCGGTAGCCAAATTCTATTGCAATTGTAGATGCTATCGAGGTATCGGAAGAATTTCTATTCCAGGTTTTTAAACGCCCGATCGCTTCAGCTAACGACTTCGTAGACGGTTCTGCTGCAGGTAAAGCATTAAAATCTTTCAACAAAGCAGGAATGACAGAATCGAAAAAAGTGAGGTGACGATTATATCCTACTTCCCCGATCATTTTATCTATCGTAAGATCCTTTGCTCGAGTCAGCAAACGGGCTGCATTTAATCCGCGGTAATTCTCTCCATCGGGGGCCATATAAATTGGATAATTTTCCTTTTTAGGACTGCTTTTGCCCGAAACTGTAAAAGGCGTAGAATTACAATTTTGAATGAACCCTGTTGCAGGATTGTAAACATGAACAATTTCATCTAGTTCATAAATTCCTTTCCAGTCACTTTGCGAAGTACTGCCGTCGACCGGTAAACTGTAGTCAAAACGCTGGTTTCTCTCAGGAACAAAGTTGCCATGCCAGTAAGCAATGTTTCCTTTATTATCTGCAAATACAGTATTGTCTGAAGTATTGGCGCGCCAGTTCATGTTTTTCTTGAAATCTTCAAAACCCGTTGCCTTTGTACGAAGCCACGACTGCATCAAAGCTGCAAGTGAACGGTTGTTTTCGCGCAGGCTCAACCACTTTCCGTCCCGGCTTCCCATAACAGGGCCATGAATACTATAATAGGCGGTAAACTCCTGCTGCTCAAAACCATCCCCCTTTTTATACCGAATAACAATTGGTTTTGTTTTTACCGGCAGCAGCTTATTATCGTACCTGGTATATATCGAGTCATTTTGCTTTACTGCGGTTTCGTAAAACAGATCGGCCACATCAGTCGCTCCCGAAGTATGCATCCATCCACAGTACTGGTTAAACCCCTGGAAAATAAAAAAAGTACCCCAGGTAACAGCGCCATAAGTATTCAAACCCTCATCACTCGCCATTTGTGCTTCTGAACGAAAATAAAAGGTGACATGCGGGTTGATATACAGCATAGCATTTTTTGAAGCCGTTTTGGAAGGCGCCACTGCAAAACCATTTGAACCGGTTGGATCTACATCATAAAAAGGAATATTCTTATCGATATAAGAAGTAGCCTTGCCTTTTGCAGGGTAAAGATTTTTCATATCGGCTACAGAGATGCCACCGGTTTGTGTAGCCGAAATACTTCCGTTAGTACGTAACAACGCAAACCATGGTTCAAAATGCGTAAGAACTGCAGGCTTAATTTCGGGGTGTTTGTAGAGGTAATAATTTACCCCATCTGCAGCAGCATCTAATAATTTACGCAACCAGCGCGGGCAATTTTTGTAATCAGCAATAGCTCCGGCAGTATCGTACACCAGGCGCATTTGCAGGTCATTATACAATTGCTCTTCGCCATACACTTCCGATAAACGACCTAACATTTCAAGATTGTTTTCTTCAACCTTTTTAAAACTTTCTTCGCACTGGGCATATAATAATCCGAAAACTGCGTCAGCATCTGTTTTACCATAAATATGCGGTACACCCCAATTATCGCGAATAATAGTCACGTTTTGTGCCTGAATATTATACCGCTCAATCTCCTTATTCGAAAATTGCTGCGGGAAAGAAATTATAGGAATAAGCAGTATGAATAATAGTCTCATGCGGTATTTCAATTGGTTACTAAAGTAACATAATACATCTTAATGAAAAAAACGTAAACTGGTCAGGATTTAAAGAAATGGGTTTTCTGAAATAACCCTATTGAAAATGCTTATTTTTTATTCCGGGCAATTTTATTTCTATTAAACATCCTACTAATGAACTCGTTTTTGCTGTCTTGATTTTTGATTTTTTTTGATACCGGCTTTTTGTACTATAAGAATCATCGTTGCTACGCTCAGTTCAACTTTTAATTCTTTGATAGAACTTAGCGTAGCAGTTTTTTTAGCGTGAGCTTGCCGAAGGGTACCGTGAGCCAAGCCGAAGGGTCCAAATCCTTTCTGCATTGCCAGTGGCAACAAAAGAGTAGAGTTGGTGCCTGTTTTTATCGGCGGTGTTATAATATTCGCTTCTGACAGCAGTTATTGCATAAGGGACATCAGCCGGTTGGGTGCACGGCGAAGTCATTCTGATACCGGCGAAGCGGTTTCAGAAACAAGCGGGTGGAGTTTCGTTGAAATAACGAAGCCAGGCCGCTTGAGCTATAAGTGATCGCACTAAAACTTCATTTTGCATGGTTTGGGAGCGGCCCGCTAAGGTTTCTTGCGTCGCACTTGTACCGTATATTTTCGTGCATCTTCTTTATGCCCGATTGTTGACACAAAGGCAGGCCCTTAAAAAGCGAAAACTGGTTGGTAAAACCTGGATAATGCGAACGCATACTTGATACTTAAAACTTCATTTCTAATTTTGATTTAAACTTTACGAAACTGAAACGCCTTTTACAAAGTAGCGTTTGGCTTGGCTCAATCGAAATAGTTCCCAAACCCGTAAGCTGCTGATTAAACATGTTAGATCTGAAACACCTTATTCAAGAATAAAAGAATTAAATGAAGCTTTTTTGAAAGTAAGTGGAGATCTTGGTTCTGATGAAAATATTAAAATCAAATCAGAGATCGTTGATGAAATATTAGACAATAAAAAGGCAGGATTCCTTGTGGCAATTGTTGGACTAAAAGGAAATAAACGGCATCTCGATGTTACGGCTTCTAATGAAGCAGGGGATGGTTTTTTTGTACCCCCGTCAAAACGAGATTAGAAATAACCATAAATACTTCAAGGATAAAATAAAACGCAATAACAAAATAGCTGCAGGGCTAAAAGACTTCTCTTTAACCGTGAAGATGGAGAAAGAAGGTTTAAAGCGAATTCGGAAGGCTACCACGTGCAAATACTATCTATTTTGTCCCGCTATTGATTACGATTACGGTGATAATTTAACCGGATAATTCTTGATTTCCTTATACCAGTTGAGCAATTTGTTATCCGTACAAGTGTGCGACGCAAGGATGAAGCGATGAAAAACAAATGCCGGCAACATAAAAAAAGGTTTAAGGTTTAGGGTATGGGGTATAACAAAAACAACGTTGTTTCAGCAGAAGGTTGGTTCGTCTTCGTTCCTCCTCTTCTCAATGTCAGCCTTAACCTTACGCCTTAAACCCTACACCTTTCACCTTGCTTTACCCTTCTCTCCCCAACACCTCTAACACGGTGCCGTACAATACCTCGGCTCCGAGCGACAAGTCTTCGTAGGAAGCAAATTCAAGGGGGTTGTGGCTGATGCCATCTTTGCAACGAACAAAAATCATCGCGTAATCTGTCACATAGCTTAATGCCATTGAATCGTGAAATGGTCCGCTCATAAGTTCCGGTGCATCCAGGTCGAGCTTGTCGCATTGCTTGCTGATAATGTCCTTCATCCAACTTGCACAATACCGGGGTTCACTGTTCCAGTCTTCGGTAATGGTGTTAGTAAGATGGTGTTTGATACATATAGCGTCTATCATGCCTCTTAGTTGTGCCTCGTACCGGTTCCGCCGTTCGAGGTCAATATCACGGAGGTCTATGGTAAAAGATACTTCTTCAGGGATAATATTGCGACTGGCTGGGAACACATTAATGGTTCCTACTGTGCCAACTGTGGGTGCATAAATTACCTGGGTAGCTATTTCGTGCAATGCAACGATTACTTCCGCCGCTCCCACAAGAGCGTCTTTACGCATGTGCATTGGTACCGAGCCTGCATGGCCAGCCATTCCTTTAAGCTTTACGGTGAGCCATAAAGGGCCCGAGATACCGCTGACAACACCAATAGGTTTGTTGGCAAGTTCGAGCACAGGGCCCTGCTCTATGTGCAGTTCGAGGAAGCAATAAATGCTGCCGGGGGCATATTCGCTTTCCCGGAATTTTTCGGGATCGCAGCCAAAGTCTATCAATGCCTGCCTGCGTGTTATTCCATCTTTATCTGTTCTGTCCAGTTCGCCATCTTCCAGTCGGCCTAGAATGCCACGGCTTCCAAACAAACCTTTGTTGAAGCGCCATCCTTCTTCGTCGGCAAACGAAACAACTTCTATGGTTCGCTGTGGTTTAATACCTTGCTCTGTAAGCGTTGTTATGGCTTCAATCGCGCCTAGTACACCGGCTACACCATCGAACCGGCCGCCATATGGCTGGCTGTCGAGGTGAGAGCCCAGCATTAAAACCGGCAGTTCAGGATTCATTCCTTCCAGCTTTCCTACCAGGTTTCCAAAATTGTCTATTCGTGTGGTCATGCCTGCATCTTGCATCCATGATGCTGCAAGTTCGAAAGCTTGTTTTTCTATTGATGTCATGGTGGGGCGGCAGGTGCCCGTTTCACCTAGCTTGCCTATTTCAGACATGGCTTCAAAGTGTGATTGTAACCGGGCAGCGTTTATGGTCATGGGATTGTATACGTTGATGAGTTTACAAGTTGATTTGGAAAGTTATGAATTATGAGCGATGTTTTTTGCCTCTTATTGCAAGACACGAAGCAGTCCGCTCGCTCTCGGGGTAATTGTTATTATAGACGCACATTGCTTCAGCCCGTGTAAACGGGAGGATAATTGCCAGGGCTTTATCGAGTAAAAACAATTGAGCAAATTTCAATTGCCGGTGATTGCCATGTAACACTTGTACTAGCTAAAGTTGTCTCAACCGGGTGATCACTGCCTGCTTTGCTTTCGACCGGGATAAGTACTCATTAATGGTAGCTTTTAAAGATTTGCCGGCTTCAGTTTTGCAAAAACTTTTTAAGTTGCAGCGAGTCGTTAGAAGTGGCATATACCTACTTAGGCTGCTCTTAATCAGCTTTTGAAATTCCTACTTAATAATAATCGTCTTCGAGTTCAAACTCATACCGCTAAAACAGCCAGTTACATTGGTACCGATAATATTTGAAACGAGTGTTACCGGTGTGGAGAACGGGCCGTTGTTGTTCCGGGCGTTGTTGAAGCTTTGCCAGAAATTATACACGTCGCGGGTTACACTCGCCATGTGATAGTTTACGGTATCGCCAACAAGGTAGCCGCGGGGATAGGTCAGATCCATGTATTGTCCGTTTGTGACATCATCTGTGCCGGGAGTTCGGTTCCTGAAAAGTGCGCCCCAACCAAAGCGGTTGCGGTTTTCCGAAAAACGATAATAGTACAACTGGGTATTGTTGAGTGTATCAGGATCCTGGTAGTGGTTGGTGATGCGCAGCTTGCGTTTGTTGTCGTCTTCGTCAATAAAACTAAAGCCGGTGGTTAGACTATCAATTAGAACCGGTCGCAGTAATGTGGCAATAGCCGAATAGTTATTTCCACCATCTTTAATTTCAAGCAGGTAACTTTTACCCGGGGTGCCAAGTAAAGCATGCAATGAATCTGTAATCAAACGTGGGTCGAAATAAACACCGCTTTTGAAATTATCAGGAACGCCGGGCAGATTTGCCTCATACAGTTGCACTTTTGTTGCCGGGTTCCAGGTGTATTCGTTGTTAACCATTTCGCCTTCGGTAATGGTGACTGTTGCATTTGACACTGGTGCGCTTTGAAAATCAAGAGACAAATAATCGAGGCTGCGACTTATGGCTACGTAATTGTATTGGCGCATTTCATTGTTGATATAGCCTTCTACCACCAACATTGGTTTGTTGGTTTTTATGTTGATATCAAAGTCTTTTTCGCACGATATAAGCGTCAAGCAAATGGCAAGCAAAGCTGCTATGAAAAGTTGTGGCTGAACGGAGCGTCGCAACCAGGGTCTAACCAGGGCTTTGTTGACGGCTACCAAAAGAAGACTGCCAAAATATGCAGGCCTCGTGAAGTTGTTGTTGGTCCGGCGACCAACAATGGCGGTTGTCGGGCGACCAACAGCGGCGGTCAGGCGACCAGTAATGACATTTTTTGGGCGACCAATGACTGTATTGGTTATAAGGCGGACACGGTGTATATATCGGAGTATTAACTTGTTTTTCATCAATTAAAATTTGAAGTTCCAGGTAACGCTTGGAACGATGGGGAACAGATATACTTTTTTGCCTTGGATGGTTTGCGCTCCTTCATCAACATTGAGATATAAAAAGTACGGGTTCGAACGGTTGTACAGGTTATATACGCTAAAGTTCCAGCTGCTTTTGAAACGCTTCGTGCTTCGGGGACGGCGGGTGTAAGTGAAAGCAATATCGAGCCTATGGTAGGCAGGCATGCGGTAATCGTTGACCTTGTCGTACTGGTTTATATTGGTGAATATAGGCGTTCGGTCGGTGGGGTTGTAGCCAAGGTTATATGTAAAGCGGCCGGTAGGCATTGTTAGCGCATTTCCGGTGCCGTAAACAAACACTGCTGAAGCTTCCCACTGGCTGCTTATAGGATAGTTGGTTACAATACTAAGGTCGTGCGTACGGTCGTAGCGGTAAGGAAAGGGTTTGCCCTGGTTTAAAGAGGGAAAGGTGCGTTCTGCGCGGCTAAGGGTGTACCCTATCCAACCTGTGAGTTTGCCACGCTTCTTTTGCAGGAACAGCTCTACTCCATAAGCTTTGCCTGAACCAAAGATCATTTCGCCCTCTATGTTTTGATTGAGCAGTAATTGAGCGCCCGGCCTGAACTCCAACTGGTTGTTCATGACCTTATAATAGGTTTCTACACTTGCCTCGAAGGTATTGTTGCTGAAGTTTTTGAAATATCCCAAAGCTAGCTGCTCGGCATTAGATGGCCTGAGTACACGGCTGCTCGGCACCCACAAGTCGCTAGGGAAAGTAGCGCCGCTGGTAGTTGCCAAATGAAGATATTGAATGGTACGGGTATAAGAGGCTTTAATGCTCGACGCATGGGGCAGCTTATATAACATGCTTACACGAGGTTCAGGATAATGGTATTTTGCAATGCTTTCGCCTGCCTTAAATTTTTGTACTTCGCCTGTGGGAACGCCATCTTCATCGTAGACAACCCTTTCAGTAGGTCCGACCTGGTTGAAGTAACTGTACCTGAGCCCGGCAATGATATTAATAACGGGGGTAAGGTTAATGTCGGCGCTAACATAAGCTGCAGCTTCCCGTGCGTATTGGTCGGTAATCTGCGACTTGAAATCCTGCACGCCGGTGGTAAAGCTTCCCGCTCCCGGAGTGAATTGATGCCAGATATGTTGAACGCCTGCTTTAAATGTAAGCCAGTTGTTGCGGTTATAGGTCCAATCGCTTTTCACCTGTATGTCCTGCAGGCCCGAAGCGAACAAAAAGCTATTGGTGGTGGAGCCGAAGTGGCTGTCGAGGCTGAAGCTATTGAAATAAAGGCCTGTTTCCTGCTTCAGTTTTTTACTCACCTGTTGCTTCCAGGCAAGCCCGGCGAGCGTGTTTCCCCACCATGTTTTAAATACCTGGTCAGAACTATCGCGACCCCTGTTGTCCTGGTAAGAGAACCTGTCGCGGCCCGAGTAGAAAGTAAAGAGCAGCTGGTTGTTGGCATTTAAGATGTAATCCGCTTTTGCATTAACATCGTAGAAAAAATAGCCGTTGCCACCGATACGGCTCTTAGCTACAACACGCGCTACCTGGTCTATATAGGTTCGCCGGGCACTAACGATGAAAGAAGACTTTCCTTTTACAATCGGTCCTTCAAGCGAGATGCGGCTGGAAATTAAACCAATACCCCCGCTGCCCTTGATAGAATCCCTGCTGCCATCCCTCGTATCGATAGCTATTACACTACTCAAACGGCCTCCGTATTCTGCCGGAATTCCTCCTTTTATCACCTCAACGTTTTTTATAGCCTCTCCATTGAAAATGCTGAAAAAGCCTAACAGGTGATTCGGATTATACACAGGTATACCATCGAGCAATACAAGATTTTGATCGGGACCGCCACCGCGAACGTAAATGCCCGCACTTGCCTCTCCACCGCTTTTAATTCCCGGTAATAATGTGATGGTTTTAAGCGGGTCAATTTCACCAAGAACCACCGGGATTTTCCGCAGCTGTCCTCCACCGATTGTTTGTACCCCCATCTGGTTACGACTAACATTGCGGCTGGTAGTAACTGTAACATTGCCGAGGAGGCTTTCCCTTAAACGTAACACTATACGAATTGTAGTATCGCTTGTAGCTTCGAGGTTAACAGCGTAAGGGTAATGATTAACTGATGAAACATTCACTGCATACCGTCCTTTGGATACCGTTATAACCGCGTTTCCTGATGAGTCGGCTTTATATTTCTTTGCATTTAAACCGATGGTGGCCCCCGGCACTGGCATGCCGGCGGTATTTAATATGTTGAAAGAAAGGTTTGTACTTTGGCTACGGCACGGTAAGTGAGCTAAAAACACGAAGAACGAAATAAAGGTTAGCTTGTAAAAAATACTCATTTGCAACATAAATAATGTACTGCAAATTATTCGATGTGCTTTTCCCGAGATGTTAGGATTACGTTAAGGAGTGGGAGCGGTAATTAGGAATTGTGACGAAGGAACGGGTTATTGTTTCTGTCTGTATTTTTTATGAACGTCTTTGCATTTTAATAATCTGCATCGGTTTTTTTGCGATCCCGGTAAGGCAAAGGGTAGACCGACACTTTATCAAAAGGGAAGGTTTTATGTTGCTACAAAAGAGCAAAAGTACAAGAGTGCGACGTACGCCCTGGGAACCAATCGGACGGGCAAAGGCAATTTCAGAGTCGCAGATAGCCGGCCCACAATTTAGCTTGCTTTTTTTTCCTTTTTAACTAAAAATAGTTAGCATTTGTTTGGTTCCAGCATTCTGAACTTCAATGAAACATTCTTGCCACGCTCGCTTGTACTGTAACGCATTATTCTGCGTGGCGGTTTTTACCCTGAGCGTGCCGAAGGGTACCGTGAGTTTGCCCCAAGGGTGGCACTCTTGTACTTTTGTACTTCCTGCGGCTTGGCCACCGAGGTATTTGAAGACAAATTTTTTCGCCTCTGCTTCAGTAGTCCATGTTTTATTTTTTACAACTGTTGTCACTCATTACGCAGGTTCCTCCAGGCATGTTGATCACTTTTGTAAAACCGTTTTGAGTAAGTAGATGACTGGCTCGCGGACTGCGGCGACTATGAGAACAATAAACAATAATTTCGTTGTTTTTAAATGAGCTTATGGTAGAGAGCCGGCTCTCTAATTCCTGTACAGGAATATTAATAGCATTTTTTAAAGTGCCAAAATTTGGATCTGCTTTTCCTTCAAACTCTGCTTTTGTGCCAACATCTAACAAAACTACTCCAGGGTGTTCCTTTACATAACTGCAATTTGTGATGGTGGAATAGTTTTAAAAGTAACCGTAGATTTTTTAATTAACGGCATGTGGCAGTGAACACATGTACCGGGTTTACTATAGGTCTCTTTGTCGCAATCGTTGCCACAGGTACATTCATATTGCTCCCGATGTTTTGCCGTCTGTTTTTGCTCACTTTGCGTAAAAGCAGTTTGTGCAAACAGTAAGGCGATGATGTTAAGGAGAAAGAACTTTAAGAAAATAACGTTCTTTCGCATACAATAAAAATAGGAATTTTAAACGCAAAACAAGAACGGCTGCAGGCAAAATTGGATTGCCAATAACCTGGAAAGGAATGACAACGCTGGCGAAAAAAGAAGAAAATTTTGCTGCAAAATAAAAAGACGTACAAGAGTGCGACGCAACGGAAGCATATAGTAGTAATTCTGCACGGCTCCAAAAAATTTCAACCCGGTTTTTGCTTGTTACTGCCTACTAAATCCGGTAAAGCAGTCCATAAATTAACAGCTCTTTTATGTCCAGATCCAATAGCGTTGAGCTTGTATTTCGAGCTGAGACGACATTTCCCTTGTCACCACTTCTAACAATTGTTTTATCGGCGGTTGTTACATTTACAACAGGGTAATTATTATTGCGTGCCCGAGATGCTTTTGCACCATCTTCTTCTCTTTTTTCACCGCCGTCTTTTATTTCACCGTTATTTTTTAAACTAACCGATAAATTAGCAGATGAAGCAGAATCTAAAACAACCACAGCTCCGTCAACTACCAGGTTGCTAAAAGCAGGAAGGTTAACATCTATTTCAAAATGATTATAGCGACCGCTTTCGTTGCCATTTGTCGACGCTTTCTCTTTTAAATACTGAATGTATAGCGTATCGTTGCTGGTAAAAACGATTACACTGTCTTTTCTCTGATAATTGTAGTATTTATAATTCATATTGTCGGACTGTTTAAAATGGCAGGTAAGGAATTCGGGGTTGGGAGCAACTACTTTTACAACTTTGAATGCTGTAAATGAACCCGAACGCATATTTCCTTCATTTCTTGAATCATCATTTTTTTTAACAGTGTATTCTCCTTTTTTCATTTTGCTTTTGAGAGAATAAGCAAGTAAAAGAGGGACAGTAAAAACAACGACTATTAAACCGGTTAATATTTTATTGCTTGTTTTCATAATTGAAATGTTAGTTGTTATAAGCGGTGTATTGCTTTTTGAATTTTTCAAACCTTAGTGACAGGTCTTCGGGTTCAAGCCCCAGCATGTTCATCACACGGAAGACTGTTGGTAATTCTTTCTCTAAAAATTCGGTTTTGCGGTAGGCGACAGCACTTTTATAAGCCTGGGGTGTTATGAAATAGCCAATCCCTCTTTTATCGTTGATGATTTCCTGTTGCTTTAAAAAATCATAGGTACGCATCACCGTATTCGGATTTACTTCCAGTTGCATAGCCAATTCCCTTACACTCGGCACTTTATCTTCTGCCTTCCATTCTTTTAGCAGTACTTTCTCACATACATAATCTGCTATCTGCAGATATATGGCCTGCCCGTTATTATTAAATTGCATAATTCCTGTTTGTAATTGAACAATAGTTTTACCCGTCAATAGTCTTTTATATCTCTTTCTCTTTTAGCCTGAACCAGGTGGCAACCCAGAAGACAGGAACCCAAACAAATTGGATGGTATATTTAAAAATGCCAGCTACAGTTGGTGAAACTGAATAAAGCATATAGCCGTCTTTGATTGCCTTATCCGCTTTTCTTACCGAAATCAAATCCCAACTTACGGCGCCTAACATGTTGTCGTGGATACGCGTCATATAATATGCAAATACAAAAATTAAAAAAGCACCTGCTACAGTAGTAATAATAAAAGAATACCGCCTGAAGTAAACAGAACCTAACAGGTAAAGAGACTGTACAGCAAAGTAACCATAAATAAAATATTTGATAACTGAGCCAAAACCATTTTTAAAGTCTGTCATTTCACGGTAAGATGAGCCGGGATGCTTTTTTATAAATTCTGCTAAAAACACGATTGCAAGAGATTTAACTATATAAAAAACGAGGCAATAGGCCAGGGTAAATAAAGCGGTTGTATAAAAAATAGTACAGATAAGTTTTTCCAGGTGAGTAGCAGGTACGCTTAGCCAATAAATTCCCTTGTCTTTACTACCCAGCATATTAAACGACATACTTGCAAACACAGTTCCTGCTATAAATAATCCGAAAAGAAAGATGCCATATGTTTCTTCTTCCTGGTAATCCGGGGCTCCTGTTCCTATCCAGAAGGCAAAAACCAGTGAAAGTAACCCAAACAGGGCAAGTACCGAAAAAATGTAGAGCCTCGAATTTTCAAAAAGTTGCTTGGCCATAAGTTTGCCAAGTCTTGAAAAGCTAAATGTTGATGACATAAGATATGTTTAATTCGCTTTGGTTAATATTTTAATTGCCCGCTGTATTTTTTGTTAAACGCATCTCTCACCGCATCTCCGTTGGTAACTACGGCTTTATATAGCAGCTCCAGGTCGAGTTTCGTATCTTCTCCTTCAATGTTAGCACAAACAACTGCATTCCCCTGTAGCGAAGGTTCTTTGTACAATGCATCTCTTATTTCTTCATTATCAAATGATATTTTAAACTGCAGCTGCCTGTTAATCGCGTCAATTGTCTGGTCAAATAAAATTTGCCCTTCATCAATAATGGTTATACGATCAATAAGGCTTTCGAGGTCTTTAACCTGGTGGGTGCTTATAACAATACATTTGCTGTCGTCTACTGCACCGGCAATCACTTTCCTGAACTTGCTTTTACTCATAATATCCAAACCGTTTGTAGGTTCATCCATTAGTAACAGAGCGGTATTACAAGCCAATCCAAAACTGATTAACACTTTTTTCTTCTGGCCGTAGCTCATGTTTTGCAGTGTATTTTCCTGGGGTATGTCGAACTCCTGTAAGTATTGCCTGAATTGCTCCATACTGAAATTTGGGTAGAAAGGGGCATTAAGTCTTACAAATTTTTCAACCGATACATCTGGCAGGTAAAACTCTTCGGCAACCATAAAAACACTTTGTAAAAATTGGGGTTGCCTTTTGCCGGGAACAAAACCCATCACCTCAATTGTTCCTTCCCTTGGAAATAGGAGCCCGGCAACGCACCGTAACAAAGTAGACTTGCCGGTACCGTTTTTTCCCAGCAGACCATAAATATGACCGGCCTGCAACGACAGGCTTAGGCCATTGAAGACCTTCCTCTTTTTATAGCCGAAATGGAGATTTTTAATCGTTATCATGAACAGTGTTTTAGTGTACTACTTTAATAGTACAGTGTAAATATAGCACTGGTTTTTAACAATAAAAATTTATTTTAATAAAAAGGGAAGATTTTTTCGTCGTTAATGTAATTGAGTTTGGTAACCGGCATTCGAAAGTTTAATGAATCATCGTTTCACCCTGCACCGATTTTTCGGCCGGCGTATTCACTTTTACAGCTGATTTATTTGCAGCCAGGGCTGAACGGTAATGTTACCCCTTTATTTACAAAAAACAGCAAGCAGAAGCGACAGACTGCACTTAATTTACCTTAGCAGTTCCTTTAACCATCCGGTCTTTCCCCTGCATATCTTTTTTAAAAACAGCATTACCAGGCCCCGACGTTTCAAAAACGTCTACTACCTGTTTCCCTAAAGCTTCATTAATTTCGACATAAACACTTCCTCCGGGTTTTAAATGTGACCGGCTAAATTTGGCTATTGCCTTGTAAAACAAAAGAGGGTCTTCATCAGGAACAAATAATGCTATATGAGGTTCATATTTCAATACATTATCCCTCATCGTAGCTTCTTCACTCCTGGTTATATAGGGAGGATTGCTGACAATAATATTGTATTTGCCCAATTGGTTCCATTCTTCCTCGTTTAGAAAATCGAGGTGAAGAAAGTCGACAAGTACTTTTTGCCCAATCGAATTTAGTTTAGCTACCTGCAGCGCATCATCTGAAACATCAATTGCAGAAACTGCTACTTCCGGAATTTTTTTTCTGACAGCTATCGGTATGCAACCGCTCCCGGTACCAATATCAATTAATGAAACTTCTTTATTGCCTGATCTTTTTATGTCCTCCACTATCCATTCAACCAGTTCTTCAGTTTCGGGCCTGGGGATTAGTACACTTTCATTTACAGTTAGTCTCATATCCATAAACCAGGCTTCGCCCAAAACATATTGCACAGGACGATGATTTACTAAACCTGCGAGCATCTTTTCTAATTGCGATTGTTGTTCTTTGTTTACAGGTAAATCTTTATAAACAATCCGGTCAATTTTTCGTTGTCCCGTTACATGCTCTATCACCATATCAGCAATATTTGCCGCTTCCCGGTTTTCATAAACTTGGTACAACTGTGCCAATAATTGCTGGTATGCCAGGTGGATAGTCATAATGCAATGCTACTGTTTTTTTAAATTACTTTTGCAGCCTTAAATTATGCATCAGCACGAAATATATATGCAGCGGTGCCTTAAACTGGCAAAACTGGGAGGGGGTTATGCTGCGCCAAATCCGATGGTGGGCTCGGTGCTGGTATTTGAGAACAGGATAATAGGAGAAGGATACCACCAGGTGTATGGACAGGCACATGCAGAAG
Source organism: Segetibacter sp. (assembly GCA_028288485.1). Taxonomy (GTDB): domain Bacteria; phylum Bacteroidota; class Bacteroidia; order Chitinophagales; family Chitinophagaceae; genus Segetibacter. The sequence continues at coordinate 19,537 of JAQBNO010000069.1, forward strand.
TAAATTGTATAAACAGCGTAAATGACGAGGATAAGCATCTTATCGGGAAATCAGTTATTTATGTTTCATTAGAGCCATGTGCTCATTTCGGTAAAACGCCGCCTTGTGCCGATTTAATTATCGAACATAAAATTAAGAAAGCCGTTATAGGTTGTCGCGATCCTTTTGACCAGGTTGATGGTAAGGGGATTGAAAAACTTCAAAACGCAGGAATTGAAGTAGTAACGGGAGTATTGGAAAATGAATGTAAAGAACTTAACAAACGGTTTTTTACTTTTCATACAAAACATCGTCCTTATATAATTTTAAAATGGGCGCAAAGTAAAAATCATAAAATTGCCAATGCAGATTTTTCGAGGGTTTTAATCAGTAATGCTTTCAGTAACCGGTTGGTTCATAGGTGGAGAAGCGAAGAAGCCGGTATTATGGTAGGAACAAATACGGCGTTGCAGGATGATCCGGAACTCAATACAAGAAACTGGACCGGCCCTGATCCTGCCAGGTTAATAGTTGATATGAATCTAAGGCTTCCCTCTAACTTAAAAATATTTGACCGGCAACAAAAAACAATCATATTTAATTCTGGAAAAAATGAAGACGACGGGCAGTTAATTTATTATAAAGTAAATAGTGAAAACCTGGTAAATGAGCTATTGCAAGCTTGCTGCGACTTGAAGATTCAAAGTGTATTAATTGAAGGAGGAAACAAACTGGCAGAAACCTTTATTAATGCACATGCCTGGGATGAGGCAAGAGTTATTGAAAACAGTGAACTTATTATTGATAATGGTTTACGTGCGCCGCTGCTTTCGAATCACCAGTTGATTAGCTCTGAAAACATTCTGTCAGATGTTGTGTCATATTACAAAAATACTTTTCAATGCTAATGTTTTAAGCCACGGGGCAAAGAGGACGACCTATCATTATGAGTGACCAGCTATATTATTACACCATTGAAAAACCTTCAGTCGCGGAATATAAAGACAGGGGAAGTAAGTTTTTGGCTTATGCATATCCTATTCAAACAGCAGACGATTTTAAAAAGTATTTACAGTTATTAAAAAAGGAACATCCTAAAGCTGCTCATCACTGCTTTGCTTACCGGGTTGGTATAGACGGTAATAACTTCCGGGTAAGCGATGATGGAGAACCGTCGGGTAGTGCGGGAAAACCTATTCTTGGACAAATAGACAGCAAACAATTAATAAACGTTTTAGTAGTTGTTGTAAGATATTTCGGGGGAACATTATTAGGTGTGCCAGGGCTGATCAATGCTTATAAAACAGCTACAGCCCTTGCACTCCAGTTAACACCGGTCATCCAAAAGCAGGTATTGATAAATTACCTTTTGCAATTCGACTACACCAAAATGAATGATATAATGATCATCGTAAGGCAATTCGGTTGCGAAATCATCAGGCAGGAAAGCCAGTTATTTTGCGAACTGGAAATAGGGATACCAAAGGGGCGGGTAAACGAAGTGGTATTCAAGGTAAAAGAACTTCAGTCGGTTGAAATGAATTTGGTAAAACAGCGGCTTATTTAAACCGGTTGCTTGTTACAAGTTCTTTGCTTCCCGGTGTATATTTATAAAATCCTTCTCCAGACTTAACACCTTTAAATCCTGCGTTTACCATATTTACCAGTAAAGGACATGGCGCATATTTTTGATTGCCAAAACCCTGGTACAAGACGTTCAAAATACTTAAACACACGTCAAGTCCAATAAAATCTGCCAGTTGTAATGGTCCCATTGGGTGTGCCATTCCAAGTTGCATTACGGTATCTATTTCTTCCACTCCGGCAACACCCTCATACAAGCTGTAAATTGCTTCATTGATCATAGGCATTAATATGCGGTTTGCAATGAAACCGGGGTAATCATTAACAACGCAAGGAACTTTTCCAAGCGTTTTACTTAACTCAACGATTTTATTGGTTACTTCCTGCTTCGTGGCATACCCGTTAATAATTTCTACCAGTTTCATTACAGGAACAGGGTTCATAAAATGCATTCCGATTACTAATCCCGGCCGCTTTGTAGCTGCAGCAATTTTGGTAATTGAAATGGAGGAAGTGTTGGTAGCAAGTATACAACCATCAGGAGCAAGTTCATCCAGTTGCTGAAAAATTCTAAGCTTTAATTCAATATTTTCTGTAGCTGCTTCTACCACCAATTCAGCATCTTTTACTCCTTCGGCAACAGATGTAGATGTAGTAACGTTTCGCAAAGTTGCTTGCTTTGCCTCTTCGGAGAGTGTTCCTTTCGCAATTTGCCTGTCAAGGTTTTTGTTTATTGTAGCCAGCGCTTTATCTAACTGCTCCTGAAATACGTCTATAAGCTTTACTGTAAAACCATTTTGTGCAAATACATGTGCAATGCCATTTCCCATTGTGCCTGCACCTATTACTGAAATATTATTCATTTATACAAAGTAAACTGTGAAAGTCGAAAAAGGAAGATTAATATGAAAATGAATTT
>JAQBNO010000078.1 GCA_028288485.1 Segetibacter sp.
ATCTTCACTCTTGAAGACCTTGTTAGTGATAAGGTTTTGAACCTCTTAGACCCTCTCTCGTCTCACTCTTTTTACTACCGTAAGAACTGCTGTTTTACCCGTTTTTTATTTGGGAGTGCAAAGATAAGAAGTTTAAGCCTATCTGATCAAATTTCTTCTTGACTTTTTATTCCTTTTAACAGGATCGAAACTCGATGTTGGTTTCCAAATTTAAGTCCTCGACAAGGACAAAAAACCAATCTTACTATTAATTCTGCCAAATTTCTTCTAGGAGTATTCAGAGTAGATCTGAGCGAAACTTGGTAATTATTGAAGAACTTTTTCCCCTTTTTTTAATTGGGATTGCAAAGGTAGCAGTTTTTTCCATTCTACCAAATAAACTTAGTGAAGTTTATTTTTATTTTTTTATCCTTTTTGCCCCAAGGAACTGTGCTTATTGAAAACATAAGAAAGGGAATGTTGATAGTAAATTTATACGTTCGAAGAAATGCTAAAGATATTTTTCCTCATCTACCCGCCGACTAGTAGGATGACATGCGGTAACGTGAAGTAAGGGATGAAATAGAAAAAAAGATGCCAAAAGATTTGCGGATGAAGTGATTGCGACGCAACAGTGCCCCTATAAAAAAATACCGCCGGTACCAAAAAAAGATTAATATAAATCGAATTATCCTCGTAATCATCTACTTGAACAACGAAGCAGGGTATTCGACCTTACAAAGAAATAAGCCGTGAGCAGGAGTGGCAAAGTTAGCGTTTGTGCAGTCCTTTAATTGAATAATATTTTCAAAATCGCCGAGTGAAATCTTTTTGCGCCCTACTAACAACATTGTTCCCACCATACCGCGTACCATACCGCGTAAAAATCGATTCGCCTTGACATTATATACCAGGCTGTTGTTTTGCAATACCCATTCGCTTTTAAGTATGGTACACTGATGGGTAAAAACCTGTGTGTTTCGTTTGGAAAAAGATGTATAATCGGAATAACGGTACAGCATTTCTGCTGCCTGGTTTAACAAGTTTGTATCAACAGAAAAAGGGTAATACCAGGAAGTATCGATCGAAAAAGGATCTTTTGTCGTTGTAATAAAATATTTATATTCACGTGATACAGCGAGGAAACGGGCATGAGCGTCGGGGGCTACAGGAAATATGGATTTTACAACTATATCTCGAGGCAGTAACGCATTTACATTATAAATCGAACCGGGCTTAAAATCGATTGCAAGATCGAAATGAAAGAAGTTTTGCATGGCATGAACACCTGCATCGGTTCGGGAAGAACCAGTTAAAGCAATATTAGCCCTCGTGACTATCTGTAACGCTTTTTCTAACTCGCCCTGAACCGTATTTGCATTTAGCTGTATCTGAAAGCCCGCGTAATTGGTTCCTTTGTAACTTACTTCCAGGAAGTACCTCATGCTGGTGTTTTAGATACTTCCTACGCTAAGGAATTAATGCTTTGAAACGATTAACGAAAGCCGGATCAACAAATTCGGATTGAAGTGTAAGGTATTGTTGAGTGTCTGCTACTGATACCAATGAGGCTTCAAAAAATTTAAACCTTCCTTCGTCGGACATAAATAAAGTAGAAAGGGCTTTTATCTGGCTGGTGGTAAAACATTTATTTCTATATACCTTTTTTGCTTCGCTAATCATCTTTTCATCGCTTGTTTCGCCGGCCATCTTTTTCCTCAAACGGGCGTAGTCATCATCGGTAGCAATATTATTACAATAACTATTAGCAGGTATGGAAGAAATTGCTGATTGCTTGCTACCTCCCCTTTGAACGGCATCGGTTTTCGCTACGTTCATGTCGACATCGAGAAACTTAAAACCTTGTTTATTGTTTGCGGATGTTTTTGATGAATTTGAATTAGAAGCTATAACAGTATTGCTATTTGCAGCAATAGTTGTATCGGATAAAGCAACCGTTTCTGAAGTTGTTTTAGCTTTGGCTGAAGGAATAATAATATTTACAGTATCGGTTACTTTACCGTTTTTATCAGTATAAGATAGGCTTACACCCTCCGCAGCTTTAACTTCTGATACTTTTTTAACATCGGTCCTGGAAGCCGCTTCGGGAGCACTCCCTTCAGATCTTACCGTGGTATTTGCTGCAGCAGGTGTTTGTAGAGTGCTTTTATCAGCCTCAGTTGCAGTAACAGTGGCATTCGGTTTTGTTACTTCCGACAATAATTCATTAGCTACAGGCCCAGGTTGAGAAGCCAAAGAATCGGCAGATCTTTTTGTTTGGTCAGTAACCAACCGATTTTCTTTTTTCTTTCGATCGAAAGATATAACAGCCTCCGCATTTTCTTTTGCGAGCGCCGCTTCCTTTAGAGCTTTAGCCACATCGTTTGAAGGACTAGCTCCAGCCATAGTAACACTTAAGGATTGAAGATTAAAAAGGCCTAATCCCTTTTCGCCGAAATTTTTAAGGTTGAAACCGAGGTCCTTTTTACTAATAGTAAACTGAAAAGATTGTTCGGGGATTGAATTTTGCGCAAATCCGATTGAACAGTTATAATCACCATCGGGTAGTTTAGGAATGATAACATACCCCCCAGCGGTTGAACTGTGCAATTTCCCGTTGATTAACACATAAAAAGGCTGGTTATTTTCAGATTGAATAAAGACGAAGTGCTTTTCCTGGGCTGAAAGGGTTGTCAAACAAAAAGAGAGAAAAAATATACTTAGGAAGTATTTCATTTAATAAGGTTGAATTTATTGCTTCAATAGGCTCGGCGTAACAAAGCTAAATAAAAGCATGTTTTTATTTATATTATAACTCGGTTTTAAACTTTCTGAAACTTCCCAGCAAAAACAATGCTTAGTGATTATCAGTGATAATATTTTTTCTTTCAAATAACATTTAGATGAAGATCGAGCATGTTTATAATAGGAATTGTATGGGAATGGAGGCTGCTATGAAAAGATACCGTAGAAGTGAGTGACACAACCGGAGATACGGAAAGAACCAATGCCGGCTCCATAAAAAAGGAAATTGCAGTGTTGTCTCTGTTCCAGTAAGGAGTCGCTAATCAAACTCGTACCCAATATCCTTACGATAGTACATTCCTTCAAAAGATATATTTTTCAGAACCTCCATAGAGCTAGTAACAGCTTCTTTTATATTATCGCCAAAACACGTTACAGCTAATACCCGGCCACCGTTTGTTACAATTTGATCGTCGTTTTGTTTTGTACCCGCATGAAAAATCAGCATCTCTTTTTGCCCGAATATTTTATTTAAACCGGTAATACTCATATTTTTCCTGTATTCTCCCGGATAACCTCCGCTAACTGCCATTACTGTGCAACAAGCTCTTTCATCAATTTCAATTAGCTGATTTTGTAAATCACCTTTATGCATGGCAACAAATAAATGGACAAGGTCATTTTTTAATTTTGGTATCACGACCTCCGTTTCCGGATCGCCCATACGACAATTATACTCTATCAAGTACGGTTCATCGTTTACTTTAATCAGTCCGAAAAATACAAAGCCTTTATATGTAAGGCCTTCTTCATGAATGCCTTTGATGGTAGGCTCAATAATGGTTTTTTCTACTTTCTGCATAAAGACTTGGTCAACAAACGAAACCGGGCTAACGCAACCCATTCCCCCGGTATTCGGTCCCGTATCGCCCTCTCCAATTCTTTTATAATCTTTTGCGTGCCCGAGGATTTTATAATTTTTTCCATCGGTCAATACAAAAACACTTACTTCAATGCCCTGCAAAAATTCTTCAACAACTACCTTGGCGCTCGCCTCACCAAATTGACGGTCTTTGATCATTGCTGTAAAAACTTCCTTTGCTTCCGCTGAATTTTCACAAATAACGACGCCTTTGCCTGCAGCTAACCCATCGGCTTTTAAAACAATAGGAGTACTATGTTGCTCCAGGTATTTTATTCCATCATCAAAATTCGATTCATTGAATTCACCATACCCGGCGGTTGGAATATTATGCCGCTGCATAAAACGTTTCGAAAAAGCTTTGCTTCCTTCGAGTTGGGCACCGGCCGCAGATGGACCAATTACTATTATATGTTGTAAGGATTTATCTATTATAAAAAAATCGTAGATACCCAATACCAAAGGGTCTTCAGGACCAACGATCACCATTTCAATTTTTTCGGTAATACAAAAGTTTTTAATCGCTTCAAAGTCAGTTACAGCAATCGCTACATTTTTACCAAAGGATGCTGTTCCCGCATTTCCGGGCGCTATAAAAAGTTCTGAGCAGCGTTCACTTTGCTTTACTTTCCATGCGAACGCATGTTCGCGTCCTCCTGAACCTAACAAAAGTATATTCATAACTAAAAGTTTATAAGCAGGTGAGTTAAGGCGCGAAAATAGAAACTATTTGCAATTCAATGAATACATACAACAGTTACGAGACAACTAATTGGAATAATCAGTATTTTGAGCCGTTAAATAACTGACAAAATAAAAAACCTATGAATATTACACCCAATGAGGAATCAATAATGCAGGCCAGCCCAGGGCATCCGAAAGGGTTGAGGGTTCTGTTTGCAACCGAAATGTGGGAACGTTTCAACTTTTACGGAATGCGTGCTTTGCTTACCTTGTTCCTCGCAAACGCCCTGTTACTTGGCGAGCAGGAAGCATCGTTGATCTACGGTGGTTTTCTTGGCTTAAGTTATTTAACACCTATGCTTGGCGGATACATAGCCGACAAATACCTTGGAAACAGAAATTGTATTATACTAGGTGGATTAACGATGGCTTTAGGTCAACTATTGCTATTTGTAAGTGCCAGCACTTTCGATACAAATCTTAGCCTTGCAAAGGCTGTAATGTGGTTAGCACTACTTGTTATCGTTTTTGGAAATGGTTTTTTTAAGCCTAATATTTCATCGATGGTTGGGCAGCTTTACCCTGTTGAACAAAAAAGTAAACTAGATTCAGCCTTTACCATTTTTTACATGGGCATTAACGTTGGCGCTCTTTTAGGGCAAACCATATGCCCTTTGTTAGGAGATGTGGAAACAACTACCATTGTAAATGGTGTTGAAAAAAATGTAAGAAACCTGGCAGCTTTTAAGTGGGGCTTTATGGCCGCTGGAGTCGCAATGCTGACAGGAACCGTCGTTTTCTATCTCCTTAAAAATAAATACGTAGTAACCCCAACCGGAGAGGCGATTGGTGGAAGACCAGATCATAAAAGATCGGAGTTGGAAGGTGATGCATCTGCAAAGTTTACCCGTAAATCATCGATTATTTTAATCGGTCTTGTCATCGTGTTTTATTTCCTGTTCCAGTACCTCTCATGGGATTCTAATACGGCCCCTATGACAGGGGAGGGTGTAGGTGCTTACTTCAAGGCGCTTGCTCTATCACCTATAAAAACTTTTGTTTATCCTTTTATTTATGCTTCCGGCCTTAGCCTGGCTATTTTTATTTTAACTGATAAGTCGTTGACCAAAGTAGAAACCCAGCGAATCCTGGTTTTATATATTGTAGCCTTTTTTGTGATCTTCTTTTGGGCAGCGTTTGAACAAGCCGGCTCTTCCTTAACGTTTATTGCAGACAATCAGACCGACACCAACATTTTTGGTTGGAACATGCCGCCAAGCATGGTTCAAAATTTCAACGGATTTTTCGTAATTATTTTCGCACTGCCTTTTAGCGCTTTATGGCTTTGGATGCAAAAGAGGAAAATGGAACCTATTTCACCCGTAAAACAAGCACTCGGGCTTGCCCTGATTGCTTTAGGCTACCTGATAATCGCCCTGCAGGTTAAAGACCTTGGCACTACCGGAAAACTAGGTGTTATCTGGTTAATCATATTATACCTGTTGCATACCTGGGGCGAATTGTGCCTTTCCCCGATTGGCCTTTCGCTGGTTGCAAAATTAGCCCCTAAACGATTTGCCTCCTTATTAATGGGCGTTTGGTTTTTAAGCAATGCTGCCGGGTATGCATTAACCGGAACATTAGGAGCGTTACTGCCGCCTACAGGCGATAAATATACGATGGCTTCCGAAAAAGGAATTAACCTGCAGGCTATTTTAAACGGCCAGTCTCAAGCTACTACCGAACAACTCGCATTCCTTTCCGAAAAAAAAATCCCCCTGGTTTATCCAACTTTTGCAGGCTTTACTATCGAAACATTATTCGACTTTTTTATGGTATTTGTAATATTGTGCGGAGCGGCGTCTCTAATTCTGTATGCGATAAGCCCGATATTAAAACGAATGATGCACGGGGTGAAATAAAGTCTATAGCATTTGAAAGACACTTTCAAATACTTTTTTGTGTAACCAGCCACAGTTTTTTCAATGCTTCATTGTTGTGTCACTCCCTTGTACTTATAAGTCTTTGTGCATCTTTTCGGGTACGCTGAATGACTGCGAAAAGCCGCCATTAATTATAATACGGGCATCTCGTGTACCATTCTCAGTTTTTTCAACACTGCCGGGTAGCAGCACTACGATTACTCATGAAACTTGAACAACTGGAAATACCAGTGCGGCAGGTTCCCATTTTAATACAATCACTTACAGTACTTAAATTGCATTAAACCAAAATTCCATGATCGAAAAAAAAGCGTTCAAACCTTTTGTTGCTCCTGAAACAAGCATGAAAGAATTTACAGTTCGTGCTGTAGTTATGGGTTGCGTAATGGGTTGTCTTTTTGGTGCAGCCACCGTATACCTCGCTTTGAAAGCCGGCTTAACCGTTAGCGCATCTATTCCAATTGCTGTAATAGCCATTACGCTCGGACGTAAACTCTTCAGAACAACAATTTTAGAAAACAATATTATTCAAACGACAGGCTCTGCCAGCGAAAGTATTGCTGCCGGGGTGGCATTTACCTTACCGGGGTTTTTGTTTCTATCAATAGCGGAAAATGGAAAAAGCGTAGGAACCGAATACTTTAACTACATGACTATTTTGGTGCTTGCAATTTTTGGCGGTCTGCTTGGAACCCTAATGATGATCCCTTTACGACGATCGTTAATAGTGAAAGAACACGATACCCTTCCCTACCCTGAAGGAACTGCATGCGCAGCAGTACTAAAGGCTGGGGAAAAGGGTGGAGAGGTTTCGAAGACTGCATTTATGGGTGTAGCTGTTGCACTGGTATATGCTTTCCTGCAAAGAATTTTTCATGTAATAAGTGAGGTTCCGGGTTATGCAACGAGTTTAAGGAACAAATATTTCCCGGCGGCACATGTAAGCGGTGAAATAACACCTGAATATTTAGGAGTCGGATATATTATAGGACCAAAGATAGCAGGTGTATTGGTTGCAGGTGGCGTTCTGAGCTGGATGGTTTTTAATCCTCTGCTTGCTACCTTAATCCAGGATCAGACGGTGATCGCAAGCCAGTTGGTAAAACTTGGATATTTAAAAGATTTAAACACCGCGGGTGGTGCAGGAAGCTGGGACCCCGTGTCTCATACGTTTGCCGATACTGCTTCAGCACTTTATCGTGCATATATCAGGCAGGTAGGTGCAGGAGCGGTGGCCGCGGGAGGTTTCATTACACTACTAAAAACAATTCCTACCATCATATCCTCTTTTAAAGAAAGTGTAGGTTCATTTAAGGAAACGAAAACAACGGGGGCAGTTCTTCGCACAGAAAAAGACCTGAGTATAAAAATTGTCTTATTTGGAAGTCTTGGATTGATATTGCTGATGGCGTTTATACCCATGATTCCCGGTAATGGCGTTTTAAGCAAGCTGCTATTAGGTGTATTGGTAGTTGTGTTCGGAGCTTTCTTTGTAACCGTTTCGTCGAGGATTGTTGGAATTATTGGTTCGAGCAATAACCCGATCAGTGGAATGACGATAGCTACAGTAATGGCAACGTGCCTTGTATTTATTGGAATTGGCTGGAGCGGAAAAACATACGAACCTATGGTTCTTGTTGTAGGCGGAATGATCTGTATTGCTGCAGCCAATGCGGGAGCCACCTCGCAGGATTTGAAAACTGGCTACATAGTTGGAGCAACTCCGCGCTATCAACAGCTTGCCTTATTTATCGGCGCTATTGTTTCTTCTATTGTAATTGGTTTAACTGTTAAAGTATTGGATTCACCAACTATTGAGATGGCTCAACAAGGCATTACCCATGCTATAGGAAGTGATAAATTTCCGGCACCACAAGCAACTTTAATGGCAACATTAATCAAAGGAATTTTATCGTTTAATCTTGACTGGCAGTTTGTTTTTGTAGGTGTTGCGCTTTCTGTAACGATGGAACTTTGCGGCATTAAGTCGTTAAGTTTTGCTGTAGGCGCTTACTTACCACTTTCAACCACACTTCCAATTTTTGCAGGTGGCGCTATTCGTGGCATTGTAGACTGGCGTAAGATTAAAAAAGAAGGGGTGATGGAAGACGATGACCTGGGCAAAGGAAGTTTATTTGCAACCGGCCTTGTAGCCGGCGGTGCGCTGGCGGGAGTTGCAGTTGCGTTGCTGACTGCAGGCAGTGATAATATTGCAAGTAAACTGCAATTGCTAAGTGCCGAACATGGATTGATCAACACCCTGGGAGATGCAGGATATCAAATTCTTGGTGTACTATTCTTTGCCGTCATGGCATGGCTCCTATACAAAACGGCGATCAAAAAAAATCCTACGATTGATACTGGAGAAACCACTGATTATGTGCAGGATGTTAAATAGAAAGGTCTTTAGGAAATAGGATGCTTACGTAAATTGATCAAAAACAGCAGTAAAACAAAAGGCCTGGAAACTTCTTTACAGGCCTTTTTTGTTTCGTGCAATGTTTATCGGAATTTATTTGCGCCTGGGGAAAAAGTCGAATAACGAAATCCAGTAAAAGTGTGCGACGCAACGGCTGCCACATAGGTGTTCAAATGATCACTACCAAAAATTCCACCAGCTTTTTTAACCACAATTATTGCAGGGGGTAAAGCCGGGACTACTATCAAAATGACAATTAATTATGCCTCCTGTACTTTACGCTTTGTAAAAAGATGACGGCCTTTTGATGCATACAATAGCAGACCAACCAACAGCGGTAACCAAAATTCGTAGAACCGGAAAAGTAACATCGACTGAACGGCAATAACAGTGGGATAGTGATATTTCTGCAGGATGAAAGTCAGCGACAATTCGATGGCGCCCATGCCACGAAGGAAAGGTGAAATGATGAGGAAAATAGCAGCAACAATATAGCCTATTATTGAGGCCGTTAAAGAGGGATTAACGCCAGAACCAAGCAAGGCAATGTAGAGATGAACAATGCCTATAACTTCAATGAAAACAGAAACAAGTGTTGCTTTCCAGAATTGTTTCATTGATAAATCGAAGGAAAAAGTATCGGTTAAGAACTTCTCGGTTTTCGGCCTTCCTTTTATTACCAACCTATACAATGATCCCTTACTTTGTATTGACCTCACTAATAAAACCATCGCAATTAAAAGAACTGATACAGTAATAAAAGCCGCACCCGTACCGGGTACTGAAGAACCCTGCACCCATAAATATAAAAGAACAGGAACAGCTACTATAAATACTGAAAAAATACCGATGAACCCATAGATAACAGAGGCGTGGTGTACCTGTTGCACATTGTCCTGGTTCTCCTTAATATTAGAAGGCAAATAAGCCAAAGCCGTAATACCACCTGCAGGGAGAAAAACGGCAATGACATTTCTTTTAAGGTATAACTCAATAGCATGCAGCCACGAAATGCGACCTCCGATAGCTAAAAAGCTATAAACATACATTCCGGCCTGCAGCAATATATAAACGACGGTTCCGGCAATACCGAGCCACAACCACAGCTGACTAGTATTTAGTAAGGAAGTACCGAGCGACCTTAGTTCTCCCCGTTGCTTCCAGAAAAAGTAGCAGGCAATAATGATAAATACAATTGCCAGCAATTCTTTCCAACCAGCCTTCCTGAAAAATGCTTTTATTCGGCCAGAAGTAAGCTTAGTTGATTTTGTTTTCATTCAGACAAGGGTGTTATTTACCTCGATGTAGATGTAAAAACTACACTTAATACTCGTTCAGTAAATGCGATAAAATAAACAGGCCAGCTTTAAAAGCTGGCCTGTTTATTCGTTTTATAATTTACCTACAACTTGCCATTCTTTATCTCCTCCACCACTCCGGGATCCAACAATGTCGTCGTATCGCCTAAGTTCTGCGTTTCACCCTCGGCTATTTTCCTTAGAATCCTTCTCATTATTTTGCCACTACGGGTTTTAGGTAAGCCGCTAACAAACTGAATTTTATCTGGCTTAGCAATAGCACCTATAATTCTTGTAACAGTTGCAAGGATATTTTTCCTGATATGCGCCTCCGTATCCTCGTGACCATTATAAATAACATAGGCGTAGATTCCCTGTCCTTTTATGTCGTGCGGGTAACCAACAACTGCGCTTTCTACAACACCTGAATGCATGTTAATTGCATTTTCAACTTCTGCGGTTCCTATACGATGACCACTTACATTCAATACATCGTCTACCCTACCTGTTATACGGTAAAAACCTTCTTCATCTTTTAGTGCTCCGTCGCCTGTAAAATATAATCCAGGGTAAGTTGTGAAATAAGTTTGACGGCATCTCTCGTGGTCTCCGTAAGTTGTTCTTAATATTCCTGGCCACGGAAACTTTATACATAAATTTCCGGACGTGATCTCCCCATCTGTTTGCGGAATTTCATTTCCTTTTTCGTCAACTAATACAGGCTGAATTCCGGGTAGTGGCAAGGTTGCCCATCCGGGCCTTGAAGGCGTAATTCCTGCTAAATTCGATATTAGTATACCACCGGTTTCGGTTTGCCACCAGGTGTCGACTACAGGGCATTTACCTTTACCAACTTTTTGCTCGTACCAGTGCCATGCTTCTTCATTTATCGGTTCTCCAACTGTTCCCAAAATTTTCAGACTCGATAAATCCCTGTTTTCGAGAGGAGTATCTCCAAAACCCATTAAGCTTCTTAATGCAGTTGGTGCTGTATAAAAAACATTCACTTTAAACTTGTCTATGATATCCCAAAATCTACCTGCATCAGGATAAGTAGGTATGCCTTCAAAAATGAGCGAACTTGCGCCGGCGCTTAATGGGCCATAAACAATATAGCTGTGGCCGGTTATCCAGCCAATATCTGCAGTACAAAAATGAATGTCTCCCTGCTCGTACTGAAAAACATTTACAAAAGAGTAATTGGTAAAAACCATATAACCGCCGCAGGTATGTACTACACCTTTAGGCTTGCCCGTGCTGCCGGAGGTATATAAAATAAAAAGCGGGTCTTCGGCATCCATTTCCTCCGCGGGAAAGTCATGCAAGCCCAAGGTCTCCACCTTTTTAAGTTCATCATCCAACCAAACGTCGCGGCCTTTGATCATGCTTACTGGTGTATGTGTACGGGTGTAAACAATCACTTTTTTCACAAACCTGATCCCTATTAAAGCATCGTCGATAATTCCTTTTAATGGAATGTCTTTCGCTCCCCTGAAAGCTCCGTCGCATGTTATTATATATTCGGCCTGTGCATCAATCAAACGGTCAGCAATACTTTGCGCACTGAACCCGCCGAAAATAACGCTATGAATAGCCCCTATACGTGCACATGCCAAAACAGCAATGGCTAGTTCGGGTATCATGCCCATATAAATACAAATCCTGTCACCTTTCTTTACACCATTATTCTTCAACACATGCGCAAACATGCAAACCTTTTCGTATAGCTTTTTGTAGGTTATAACCCGGTGATGCTCTTCCGGGTCATTGGATTCCCAGATGATAGCGGGGGTATCACCTCTGGTTTCAAGGTGACGGTCAAGGCAATTTTCGGTGATGTTTAGTTTCGCGCCTTTAAACCATTCAATTTTTGGTTCGGTAAAATTCCAGTTTAAAACTTTGTCCCATTTTTTTCTCCATGCGAAATTTTCTGCAACTTCTTCCCAGAATCCTTCAGGGTCTTCTACACTTTTTTTATAAGCTAATTTGTAGTCATCAAAACTCGTAATCTGGTGAGGATATGGCATAACAATAATTATGAATGAATGTAACAGCAAACCTAAGACAACTGAAATTACATGCAAAAGAATAATAGGAAAAGCTGAAACAAAAAGGGAAGTAATTTTTGGTGACCGGCTTTTGCCTTCCATGGAGGCATCGTTGCGACGCTCCTTTTAACACTTGAATAAAATAAGGAGCTAAAACAAGGTGCTGTTATAAAGAATTTACTACACCAGGTGTAGAATGACAAATAAGAAATTAAAATTTTTCACCTGGAATTAGCAGAATAATTAGTACCTGAAATGCAAATAAAATTCAGGGGGAGTTATCTCGTAGATCTTACATACGAGGAATAATCTAGTGTCTGTCAATTCTATCTTACCGTTCTCTAGCTTACTGTAATTCGCTAAAGAAATTTGCAACTCCTTTGCAACATATTCCGATTTTAAGTTTGCAAACTGCCTGTAGCACCGCAAAAGCCTGCCCACGTTTTTTCTGTTATGTTCCAACCCTAATCTTTGATTCATAGCACAAAATTGACAGAAAGTTATAAAAAAAACTTTCATTAAATGAAAATGAGGTTTCATTAAATGAAAGTTTCTCTTCCCGGGAAACGCCTTCACCGGAAAATAGATTTCTAAATTTACGCTAAAATGAACTAAGTGTTAGTTTAGTACGCGAAGTGGAAGACAAGAACTTGTTGGGTTTGTGCCTGTGGAATGGAGCATCTTCTTCAGCGTGAAAAAAAACTATAAGAAGTACTTTGTAGTATCAGTAATTACAAGATATGTCAATAACAGAATGATGAAAGGTATGCCTCATCAAAAAATTATGACATATCGAAAGTTTGGGGGTTATTAACCAATATTCAATTCCTTTGAAGAAAACAGTGCTCTTTATGAGCACTGTTTTGCTTTCAGCCTTCTGCGTTTTGGCGCTATTAAATGCCCACCTTACTTAACAAAATTCTTCTCATTCGAAAAAATAATTTAGCGAAAACCGGTTCTTTCGATTTTGATAATTTTGTGGTATAAATCAAACTCCTATATTTATGCTTTGCCATTAATATGAACATTACAAACAACAACGAAAAAAAAGGTCTTGTCTCCATTATTGCAGCCTCATCTTTGGGAACATTAATTGAATGGTACGACTTCTATATTTTCGGAAGTCTCGCAACAATCATATCGACCAAATTCTTTCCATCCGGCAACCAGACTGCCGCTTTATTAAGCACCCTTGCGACTTTTGCAGCAGGTTTTGTTGTACGACCCTTTGGTGCATTATTCTTTGGCCGGCTCGGTGACCTGATTGGTAGAAAATATACTTTTCTCGTAACACTTGTTATCATGGGTTTGTCAACCTTTTTGATTGGTTGTGTTCCTGCTTATGAAACAATTGGCTTTTTAGCGCCTGTCCTGGTACTGCTGCTTCGGCTGCTGCAGGGTCTTGCCCTGGGCGGCGAGTATGGCGGTGCTGCAACTTATGTAGCAGAACATTCGCCCGCTCATCAGCGCGGCTTTTATACGTCGTGGATACAGACTACAGCAACTGCCGGCTTGTTCATTTCACTTTTTGTCATCATCATTACAAAAGGTTCAATGAACGATGCCTCATTCAGCGAATGGGGATGGAGGGTTCCGTTCTGGATCTCGATATTGATGGTTGGAGTTTCTGTTTTAATACGGATGAAGATGCAGGAATCTCCCGTATTCGCAAAAGCAAAGGCGGAGGGAAAAACCTCTACAAACCCGTTAAAAGAAAGTTTTGGAAATAAATACAATTTCAAATTTGTTCTGCTTGCATTATTCGGAGCAACCATGGGACAGGGAGTGGTTTGGTATACGGGCCAGTTTTATGCTTTAAGTTTTATACAGAGTACTTTAAACATCGACTTAACGCAGGCGAGCAAACTTATTATGTACGCCCTGGGGATGGGTACCCCTTTCTTTTTGGTATTTGGGGCTTTGTCTGATAAAATCGGCCGGAAATGGATCATGTTGATAGGGATGTTGATTGCAATCTTTTCGTACCGCCCCATCTATTCGGCAATGCACGATGCGGGAAGTATAGAAAACAAACGCGAAGTACCTGCTAACGAGAGAATCGAAGTAACTGAAGTTGAAGATGCCACCAACAAAGCTCAAACTGTAAAAACCAGCGTTATTTCAAAAATCTATTCCGATGGAACTATTTTTAAAGAAACCAGGGAAGAAAGACTCACGGCAAATGTTAAAGAAGCAAATGGGCCGTCTAATGTAAAAATATCAAAGGCTGTAATTTTAGACAACAGCTCTTTCTGGAAATTAGTGTGGCTGGTATTTATACAGGTAATTTTTGTGACGATGGTGTATGGTCCTATTGCAGCATTTCTTGTCGAAATGTTTCCGGTAAAAATCCGGTATACCTCTATGTCGCTTCCATACCATATAGGTAATGGCATTTTTGGAGGGCTTTTGCCGGCAATAGCTACTTTTCTTGCCACAAAAGCAACGCAGGCAAATGAAGTTGCAGCAAAAGCGGGAACAAAACTGCCTTACGATAAGCCGTTTCTTGAAGGACTATGGTATCCCATTTTACTAGCCTCCGTTTGTTTTGTTATAGGGGCTTTATATATTAATGGAAAGGATAGAAGAGTAGATGATTAGAAGAATGCTTTTTAACATTAAATGAAAAAAAATGAACCTACTGCGTAGAATATTGGGAATTGTATGGATTGCTCTTGGAATAGCCGGAGGATATTACCTGATAATTAACCAAGCCATCCCCAAGTTTAACAGCGACAAAAGCGATGACTTGATTCCTGCTATTATTTATGCTTTTATTTTGACTCCGATAATAGTAGGCGGATTATTGATTTTTGGAGCTTATGCATTGAAGGGAGAATATGATCAGAGTAAATAAGAAAATTATTAATGGCTAACCACCCTCCTCAAATCATGTTGGCAGACAACCAGCCTTACATCTTTATCAGATGTACTTCTCCCCCGTACTTCTGCATCTAACGATTTATAAAGTACCTGACAAAAGCGCCTATTTTGCGGCTGCTAATATTAAATAATCTACCTCTTTACCTTCATTATAAACTATTAAGCAGTAAGTTTGCCTTAATCATCATTTAAGTGTAACCCTTAAAACATGAATGAATTTTGTAACATCAGCTAATGCTTTTAGAATTAATTGCCCGATATTATAAGCTTTTATGGTTTGCACTTGCTGCCATCGCCTTTTTGAAAATTATTCTTTCCTATGCTTTTCACGGCAAACTGGAAGGAGTAAATGGCGTTTTGTATGCTTTGTTTGTGTGGTATAGCGAGGAAGAACAGGAAATGGAAGAATACAGTGGCAGACGTACCATGATGCGAATTCATAATATTGTTACTTTAACAATGTATGGAATGATTATGATGATATTTGTGGCTTCCATACTTCCAAGGATCTTTGGAAGGTAGTTTTCACACAGGTTAATCTACATTACTGTAAACAGCGATTTTAATGTCAATAGTTGTTAATGAACTGGTGAAGGTATACGGCGAGCAAAAGGCGGTTAATAAAATATCCTTTTCAGTTCAGAAAGGAGAAATTGTAGGTTTCCTGGGTCCGAATGGTGCAGGTAAGTCAACAACGATGAAAATGATAACCGGCTATCTTTCCCCTGATAGCGGTATAGCCACTGTAAATGGCATAAATGTAACTGCAGACCCGATAAATGCTAAACGAAATATCGGCTACCTACCTGAAGCCAATCCCTTGTACTTCGAGATGTACGTGAAAGAATACCTTGACTTTATTGCAGGAGTTCACGAGATAAAAAACAAGAAACAGAAAATAAAGGATGTAATTGAACTTACAGGTCTTGGGGCAGAGCAAAAGAAAAAAATCAGCCAGTTATCTAAAGGATACAAGCAAAGAACAGGTCTTGCTGCCGCCCTCATTCATGATCCTGAAGTTTTAATTTTAGACGAACCTACCAGTGGACTTGATCCCAACCAAATTATCGAAATAAGAAATGTAATAAAGGAACAGGGGAAAAACAAGACTGTTCTCTTCTCATCTCATATTTTACAGGAAGTGCAGGCAATTTGCGACCGGGTGATCATTATTAACAAAGGAATACTTGTAGCCGACGATAAACTGAGCAACCTGCAGCAACATCGAACTACCAACACAGTAAGAGTTTCTTTTAAAGAAGCACTGGAGCCGGAATGGCTGAAAAGATTGCGCGGTGTAAGCCGGGTAACTAAGCTCGACTCCTTTAGCTGGCAAATAGAAACTTCAGACGGCAATGAAGTAAAAAAGCAATTGCTGGAACTTAGTTTGCAACATAATCTTAATATCGTTTCTTTGCAATCCGAAGGAGGAAGCCTGGAAGAAATCTTCAGGACGCTAACAACGTCGAATAAAGAATAAATCGTACAAGTGTGCGACGCAAGAATGCTAAATAGTGATGGAACCACGACCTCCCAATTAATTCTTAATAAAATCAATTCAAGCATGAGTTACATTTCAGACATCCACGCCAGGCAAATTTTAGACAGCCGTGGTAACCCTACAGTAGAAGTAGACGTAATTACCGACAATGGTATTATTGGCCGGGCTGCAGTACCAAGTGGTGCATCAACAGGTATACATGAAGCTGTTGAACTTCGTGATAATGACAAAAGCGTTTATGTAGGTAAAGGGGTTTTGAAAGCAGTTCAAAACGTAAATGAAGTTATAGCCGACCCGTTATTAGGATTGGCAGTAAACGACCAGGCAGGTATTGATGCCAAACTAATTGAACTTGATGGAACTGAAAATAAAGGCAATCTTGGAGCAAACGCAATGCTGGCAGTAAGTTTGGCTGTAGCAAAAGCTGCTGCGCAGGAAAGTAATCTTCCCCTGTTTAAATATATTGGCGGTGTTAACAGCAGTGTGTTACCAATTCCGTTAATGAATATTTTAAATGGTGGTGCTCACGCTGATAACAAGATCGATTACCAGGAATTCATGATCGTGCCGGTAGGAGCTGAAACTTTTAGCGAAGGACTTCGTTGGGGAGTTGAGATTTTTCACCACCTGAAGACTGTTTTAAAAAAGAAAGGCTATAGCACCAACGTTGGCGACGAGGGAGGCTTTGCTCCAAACATTCAAAGTAATGAGGAAGCAATCGAAACAGTTTTAATGGCGATTGAAGCTGCGGGTTATAAGCCGGGTGAACAAATTGGTATTGCCCTTGACGCCGCTACTTCTGAAATGTGGAAGGCGGATGAAAGCCTTTATCATTTCCATAAAAGCGATGGTAAAAAATACAGTATAGATGAGATGGTGAATTATTGGGTGGAATGGGCCAATAAATATCCAATCATCAGCATAGAAGACGGGATGGCAGAAGAAGACTGGGAAGGATGGAAGAAACTAACCGACGCTTTAGGTAAAAAAGTTCAGTTAGTAGGCGACGACCTTTTTGTAACCAACACCAAAATTTTACAAAGAGGTATTAACGAGGGAATTGCCAACAGTATTTTAATTAAAGTAAACCAGATTGGTACATTAACTGAAACAATAAATGCAGTTCAGCTTGCGCAAAGTAATGGCTATACAACCATTATGAGCCATCGTAGCGGAGAAACAGAAGACACTACTATTGCCGATCTTGCTGTCGCACTTAATTGCGGCCAGATTAAAACAGGTAGTGCAAGCCGGACCGACAGGATGGCCAAGTACAACCAGTTGATTAGAATAGAAGAAATGTTAGGAACCAATGCTATCTACCCTAAAGGGCGGTTCAAGTTCATAAAATAAATATGTTTTTAATTTCAATCGTTAGCTGTTTTATTTAACTTTATAGCTAACGATTTTTTTATTATTATTAATGAATGATTAAACTTTCTGCTTTATTAAGGGTTTTCAGAAACAAATATTTAGTTTCAATAATAATATTTGTTGTCTGGGTCTCATTTTTCGACAGGAACGATCTTATTACTCAATGGGACAGGAAACAAGAGTTGAAAAAACTCGAAATAAGTACCTCGTTCTACGAAAATGAAATTGCTAAAACAAAAAAGGATTTAACGGAGTTAAACAATAATCCGGCGGTGATGGAGAAGTTTGCCCGGGAAAAGTTTTACCTTAAAAGACCAAATGAAGAGATTTTTGTAGTGGATGACAGCACGGAGGAAAAAAAATCGGCTTTTTTACAATAATATAGCCCTTAAGCCGTTTTTAATACCGAGAATAATTAATAACGGGAACAATCAAACTTCTTTAGCATGCGAAACTATACGACCGAGGAGTTAATACAATTTTTGTATCGGGAGACTTCAGAAGAAAAGACAAGGGCTATTGAGAAGGCTGTACAAATGGATTGGTCGCTGCAGGAAAAATTGGAAGCTTTAAAAGATTCTAAGAGAGGATTAGACAGCATTGTTACAAGTCCGAGGCACCAGTCAGTTATGGCTATACTTAATTACGCAAGAACATCTGCAGAAGTAGAACAATAACAAGGTATTTTCAAAAATTTGCTAACCCGTATCTTACTTTTAGTTTATGACTAAGAAAATAAGATACGGGTTTGTTATTTCATATTTTCAGGAACATGCCCCTAATGCCGAAACAGAGCTAATTTTTGACAATACCTACGAGTTGCTTGTAGCCGTGGTCCTTTCGGCCCAGTGTACAGATAAGCGGGTAAATATGACTACACCACTGCTTTTCGAAAAGTTTCCGAATGTGCAGTTACTAGCTGAAGCACAATACGACGACCTCTTTGCAATTATTAAAAGCATATCGTACCCGGGAAACAAAACCAGGCATTTAATTGGAATGGCAAAAATGCTGGTCGAAAAATTTAACGGGGAGATACCTTTAACTGTTGAAGAATTAATTCAATTGCCGGGAGTGGGCCGAAAAACAGCAAATGTTATTACATCGGTGGTAGATAACCAGCCGAATATGGCAGTAGATACGCATGTTTTCAGGGTAGCGGCAAGAATTGGATTAACCAAGAATGCAAAAACCCCGCTTGCCGCTGAGATGCAATTGATAAAAAATTTACCTAAAGAACTTATATATATAGCCCATCACTGGCTTATATTACATGGAAGATATATTTGTGTCGCGCGAAAGCCAAAGTGTGAGGAATGTGGGCTAAAGCCTGTTTGTAAATACTACAAATTATTAACAGAAAAAGTTGAAAAAACACATTAAAATGCTTTTTTTTTCGTTAGATGTAGAAATTATCTCAATATCATGAAAACCAACAAACCATTATTCTTTTTACTATTATCAATTTGTTTTTCGACGAATATTTTTAGCCAGTACTATTATTATAACGATGATTATTATGACAACGATATTGTTGTAGAAGTTGGCGCAGGCATAGGTGCAATGAATAGTGTAACTGATGTAGGGGGAGGCGATACCGAAAAAAGACATTATATTAATGAAATAAGGCGCTCAAATTTTAAAGTAAGCAACAGCATTTATGCAGGCCTAATGTATCAAAATTTTCTTGGAGCAAGACTAGAAGCAACCTGGGGAAACGTACAATCCGCTGACAACCAGGTAAAAGGGATATCAGGTAACCAGATTTCTATTGCCGCCAGAAATTTGAATTTCCGAAGCAGTATTTTGGAAATAGCCTTAGTTACCGAGTTACATCCTTTGATGCTTTTGAACTATAAAGAGGCTCCTCCATTACTTTCACCTTATTTAACCGCTGGCGTAGGTTGGTTCTCTTTTAATCCACAAACTTTATACAAAGGAAGATGGATAGATTTAAAACCATTACACACCGAAGGGCAAGGTTTCCCCGAATACCCTACCATGCACGAGTATAGTCTTTCGGCTGTGAACATTCCAGCAGGTTTTGGCGTTCGCTACGAAGTGTCTTCTTTGTTCAATCTTAGGCTCGAATACGTTCACCGCTTTCTTTTTACCGATTACCTCGACGATGCAAGTAGTAAAAAGTATATTAATCCTGCCGCTTTTGCAAAGAACCTATCTCCCATTCAGGCTGCTTATGCACGTGCACTGCATAATCCGAGCACGAGCGGAAAAGTTCCTGCGAGAAGAGGTAACCCTAACAACAACGACTCTTATATGGCCTTCAGTTTTAAAATAGGGCTGGTATTGGGCCGCGAACGGGTTCATTAATTAAACTTTCTTATTTGCAAATATCAGTTCAAGTGGTGATCCCGTCGATCACCATTTTGCGTTATGCTGTTTTTGGGTGCCGGCATAATTACCGCTATGTATCTTTTCTTGCGTCGCACTCTTGTACTTTTGTCTCTGATTTCGGCCCGGTTGAAAAAACGTTTACCATTTGATCTCCTGCAGCCAGATTTACCTCCATTTTTAAAACAACTGGCACAAACGATAAGGTACCTTACATTTATTACTGAATGTTTACCTTCAATAAAATTTTTGCATTCAGTTATTTCTATGACGTTTGTTGCGACTCTTAAAGGTTTTTCCTGGATACAGACTGTTGGAAATCGATAACCGCTTTTCTGACACCACACTTATTCACCGCGCTGAAACACGCAAACTTTTTCCGCCACCACCGCTTGAACGGGCGCAGCAACAATTGTGCAAACGAAGAGGTAACAGATGCCAAGAAATGACCAGGTATAAAAATTTAAATGAAAGTGCAGCCACTTAAATGGATTATATAAAAACATATAAAAGCTTTATAAACAGCCATTATCTAAGTGAAGGAGTAAGGATAACAACTGGTGTTCTGCTTCCCGCTTTCTTAATGAATTACTTTAGCCTGCTTTCGACCGGCATTGTAATTTCATTGGGTGCTTTATTTGTAAGTATTACCGACAGCCCTGGCCCCATACACCACCGCAGAAACGGCATGCTTGCCTGTATTGCTGCTATCTTTTTAGTGACTCTTTCAGCCGGCTTTATCGCCGGTTCACCTGTGCTGTTAACACTGTTTCTTGCTGTTGCTTGTTTTTTCTTTTCGATGATTGGCATTTATGGA
The DNA here is from genome assembly GCA_028288485.1 of Segetibacter sp. Lineage (GTDB taxonomy): Bacteria > Bacteroidota > Bacteroidia > Chitinophagales > Chitinophagaceae > Segetibacter. Next base: position 20,966 of record JAQBNO010000078.1, read on the forward strand.
GCAAGACCTACTTCGATAGGTACTGCTGCTATGATTGTCCTTACGCTAAGTTTTGATCCACAACTAAACCTGGTCACCCCGCTACAGGTCGTTCAACACTCCCTCTACATGGTCTCCGGCGGTTTATGGTACATGTGTTTTAGCACCTTGCTGTACAACTTCCGGCCATATCGATTGGCCCAGCAGGCACTTGGAGACTGCATCCAGGCTACGGCCCAGTACATGCTGATAAGAGCAGAGTTTTATAAAAAACAGGTGGATTATGAAAGTACTTATAAACAGGTGCTTCAACAACAAGCCGTAGTCCAGCACAAGCAAAATGAGCTGTCTGAATTGTTATTTAAGACACGGAGTATTGTAAAAGAATCTACAAATGTTGGCCGAACGCTCGTCATGATTTACATGGATGTCGCTGATATTTTTGAAAGGATAATGATGTCACACCAGCAATATAGTCTCTTGCATGCCTATTTTGATGAAACTGATATTTTAGATGATTATTATACCATTGCAAGAGAACTGGGCAATGAATTGTATGAAGTAGGAATTGCAGTACAAAGCGGTGAACAGTCTACTTCAAATGGTATTTTACTCGAGCACATACACAAAACACGGGAAAAGCTGGATAACTTAAGACTGAGCTACCTAAAGCCTGACAATATTGAGGGGTTCATAAGCCTTAGACGGATCCTGGAAAATATAGCAGACCTGGGGGAACGGCTAAATATCTTGCACAAGTACACTACTTATGACAAATCAATTAAACAAAAACAAATTAAGGAAGCGGGTTATGAAAAACTGATTTCTTCGCAGCAGATCACGCCCGGTCTTTTTATCGATAATTTTACATTAAAATCAGATACTTTTCGCCACTCGTTAAGGGTTAGTATAGCAATTGTAGTAGGATACCTCGTGACTCAATTGTTTAATATAGGTCACAGCTACTGGGTGTTGCTCACAATTATCGTAATATTAAAACCTGCTTACAGTTTAACAAAACAAAGAAACGCAGACAGGCTACTCGGAACTTTTGCCGGCATATTTATAGGAATTATCATTTTGTATTTTATTAAAAATGAGACAGTTTTACTGGTGCTTCTCATTTTATTTATGGCGGGCGCTTATACATTCATGCGCACCAACTACTTCATAATGGTGTTTTTAATGACACCATACCTGATACTATTTTATCACCTTCTTAACCCTACAAATTTCACTATTTTACTTAAAGACCGCGTTGTAGATACTATTATTGGATCTGTGATAGCGTTTGCGGCCAGCTTCTTTTTGTTTCCTGCCTGGGAACGAGAAAAAATAAAACCCTTAATGGTAACCATGCTTGCTGAAGTAAAAGGGTATTTTACTTTAATTGCAAATGCTTTTAACGGACAAATGATAACCAGGAGCGAACAACAAGTTGGAAGAAGAAACGCGCTTGTAGCATTAGCTAACTTATCAGATGCATTCAACCGGATGTTGTCAGAGCCTAAATCGCAACAAAAAGAAACAGAAACTTTACACCAGTTCGTCGTGTTAAATCACATGCTTACTTCGTACATAGCAACCTTATCGCACTACCTGCAAATGAAGACCATTCCCTATACATCGGAAGAGTTTGTAAAAGTGGCGGAAGACATCCAGAAGTATTTCACAAATGCAATTGGAATTTTAGAAGGTTCCGACAACCTCGATACCCTTATTAGTTATAAAGATTCGTTACGTCATTTAAATGAACGAGCGAATAACCTGTTACAAAAAAGAAAACAGGAATTGAAGGATGGGTTAATGGAAAGCGCCACACGCCAATCGCTTTTTGACCTTAAATCTATTGTAGACCAATTTAACCTGATCTACAACGTGGCTGTGGATATCAATAAAGTTTCACAGAGCCTGGCTCCAACTTTAAATTAAGCAAGATCGCTGGTATAAATTATACTACTAATATTTGGGGCATTAAAAAGGCCTGCAATAAATGCAAACCTTTAATGTTTTATGTTGCTATGTCTCGAAAAGTATAAGTGTGCGACGCAACGATGTACAATAAATGATTAAAAGCGGGGCTCCAAAAATCACTCCTCTTCTATCAGCTTCTTCACCTCGTCAACTAGTTCACCTTTCGTGATTGGTATTCCCATTATTTTATTATACCCCTTTGCATCAACAAGGTATTTGTCGCGAATTATTTTTATTAACTGCCCATTATTGATTTCGGGAATTAGAACGTGATCATAATTTTTCAATATGTCGCCAAGGTTTCGTGGAAACGGCCGAACATATCGAAGATGGGCATGTGCTACAGTGTAGCCTTCATTTAAAAGTTCTATAACCGCACTTTTAATCGCACCGTACGTACTTCCCCATCCGAGAATCAAAACTTTACCTTTTTCAGGGCCATTGTCTAATCTTTGTTCAGGAATGTATTGCGCAATTTTCTCCACCTTTTCTTCCCTTATTTTAACCATCAACTGGTGGTTATCGGGGTCGTAACTTACATTACCGGTAATGTTTTGCTTCTCGATGCCACCAACCCTGTGTTCAAGCCCTGGAGTTCCGGGAACAGCCCAGGGGCGTACCAGTTTTTCGTCTCTCAAATATGGCTGAAACTTCTCCTCGTGGTCGCCAAGTTCTTTCTTGAACTTAACCTCGATTTTATGTAGCTCACTACTTTGGGGAAACTTCCATGGTTCTGATCCGTTTGCAATGAAACCGTCGCTGAGTAAGATTACGGGCGTCATATGTTGAACAGAAATTCTTACGGCTTCATACACGGCGGCAAAACAGTCGCTCGGTGTCGACGCGGCTACAACAGGCATAGGACACTCTCCATTTCTTCCGTAATAAGCCTGCAGCAAATCACTCTGCTCGGTCTTAGTAGGCAAACCGGTTGAAGGACCGCCACGCTGAACATTTATTATAAGCAAAGGAATTTCCAGCATCACCGCAAGTCCCATTGCTTCCGCCTTTAATGCCATGCCCGGGCCTGATGTTGTTGTTACTCCCAGCAACCCGCCATAACTTGCCCCAATGGCAGAAGTAATTGCAGCAATTTCATCTTCCGCCTGGAAGGTTTTTATTCCAAACGATTTATGTTTACTTAGCTCGTGTAGAATGTCGGAAGCGGGTGTAATTGGGTAAGACCCTAAAAATAATTGCAAACCACTTTTCTGACTAGCGGCAATCAAACCGTAACTTAAAGCCTGGTTACCCATAATGTTGCGGTAATTGCCTTTCACCATTTTCGCTTTGTCTACACGGTAACGGGTAGTAAAAGTTTCGGTGGTATCGGCATAGTTAAACCCCGCCTGCAGCGCTTTAATATTACTCTGCAAAATGGTATCTTTCTTACCAAACTTCTCCGTTAAAAAATTTATGGTATTATCCATATCTCTATTGTACATCCAGTATAAAAAGCCCAGGACAAACATGTTTTTTGCCCGGTCTTTTTCCTTAGTACCCATTTCATATTCCTTCAGGGCTTCACGGGTAAGCTTGGTAACATCAATTTTAATCAGTTCATAATTACCAAGACTATCATCTTCCAAAGGATTAACGCCATCAGGATAATTAGCCAACCGAAGATTTTTTGCATCGAAACCATCAGTGTTTGCAATGATCCTTCCACCCTTTTTCAGGTTCTTCATGTTTACTTTAAGTGCAGCAGCATTCATAGCCACCAAAACATCACAGTCATCGCCGGGCGTAAATATCCTGTCGCTGCTAAAGTGAAGCTGGAAGCCGCTTACTCCCGGTAACGTACCTATCGGTGCACGAATTTCGGCAGGAAAGTCGGGGAAAGTTGCGAGATCTATTCCTAATAATGCCGTGTTATTGGTAAACTGGCTTCCCGTTAACTGCATTCCATCGCCGCTATCACCAGCAAATTTTATAACTACGTCCTGTAAAACTTCTTCTTTAGTGTTCATTTAAACTAATTGTCTGTCACATTAAACAATTTGCAAAAGTACTACAACTAAGGGTAGAAATAGGTCTGATTTTGGTAATAAAACTACTGTTACTCTTAACAAAAGTATAAATAAGGCTTTGCCGATCTGCATAATTTATAGCAAAAAATAATATGCAATGGCGGCAGGCAATTTTTTCATACTCATAACAATGGGTGATTTATATTTGTTACACGACATTAAACAAAAACAAAAATTATAATTATGGCAATTTTTAAATCGGGAAATCCAACGCTTAGCGAAAAGATTTTCAATACAACGTTATCCGATCAGCAGCAAGGGGTGATGACAGCGCGTGGTGCAATGAATAAATTCGGATTTCTATTTTTAATGGTAATTGCCGGTGCTGCATTCAACTGGCATTTATACTCCCAGGGAAAGGGTGCAACGATGATGCCTTTAATGTGGACTGGTGCGATTGGAGGATTGGTTGTTGCTTTAGTCATTACATTTAAGCGTACCTGGGCTCCTTTCCTGGCACCTCTTTATGGTTTACTCGAAGGCTTATTTGTAGGAGGCATTTCAGCGTTAATGAATGACATCTTTGGGCAAAAGTATCCCGGTATTATTATGCATTCTGTTGGCCTTACGCTTGGAGTAGCAGTAGCTATGTACCTGTTGTATAACTTCAGAATTATCAGGGCCACTGAAAAGTTTAAATCGGTAATTATGATGGCCACTGCAGGTATAGCTATCTTTTACCTTGTTACCTGGGTTGTACGGTTGTTTGGTGTACAAATGGATTTCATGATGATGGGAAATGGCAGCCTTTTAGGCATTGGCATCAGCTTGTTTGTTGTAGTAATCGCCGCACTGAACTTAATCATGGATTTCGATATGATAGAACAAGGCGCTGAAATGGGTGCTCCAAAATACATGGAATGGTATTGCGCTTTCGGCCTTATGGTTACTATTGTATGGTTGTATATTGAAATGCTTAAATTATTAAGCAGGTTGGGCAGCAGGGACTAGAAAGACGACTTGGAAATTCTAATAATTAAGCCGGACTCTTTAAAGGTCCGGCTTTTCTTTTTTGGAGCCAACTTGAGTACTACTATTCGGCATTCTTGTGTCACTCACTTGTACTTGTAACGCCTGGTGCAGCGTTATTTTGATGGCGAAGCTAATATCCGTCGCCGTCAAGCACATTTCCTAATCCACCTAAAATGCTTCCTTCTTCTTTACGATTGGTCGTGCCGTATGACAAAATTCTGCTAGCTAGCCTGCTTACCGGCAACGTTTGAATCCACACTTTTCCCGGCCCTCTAAGGGTTGCAAAAAATAATCCTTCCCCTCCAAAAATAGAATTACGAATGCCTCCTATAAATTGTATATCGTAATCTACTGTTTGTGTTATAGCCACCATGCAACCCGTGTCTATTTTTATTAATTCACCGGCCTGTAACACTCTCTCGAAAACATGTCCTCCTGCGTGAACGAATGCCATGCCATCACCTTCGAGCTTTTCCATTATAAAACCCTCCCCGCCAAAAATGCCTGTGCCTAATCTTCGCTGGAAGTCTATTCCTATACTTACCCCTTTAGCAGCGCATAGAAACGCGTCTTTTTGACAAATCACCTTCCCTCCCAGTCTTGAAAGATCCAAAGGAATAATTTTCCCGGGATAGGGTGAAGCAAAGCTCACTTTCCTTTTTCCGTAACCGGTATTTGTAAAAGCAGTCATGAAAAGGCTTTCACCTACAATCAATCTTTTGCCTGCTCCTAAAAGCTTTCCTAATAAGCCTCCCTGCGCCTGCTTCTGGCTGCCATCACCGAATATGGTTTGCATTTGTATTCCGTCGTCCATCATCATAAAGCTGCCGCTTTCTGCTATGGCTGTTTCGTTCGGATCTAATTCAATCTCTACATATTGCATTTCTTCACCAACAATACGATAATCAATTTCATGGTTTGTAGGCATACAGTATTTTTTTTGAAAGTAAATATATTTACGCCACACGCAAATAAAAAGGGCTCACTAATCTTTTTGTAAACTTTGTTACCCGGTAAATTGTAGTAACATTTTTATGTTAAGGTGAAGGTTTCCCGATCCCGTGGAGCTAGAGGCCTATGAGCAGTACCAGATACAAGGCGATCGCTCAGCGCTGCTGCAAGTGTTGAAGAGTGCGACGCAACGATGTTTAATTGTTGCACGAAAGCCGGTCCCACAAAAAAAGAAAACGATAGCAAGCCGGGAAGTTGTCATCAAAGGAAGTGTTGGACCATTTGCTGCCAAAACCGTGGACGATGTGCTTCACCGTCCCACATCTCGAGTGTATTGGGGATCCCCTTTTTCAGCAATGTCTGGTGTAAATGCTCGTTGTTGGGGAAAAAAGGATCTTCCTTTCCGATAGCCAAAACGATCTCCATTTTTTTTATTTGCGCTATCACTGAAGGATCCGTAAGGTTGGTCATAAACTGGCTCGGCATATTTAAATACACGTTCTCGTCGTGATACCCGTCAAACAGATCAGGAAAACAATCGGTTTTCGTTGTCAGGTCGTATCTTCCGCTCATGCCCACGACTTTGCTAAACAAGTGCGGGTGCCGGAAAGCAATATTGACAGCATGATATGCACCCAAACTGCAGCCGGAGGCAACAATATAATTATTTTGATTTTTATATTTTATTAAAGGCATTACCTCCTCTACGATATACTGCTCGTATTGGATGTGACGTAAAATACGCTGGCTCGGGTGACTGCAGGTACAATAAAAGCTCTCGATATCTACACTATCCACACAAAACACCTGGATTAAACCACGGTTTATTTTATCAGAAATAGCATCAATTACTTTCCAGTTCTCGTAGTCGTAAAAGCGTGCAGTGCGGGTTGGAAAAAAAAGAATAGGTGTTCCGGCATGACCAAACACCAGCAACTCCATATCTCTCTTAAGCCGGGGACTACGCCATTTAAAATATTCTCGTTTCATGGGCTGAGGTAATAGAGATTTTTAAGGCTAATGCACTTTCGCTTTCAGTAAACACTCGTTCAATACAATTTGCTTCCATACCGAGTAGCCGTCGCTATTCAGGTGAAGGCCATCAGCTTCAAATAAAGAAGCAAGGGGTTTGCCATCCTTTCCAATCATCCTGTCGAATACGTTCACATAAAAATCCCTTTCAGTTCTTTTATAAATATCTTCTTCTATGAGTTTATTCGTCTGAATAATCTCTTTCAGAATTTCCATGCGGCTGATACTCGGCTTAATCGAAATATAATAAAAGATCGTTTGGGGGAAGGTTTCCCTTAGCTTGATCATAAATTCCCTAAAAAATATCAGTACTTCTTCCGGGTGGCGGCCATCGCCGAGGTCGTTATCCCCCGCATATAAAATAAAAGTTTTGGGATTACGGATGGGAGCAACAATACGGTCGAAAAACCAAACGCATGCGGCAAGTGTAGATCCACCGAAACCTAAATTTACAGGCTTATAATCTTCAAAATCATCATACAAGGTTGTCCAAAGCCTGATGGAAGAACTACCATAAAAAACCGTTTTCGGTTCATACGAACAACTCATTCTTTCCGTTACTGCTGCACTCACATCTTCTTCATACCAATCCATTCTACATACTTTTCTACTTTATGTCAAAAGTAATACCATGGTTAAAACTGTCTATTTGTGCAACCTTCTGTTGCCCCTTGTGCTCTATGAACTTCGATAATTCTGCTGAAAAAGGTTGTGCAGTTATACTTCGTAATATCAGGATCACGCTATTTTGTATAGAGAAAGACACTGCCCGGTAAATTTGTTAAAGAAATGTACAAAATAAATTCCTTAATTTGTCTGACCTTTCCCGAAAATTCACAAACGACCTTGTATGCATATCCTAATGGCAGACGATGATAAAGACGACTTTTACATCTTAAAAGAAGCTGCCGAAAGAACGGGAGAACCATTAAAAGTATCTTATGCGGCCAACTGGCTGGAGATATGGAAATTTGTAATTAAAACATTACCCGATATACTTTTCCTTGATATAAACATGCCTGTAAAAAACGGGCTGGAATGCTTACAGTTATTGCGCGAGGATAGAAAATACGACGAAGTGCCTATTATTATTTACTCCACCTCCGTCAGCAAAAGTGATATTGATAAAGCATACGCCCACGGCGCAAACTACTTTATAATAAAGCCGAATGCTATTGATGATATTACCAGTATGGTAAAAAAATTGTGTTCAATGGGCACGGATGCGCTACGTTCTATTCCGCCGAGGGAAGAGTTTGTAATTATATAGCCGCACTTTTCTATCAACAATATTTAGTCCTGGAACTTTTCATAAGCAGGTTTTAAGCCTTTTAAATAAGCAAAAGGAGGCTAAAAGGTAGAACAGTATTTTCTGAACTAGAAAAGAAGTCTTTGAGAGCCTGAAAATATTTGGAAACTGATTGGCCATTAGGGCTGGTTGTAATAACCCCGGCATTCCTGCATCGTTTGTTTTACCATCATTTGCAAGTCCTGTTGCATTTTCCATAAAATCTTCACTACCGTTTTCTTACCCGAATCATTCCACATACTATGAACCCGGTGTTTTCCGAGATGCCATATATCTCCTGTCTTTAATACCAATTTCTGACCATTAATCTCTGCAACTTCTCCTTCTATTACTGTAAAGTCTTCTTCCTGGTAAGGATGGTAATGCGGTGCCCGTTCTTGTGAATTGTTTGGTATGTTGATTCCATTTCAAGTAACTGACCTTTGTATCGTTAGCAGTTTGAAGAAACTTAATAGTTTGCCCTGTTTTGGGTTATGGATGATCTTGTTTTTGCCAGCCATAACTATATGAATAAAAGATGGTGGAATAAACCTTCCAAGTTGAAACTATTAGTAAGAAAAATAAATACTGAAATAGATGAAGGTTAAAAAGTAATGGGTGAGAGTTAAGCAGAAGCAGTTTCAATAGAAAAATGCATCCCTCTTTTAGTTATTATTTTTGTAGCCGACTTTAGTATCATTATTCATCATCGTTGTGTCACTCACTTTTACTGATAGATATTCTACCGGGCTTTTCAGGTAAGCGATAGATGAATAAATAAAATGCAATACAAGTGAGCAACACTAACTGACCCGTTAAGAGGAACGATGTTTATTCGAAGGAGTAATGTTGGTAACAAAAAGCACTCAAGATGGGACCACTTCACTCCGTCGGCAATGGCAAACAAAAAATCCCTCCGTTTTTGCGGAGGGACAACAACTAAAAACACAATCTATAAAACTCACACCAGTTCACCAACCGGTGAGAGTTGCACTGAAAAACTAATCAGGTTTTTTACCATCTAAAAATGTATTGATGGAACTTATTTGCCCCTTGTCATTTTCATCGGGCTTCACCGCGTACTTGCTGTAAAAATTTTCAACAGAAGTAAGCGTGTTTCCAAACAACTCCATATTACGACGGATGTACGCGGGCACAGAATCGAACTCGGTACTACTTGCATCGGCAGTATTCATATTAAAGGACAAGTTGCGTAACTTTTGTATCCTTTCCTGGGCTCTGCGTTTTTGATCGTCTGCACTGTCTTGCATTGCAAGGTCCTCTGCAGATAAAGATGCATTAGAAACCGGTTGAACTTGTTTAGGTACATCCGTCGGTTCTGGAACTTCATCCTTCATAACCAACTTCATTTCGAAGTCCGGAACTTCGGGAACGGGCGGTTGGGAAGGTTTCGCTTCCATAGGATTGCTGAATTGTTGGTCTGCAGGCCTTTGTTCTGCATAAATATTCGAAGGCCTGGAAAGAAAACTGCCAGTACGTCCACTGGCGTTATCGTTGTTTGGTTGCGGCTGTTGTTGATTGAACTGCGGTTTTACGGGTTCTATAACTTCGGGTTTAAGTTCAAAACGATAAACCGGTCCTTCGTTGGTTTGTACAACTGTAGGCTGTTGAGCTGCGGGTTGCGGTTGTTGCTGCTCCTGGTAATATTGCTGCGACGGCTGAATAACAGCCTCTCCATTAGCAGGCATTTCCTGCATAGTTGGAGCATATGGATCCTTCTCTTCTAAAGGCAATGACGGCTGGGAATATTTCTTTTCCTCCGCTGTATTCATTCCTAAATGAAGAACAATTTTTTCTTCGGGTTTCTTTTGTTCTACTGGTTTTGGAGCTGGTTTAAAGGGGTCCTTATGTTCGAAGCCGGTAGCGATAATAGTTACACCTATTTTATCGCCCAGACTCTCATCAAAGCCAATTCCTTTGATAACATCGGCATCGTCGCCTGCCTGCTGACGCAGATAACTCATGATCGTATCTTCTTCGTCCATCGTTATTTCATAATCTCCTTCTGCTGAGGTGATATTAACAAGGATCCACTTAGCACCACGAATCTCGCTGTCGTTTAACAACGGCGAATTCACAGCATCTTCAATTGCGCGTTGTGCACGATCCTCTCCTTCTGCCTGCGCACTACCTAAAATAGCTACTCCACCATTTCGCATTACCGTGCAAACATCGGCAAAGTCGACATTGATCTGGCCGTTACTGGTGATAACGTCGGTAATACATTTAGCTGCAGTTGCGAGAATATCGTCAGCCTTGCTGAACGCTTCTCTTACCTTAAGGTTACCGTATTGGTGGCGTAGTTTATCGTTGCTTACTACAAGCAAGGTATCTACGTTATCTCTTAATTGTTGTATGCCTGCTTCTGCATGGCGCATGCGTTTAGGGCCTTCGTTTGTGAACGGAGTGCTTACAATTCCCACCGTAAGTACACCAAGCTCTTTACAGATCTTTGCAATGATCGGCGCTCCGCCTGTACCTGTTCCACCACCCATGCCTGCAGTAATGAAAGCCATTTTTGTGTTTACTTCAAGAATGCGCTTGATTTCCTCCAGGCTTTCTTCTGTTGCCTGTTTACCAATCTCCGGGTTAGCACCTGCACCCAGACCTTGTGTAAGATGCGGCCCAAGCTGGATTTTATTGGGCACTTTACTGTTTGCTAATGCCTGGGCATCAGTATTACATATAATAAAATCGACACTGTCGATGTTTTGACCATACATGTGATTAACGGCATTGCCGCCACCACCACCAACACCTATCACCTTAAGGATAGATGACTTCTGCTTCGGCAAATCAAAGTGAATCATAGTGGGATAATTTGTTTGGGTAAGTAAATAGATTATAGTTGTTTAGTTGTTGTTCTTTGTTGTTCTTTGTCTTTACCGGTAACCGGCTTACAGGTCCTTGTCCCCTTCTTCTTTAAACAATTCCAGCAGGTTGTTCTTGAACTTCTCCCAGAATTTTGTCATTCCTTTTCTTCCTCTTGTGTTCACTGTTTCCTTTGCTTCAATTTCGGGAACCTGCAATGGTTTTAATACCGGCTCTTCTTCTTTGACAAGCGTTTCAGGAACAACTACTTTCTTAAATGTTTTTTCAAACTCTTTGTATTTATGCTCGTAGTCGCTGTACCCTTTCAAGATCAAACCAATACAAGTGCTATACATCGGCTTTTTTAATTCATCAATATGATTAGCTGCAAGGTGACCATTGGGGAAACCAATACGTGCGTACAATCCTGTTGAGTATTCGGTTAACTGGATCAGGTGTTTTAATTGAGAACCGCCACCTGTAAGAATGATACCACCGTTAAGAACACGTGTATCAAGGCCAACCTGCTTCAAATGATAAGTAACAAAATCAAGGATCTCACTCATACGCGCCTGGATAATATTGGCCAGGTTCTTCACGCTGATCTCTTTTGCAGGCATCCCGTTCATACCAGGAATAGTGATAAATGCATTAGCTTTTGCCTCATCAGCCAAAGCACTGCCAAACTGTACCTTCATTGCTTCGGCTTGTTGCTTCAATACACCTAAGCCGGTTTTGATATCGTTGGTGATGTTCTCACCGCCGAAAGGAATAACAGCAGTATGCTTTAAAATGCCTTCGTAGAAAACAGCAAGATCACTGGTACCACCACCAATATCAAGAATGGCAATACCCGCTTCCATATCCAATTCGCTCATAACTGCCGCTGCCGAAGCAAGCGGTTGAAGTACAAGGTCTTTGGTTTTTAACCCACTCTTGTCAACTGCCCGGTTTATATTGCGAATAGCATTCCTGTCGCCGGTGATAATGTGAAAATTAGCACCAACTTTTACACCGTTGTAACCAATCGCGTTAGGAATGTTCTGAATATTATCTACTGTAAATTCCTGGGGAATAACATCAATGATCTGGTCGCCTGCAGGAATAAAAGTTTTCTTCTGGTTATCTATTAATTGCTCGATTTCCGAAATAGTAATCTCATTTTCCGAATCCTGCCGAACGATATCGCCCCGGGTTTGCAAGCTTTTAATGTGATGACCTGCAATACCCACATACACCTCACTAATCTCGAGGTCCGGGTTCGATTCATAGCAATTCTTCAAAGCCTGTTGAATCGCCTTAATTGTTTGCTCAATGTTAAGCACCTGGCCATGTTGTACACCAGTGCTGTTAGCTCGGCCAAAGCCTAGTATCTCCAGCTTTCCGTATTCATTTTTCCTTCCCGCAATGGCTGCAATTTTCGTTGTGCCTATGTCGAGACCTACAATGATTGGCGCTTCGTTGACGTTCATAAATATGTGTGTTTTTGTGCCCTAAACCCAAAGGGGCTTAAAGCGGTTGTTGTTTTTATGTTTGAAATCCATTCTTCCCTTCTGTTTTACCCCCATTAGGGGTTAGGGCCCCGCTTCATCTCGATCCTCATCATCGTTCCCGTAAACGGGACAGGTAGTGTCACCTACTTCTACCACGTATCGTTCTGCACCTTTTCTCATTATCTGTTCAGCCTCTCCCTTTTTATTCGCCCAGGCAACGAATTATTATTGCCTTTTCAATTCTCCCTTTAAAGCGACAGCGGTTTCTTCAACACTGCTTTTGCCACTTTCTTATCACTTGCCTGCTTCTTTGCTGCTAACTGTTTCACCACTGTTGGTTTTGATGCCACCTTTGCAGAAGGTTGTTTCGCCGGTTCTTTTTTAAGTGATGCTGCAACAATATTTCGCTTACCAAGTAATATTTTTTTCTTCTCGCTGTTAATATTTCGACTCGCAACTCCTGGTTTAGCCGATGTTGTAGCTCTTGCTGTATCTCTTCTACCAACGGGCTTAATCAGCAGTGGCGGCATAGAGTCGGCAGTTAAACTTTTTACTTCAGCCACCAAACTTTCGTAAGCCATCCTTGCTTTTGCACTGTCAACCCTTGCAGGTTTTGCACCTTTCACTGTTGCCACAACCTGTCCTTCAAACTGCACGTCGACCTTCTCGTACCTCTCGAACCCCACCTTGGTCCATACCTGTTTGTAAAAACTAAACAACCTGTCAAACTTTCTCTGCCAATTGCCTTCCTTACCAAGTTCAACAATATGATTACCAACTGTAGGTATCATTTCAAATCCTTCGGGCGTAATATCAACCTGTGCTACCTGGGCTTTCCAAAACTCATCTGCCTGTATAAACATTGCCAGCTCTTTAACATAAGCCAGTAATTGACTATCTGGCTTTGATAATCTATCCCTGGCCGATGGAAAGCTGGTAAACATTGGTATTCTTGCACTCAGCTTCTCACTTAACGGCAGTTTCCTGCAAGCGCTATCTATATAAAAAGAACTTCCTTCAATAGTAAATATTCGTGCTACCGGCTCCTTCTCCTCCAGTATCACCTGTAATACCTGTTTATTGTCGAAAAATAATTCTGCGTTTGCAATCCATTTATCACTTTTTAACCTTCCTTCTAACGCGTTAAGATCAATACTTTTGATTGGTTCGCCTTTTATTGGACCATACTCTTTCAGTACTGCAACCACACCCTTTTCATCAACAAAAAAATTACTTCCGTCCCGCGCGAACGATACTTCTATACCGTTACAAACCTTGTGGTTTTTCTTACTTATTGCAGATATAATTAATACTAAAGTAATCGCTGCAAGTGCTATCCAACCCGTATTACGCCATCTTTTTCTCCACACTTGTTGCATAACTTTTTATTGTAATTCCAATAATTTCTTAACCTCCTGAACCTGAACATCTATGTCGCCTGCACCTGCCATAACCAATAATTCGGGACTACTTTCTTTTATCCAGTCTCTCATCTCTTCCTTGCTGAGAACCTTACGTTTTTCCAGGCTCATCTTCTCTAATATCATTTCGCTTGTTACACCTTCCATCGGTAATTCCCTCGCCGGGTATATTGGTAAAAGAACTACCTCGTCGCACATATCCAATACTTCTGCAAATCCATCGGCCTGGTCCTTTGTGCGGCTAAAAAGATGCGGCTGAAATACCATTACAAGCTTTTGCTTAAATAAACTTCTAACTCCATTTATCAAAGCTCTCAATTCTTCGGGATGGTGTGCATAATCATCAATCAAGGCATGTTTCTCATTCTTAATAATATATTCGAACCTCCTTTTAACTCCCCTGAATTCTGCTACAGCATCCTTTATCTTTTCATCGTCGATGTTTAAATGTTTTGCAACTGAGATCGCAGCAATCATATTCTCAACATTGTGTAAACCACCCATGTTCAATGTTACTTCCCCCAGCGTCCATTCTTTTGCAATAACATTAAATAGATAAGAACCGCTTACAACTTTTATCTCACTCGCATAAACATCTGCTTCGCCATTATTAAAGCTGTAGGTTATGTGGTTTCCTGCTTTAAAGTCACTGTTCCTGCTCAAACCATGCCGCGTAACCAGTAACCCACCTGCTTTTACTTTCTGAGAAAACTGTATAAATGCATTTTCGAATTCTTCAGCTGTTCCGTATATATCCAGGTGATCAGGATCAGTAGCAGTTATCACAGCGACATCAGGTGATAACTTTAAAAAACTCCTGTCAAATTCATCAGCTTCAATAACACATACATTCTTTGCATTGCTCCAGAAGTTAGTTTGGTAGTTAGAAGAAATGCCGCCTAAAAAAGCATTACAACCAAACCCTGAATGACGAAGAATGTGCGCTATCATTGTACTGAGGGTTGTTTTACCGTGGGTTCCTGCAACACAGATATTAAAAGAACTTTCAGTAATAATTTTCAGAACATCACTTCTCTTGACTACTGTATAATTGTTGTTCTGATAAAACTGCAACTCTTTATGATCGGCAGGAACAGCAGGTGTATAAACGACCAAATCCACCTCTTTCGGAATTATTGACAGATCTTCCTCATAATGTATATCTATCCCTTCCGCTTCAAGTTGCTTTGTAAGAACAGTCGATGTTTTATCATACCCGGTCACCTTAACACCCTGGGTATTAAAATACCGCGCTATAGCACTCATTCCAATTCCACCAATGCCAATGAAGTAGAGAACCGCAACCCCTAAAGGGGCTTTTTGTGAACCGTATATATCTTTCAATCCATGCATTGATTCTGATTCGATTTTATTTCGCTTGATATTAAATCAAACGCTGTTTACAAGTCTCCCTTCAGCGAGATTTAGAGCGCTTTCAAAACTTCCCTTGCTATTACCTCGTCTGCATTTGTTACTGCAAGCTTTGCTATGTTACCGCTTAATTCTTGCTGCAGCTCCTTATTGCCTGCAAGCGATATCACCATACCTGCCAGCTTTTCATTTGCCTCACTATCCTTTATCATCAGCGCTGCTTTTTTGTTTACCAGTGTTTGTGCATTAACAGTCTGGTGGTCTTCAGCGGCATGAGGAAATGGTACAAATATTACCGGCTTCTTTGCTACGCATAATTCAGTAACTGCCATTGCTCCCGATCTTGATATTACAATGTCAGCTGCTGCATAAGCCATTTCCATCTGTGTTATAAAATCATCTGTCCACACATTGAAATGCCCCTTCGCCTTCTCTTTATATTCAGTTGCAGTTGTCTTACCTGTCTGCCAGATTAACTGCAGGTTGTGCGTTTGGAAAGCATCCAGGTTATTTGCAAGGGCTTCATTTATACTTCTTGCACCCAGGCTGCCACCGACAGCGAGGACAGTAATTTTATTTTCGTCAAGATTAAAAAACCGGAAAGCTGCTGAACGGCTCACCGTTGATTGTGCAATAGATTTTCTAACTGGATTCCCTGTTACCTGGATTTTCTCTTTTGGAAAAAATCTTTCCATTCCATCTGATGCAACAAATACTTTTGTAGCGTTCTTACCAACCATCATATTGGTTTTACCCGCAAACGAGTTACTCTCATGTATAAAAGTTGCAATGCCTTTCATCTGCGCATTTTTCAGAACAGGAAAGCTTGAATATCCACCAACACCTATGACTGCATCGGGCTTAAATTCAGCAAGAATTTTTCTTACCTGGAAAAAGCTTTTGATGAGCTTAAATGGCAGACCGATATTTTTTATCAAAGAACTCCTGTTAAAACCAGCTATATCTAAACCCTGTATCCTGTAACCTGCCTGCGGCACTTTCTCCATTTCCATTTTTCCTTTTGCACCTACAAACAAAATCTCAATTTCAGGTGCCTGTTGCCTAATCGCATTTGCTATCGCAATCGCTGGAAAAATATGTCCGCCAGTTCCTCCACCGGCGATGATCAACCCCCTCCGCCCCGTGAAAGGGGAACCGGTAGCACCGTGATTATTTGGAGTTGGTTCTATCATCAATCATTATTTTCTTAATATTTTACAACCTTTTGATCCACTCCGCTTTCCTGCACACTAAACCCCGCACCTTAAGCCTTTTGAATTCCTGCCGCCTATTGTTTGTAGAGTACAAGAGTGCGACGCAACGGAAGCTTAATATTTAAAATACTGCTTAGGCCACAACTTCCTCTACCGATTTCTTTTTGAAACCTTTTATGTTTACGTCATCAGTTTCTTCTTTAGCGATGTCGCCGGCCGGGGCTATTGGGGTCGGAACCAGTGGTTCTTTCCCTTCCAATTGCTCCACGTTTCTTGCCACACTCAACACAATTCCTATAGATGCACAAGTAAACAGGAACGAACTACCTCCCATACTGACCAATGGCAGCGTAACACCTGTTACCGGAACAAGATTTACTGCTACGGCCATGTTTGCCATTGCCTGGATAACCAGCGTAAAGCTTAAACCCAACGCCAGGAACGCACCAAAGGCAAACGGGCATTTACGAAAAATACGGATACACCGCAGCAGGAAAACGAGGTACATGAAAATGATAATTGCACCCCCAATTAATCCATACTCTTCCAGTATAACAGCATATATCATGTCGGAATACGGATGAGGCATAAAGTTTTTTGCCTCGCTGTTTCCAGGACCTACACCTATTACTCCACCTTTTGCTATGGCAATTTTTGCTTGTTGCACCTGGTAGGGAGTTGCATCGGCGCTGGCATAAATAAAATCCTGTACACGCCTGATCCAGGTACCAATTCTTCCATGCGATTTCAACTCAGTTATTGCAACATTTTTAGTCTGCTTTTCCGAATTGCTATCGTATGTACCAACTGCAACAGCGATTAAAATAAGCACAGGAACTAAAGCAATTCCGATAGTAGCGAGTATGTGCTTTACCTGGGCCCTTCCAATAAACATCAACAGCAATCCTGTTGCCCCTGTCAATAATGCAGTCGATAAGTTGGCCGGTGCGATCAACATACAGATGATACCTAGGGGCACAATCAACGGGATAAACCCCTTCTTAAAATCTTTTATCACATCCTGCTTGCGGCTCAACTGGCGGCTCAGGTACATAAATAATCCAAGCTTAGCAAGATCACTTGTCTGAAAAGTCAGGTTGATGATTGGAAGCTTTATCCAACGACTTCCGTCGTTAATAGTAGCGCCAAAAAAGTAGGTGAAGATCATTAACGGTATCGCAGCCAGGAACATATACAAGGCAATCCTGGAATACAATGTATAATTGATGCGATGCGCAAAGTATATAACAATGATGCCAAGCACTATAAATGCAAACTGTTTAAAGAGGTACACTTCGGTATTGCCTTTATACATTTTATAAGCTAATGAACCTGTTGCACTATACACCACCAACAACGATGTTATAGCCAGGAGAATAACAATCCCCCAGATATATTTATCCCCTTTGGTTTTTTTCAACAAGCCTCCGCCAACACCTGTTGCAGGTTGCATTTCTGAAAACGGCTTATCGAAGAATTTTCCCATGTTTTTCTTGTTACCGGTTGCCGGTTTCCCGTTACCGGTTTTTCATGTTTTGCTACTATTTTTTATATTCCTGTTTTATTCTTTTTATTCGCTTTGATCACCGGCAACCTGTAACCGGTGACCTGTGACCAGCTCTCACAACTCCTTCACCGCCTCTTTAAACTTCTTACCTCTTTCTTCATAATTTTTAAACAGGTCGAAACTTGCGCAAGCCGGACTTAACAATACGGTATCGCCTTTTGCCGCAAGGCTGAATGCTGTTATCACTGCATCCCGTGCACTTTGTGTATCAACAATTGTTTGTACCATGTCTTTAAATGCTGCATGGATCTTTTTATTATCAACGCCTAAACATACGATCGATTTAACCCTCTCTTTAACCAGGTCTTCAATCAAAGTATAGTCATTACCTTTATCAACTCCACCAAGAATAAGAACAATAGATTTTTCCAAACTTTCCAACGCAAACCAGGTACTGTTAACATTAGTGGCTTTGCTATCATTAATAAAGTCAACTCCACGAACAGTTGCTACATGCTCCATCCTATGTTCGAGGCTTTCGAAAGTCTTCATCGACTCTCTAATTTTCTCCTTACGTATACCTACGGTAGACGCTGCAATACCTGCTGCCATTGTGTTCTGTTGATTGTGTTTTCCCTTTAAAGCAAAATCATAAATGCTCATGCTCACTCGTTCTTCCTGGATCTTCAGCATCATTTGGTCAGCTTTAATGTATGCGCCTTTCTTTACTTCTTGTTTCATGGAAAATGGCAGTTGGTTTGTATGTACAGTTAATGTTTCCAGTTTTTCCGTTATCACTTCATCGTCTAAATTGTAAATGAAATAATCTTCTTCTGTTTGGTTCTCTATTACCCTAAACTTGCTGTTTATATAGTTCTCAAACTTGTATTCGTACCTGTCTAAATGGTCCTCTGTAATGTTTAGTAAAACAGCTATGTGCGCCCTGAATTCTTTGATATCATCTAATTGAAAAGAACTTATTTCAGCAACATATAAAGGCTTTGGATCTTCAGCTACCTGCTTCGCAAACGAGTAACCGATGTTACCAACTAATGCACATTCAAGCCCTGCCTCTTTACAGATATGATAAATGAGAGAGGTTGTTGTGCTCTTACCATTACTTCCTGTAATCGCAATAATTTTACTGTCTCCCGTGAACCTGTAAGCCAATTCAATCTCACTAATTATCGGTATTCCTTTCGCCCTTATCTTTTTTACCAGTTCATTCTTTTCGGGAATACCGGGGCTTTTTACTATCTCACTTGCGCCTAAGATCTTGTCTTCTGTATGGCCGCCTTCTTCAAATTCAATATTGTTGTCAATGAGCTCTTGCTTATAGCTTGCTTTTAAAGAACCTCCGTCGCTTAAAAAAACATTGTAACCTTTCTGTTTACCAAGTAATGCTGCACCCACACCGCTTTCTCCACCTCCAAGAATTACTAACCCCACCGCCCCTAAAGGGGAACTGCTGTTCAACCTTATATCCTCTTCACTATTTATCACTGGTTGGGTTTCTTAATATTTTTCTTTGGTTATCGTCATGTGTTCTTTATTCGTCATCGTTGCGTCGCACTCTTGTACTGACTGTCCCTTTTCAACCGTTCAACCTATAAACCATTTTCTCAACTCTTTAGTCGCGCCCAAGGCTACCTTATCTTCAAACTCATTATTGAAAACACCACACACAATATTGTCATGATCCAGAACCTGACAGCTATTTTACTTTCATGATATCCCAACTTTTGATAATGGTGATGCAAGGGACTCATCTTGAAAATTCGCCGCCCTTCGCCATATTTTCTTTTCGTGTATTTGAAATAAGAAACCTGGAGAATTACACTCAGATTTTCCACTAAGAACACCCCGCAAATAATCGGTATCATCAACTCTTTCCGGATGATTATTGCCAGGGATGCTATAATACCACCTAAGGCAAGACTACCGGTATCGCCCATAAAAACCTGTGCGGGAAAGGCATTGTACCACAGGAAACCAACACACGCCCCAATGAATGCACCAATGAAAATACTCAGCTCTCCCAGGTTTGGTATATACATGATGTTCAGGTATTCCGCGAAACGAATGTTACCACTCACGTAGGCGAATATGCCGACGCATACACCGATCAAAGCTGAGACACCGGTACATAAGCCATCTAATCCATCGGTTATATTAGCGCCGTTCGAAACGGCAGTTATAATAAATATGACTATAAGAATATAAATTACCCACGTAAAATCCTTTAATGCTTCAGGCAATAATTTAGAGTAATTAAACTCATGCGTACGAACGAAAGGAATAGTTGTAATAGGCGTTTTAACTATGGCAAAGCGATGTTCTTTTCCATTGAGGGTTCTTGTAATTTCATTTACCTTTTTTTCACCGGTTCGCATAACCTGCGTTGAAAGTATTTCACGTTCAACTGTTACGCTCGGATTGAAGTATAAGGTAGCTCCTATAATGATCCCCAGAACCACCTGCCCGAATATTTTAAACCTTCCCGCCAATCCATCACTGTCTGTTTTCTTATAATCAATGCCTTTTTCTTTTGCCAGGCGCTTGGCCCTCAGCTTTAAATAATCGTCTATAAAACCTATAATACCCAGCCATACAGTACTTAGCAGCATTAAGCGTACGTATACTTTATTGAGGTTACCAAACAATAAAGTAGGTATGATAATAGCCAGCAGGATGATTATACCGCCCATTGTTGGGGTACCTTTTTTTTGTTGTTCTCCTGCAAGACCTAAATCCCTCACCGTTTCACCAACCTGCTTTTTCAGCAAGAACCTGATGAGTCTTTTACCATACACTGTAGTAATCACCAACGACAACAGCACAGCCAGTAACATGCGGAAAGTAATGAACTGAAACAGTCCGCTTCCCGGGAACCTTACCCCTGATTTTGAAAGCCATTCGTAGATGTAGTACAGCATAAAAATTATTTTAAAAACCAAAAACCCCAACCCCCTAAAGGGCCTTAAATACAAATTTCAGAATGCCTATTATCTTGTTACAGTACAAGTGTGCGACGCAACGACTGCCTCATAAGAGCACTATCGGCTGGCCCAAAAAACTTCCTACTTCAATTCTTCTTTCCTACACCTTATACCCTATTCCCTGTTGATTTAATGACCTAATGCCTGTTGTTCTTTACTTTCCAAACAATTCAAACATTTCGCTCAACACCTGCTTATCATCGAAAGGATGTTTCACACCTTTTATTTCCTGGTATTTTTCGTGTCCCTTGCCGGCAATGAGCAAAATGTCGAAAGGTTTAGCTAAGCTTACCGCCATTTTTATGGCTTCCTTCCTGTCAGCAATAGATATATACTTTCGCTTTGCCGCGCTTCCTAATCCATCTTCCATATCTTTCAAAATCTCCAATGGATCTTCACTACGCGGATTGTCACTTGTAAATATTACGCGGTCGCTTAACTCACACGCCACTTCACCCATTACAGGCCTCTTTGTTTTATCACGGTCTCCACCGCAACCGATCACAGTAACAACCTGCTCATTTCCCTGCCGTAATTTCTTTATTGTTCCCAAAACATTTTCCAAAGCATCGGGCGTATGGGCGTAATCTACAATCCCTATAATTTTCGATTCGCTAACCACATAATCAAACCTTCCTTCGGCGCCCGTTAATAAGCTAAGTGTAGTAAGTAGCTCCTGGCTGTCCTCACCTAAACAGATCCCGGCCCCGTAGACTGCCAATATGTTATAAGCATTGAACTCTCCTATTAACCTGAAGTGAACTTCTATATCATTTACCGTCATTATCAATCCTGTAAGCGTATTTTCCAGGATTTTTCCTTTAAAATTTGCAACTGTTCTAAGACTATAGAAATACTTCGTTGCAGCTGTATTCTGCAACATCACCTGGCCTCTTTTATCATCAAGATTCGAGATAGCAAATGCAGCAGCTGGAAGCCCGTCGAAGAACCTTTTTTTAACCCTGATATATTCGTCGAAGGTTTTATGATAATCGAGGTGATCGTGCGTAATGTTACTAAACAGCCCTCCAACAAACTCAATCGCAGTCGTACGATGCTGGTGAATAGCATGACTGCTAACCTCCATAAAAACATGCGAGCAACGGCCCTCCACCATTTGCTGCAATAAAGCCTGTAGGCTTATAGCATCAGGAGTTGTGTGGGTTGAAGGAACAACGATATTCCCGATCTGGTTTTGAACAGTACTAATCAACCCACATTTATACCCCAGTTTGGTAAATAATTTATATAGAAGTGTTGCTATTGTTGTTTTTCCATTAGTGCCTGTTACACCCACCAGCTTGAGTTTAGTTGATGGTTCACCATAATAATGATGAGCCATATGTGCAACTGCCTCGCTGGTATTTTTAACCTGTAGGTATGTAACAGCCTCATTTAACGTCGGTGGCATCACTTCACAAACAATCACTTTTGCCCCTTTATCACTTGCCGTTGTTATAAAGTCATGACCGTTGCTTATAGTTCCAACGATGGCAACAAACACAGAACCTTCAGTAACCTTACGGCTATCTATCTGTATGTCTTTAACATCAAGATTAGTAGTGCCTATTACAGCCTGTAAATGCACGTTGTATAATATGTCCTGTAGTTTTGCCATGACCCCCTCCCAGCCTCCCCCAGGGGAGGTGAAGAATTAATTTAATTGTATACTTATGATTTGTCCTTTCGAAATATTTTGCCCTGCAGCTATTGATTGTATAGCCACTTTTCCTTTACCGCGCACCATTACTCTTAATCCTAAATTTTCGCATAGGTAAACCGCATCTTTTAATCCCATTCCGGCCAGCATTGGCATTTTTTTCATGCTTATTTGCTGGCTCGACATTACTGTATCGGCACCTTGCTTAAACAACCTGCTGTAATTGCCTTTTCCATCAGCTCTTGCTACATTTACCTCGAGTTGTTCTGCTATTTTCCTGATATCTTTTGTATAACCTGCGTAGCTATAGTAACCACTGTCGCTTCTTTTAAACGCGTCAACAGTATTGTGGTTCTTACTAACTTTTAAACTATAGATCTGGTCTGAAATTTCTTTAAACACCGGCCCTGCTACCGAGGCGCCGTAAAAGTTTGCAGCATGTGGCTTATTCTTTATCACAACAATAATTGTGTATTGAGGATCATCAGCCGGGAAGTAACCGGCAAAAGTTGACTGGTAAATTTTATCAGTATAACCGCGATTTCCATTTGCAACAAGTGCAGTCCCGGTTTTACCTGCGATACGATAATAACTGCTTTGCAGGCCTTTACCTGTTCCTTCAAGCACAACCCCTTCCAGGCATTCCTGCAATTGTCTTAAGGTTGACTTCGAGCAAATGCTATCCTTCATGATGGTGGGCTGAAATTGATGTATCGGCCTTCCATCTTCCCTGATTTCATTTACGAGATACGGTCTCATCATTTTACCATTATTTGCTACGGCATTATATACTGTAAGCATCTGCAGAGGGCTTAGGGTGAGGTTATAACCAAACGCCATCCATGGTAAAGTTGTATTGCTCCAATGCCTGCTGCCTGGGTTATAAACGGACGGCCTAATTTCACCTTTCAGGTCTATACCAGTAAGGCTATCCAGTTTCAATTTCTTAATATGATTTATAAACTGGCTGGGATTTGAACCATAATGAATCCAGGCGAGCTTAGCCATTCCCACATTACTGCTGTGCTCAAATGCCTGCTTAACTGTTACATTAAACAATCCATGCTTTTCGCTATCGTAAACCGTTCGCCTGTACACCTGCCAGGTACCTCCGTTCAAATCAACATTAGACTTCAAATTAATTTTTCTATCCTCCAATAAAGAAAGCATGGTTACCAATTTGAAGGTTGAACCGGGCTCTGTAGGAGTGATAGCATAATTATAATCTTCCCAATACAAACTATCTCTTTCGTGACCAAGGTTTGCTATTGCTTTAATTTTTCCTGTCTTTACTTCCATAACGATAGCACAACCATGGGCGGCCTCATTTTTAACCATCATCTTCATCAATGCATTCTCTGTTACATCCTGGATGTTAACATCCAGTGTTGTAATTACATCTTTACCATTTTCCGCTTCTACTTCATAATCATCTACCGGAACACTTGCTCCACCTGCAATAAAACGCACTAGTCTTTTACCTGCTGTTCCCTGCAGGTATTTGTCATAGGTAAGCTCCAGGCCAACTTTGTGGCTGTCTCTCAATAATCCTATTGTACGATATGCCAGCATTTTATATGGATTAAGCCGGATGATTTTTTTATCAGGAATAAAACCGCTTTTATTTCTTCCAAGACGCACCAACGGAAACGTTTTTAACTGCTGGTACTCTTTAAACGACATCTTTTTTCTAAGTAAAAAATACCTGTCTTTTTCGCGATAGCCCGTCTGCAACAGATATTTGTATTCTGCACTGCTCCTGTCGCGAAAGAGATTGGAAAGGCAAATACTAAGCGAATCAATATTCTCCTTAAAGCGCTTGCCATTCTTATCTCTTAACCCGTCGGCCATGAAATCGATATAAATATCGAATTGCGGAATGCTGGTGCTTAGCATGCTGCCATCCTCGCTGTAAATCGTTCCCCTTTCGGCTTCCAACGAAATAATACGCTGGTGCAGACTATCACTCATTCCGCGCCAATAACTTCCCTGAGCCTGCTGTATATAAATGGCTTTCCCAAGGATACATGTACCTACAATGGCCATAAGTATAAATGCCAGGTACACTCTCCACAGTATGTCTTTCTTTACATCCACTTTTTTATACCTTCTTTTATATCCTTACCTAATTGTTTTCCGGCCCGGCTTTCCTGCTTATCAGTTTTATCCTGTAAGGGGAAGTAGTGTCGATCGTTAACCCAAGCGGCTCAGCAGCTTTCACCATTTCACTTTCCCGGCTCTTAAACATCATCTCGCTCTTCAAAGTCTTGTACTCGTATTGCAGGTCTTTCAAACGTCTTCCCGTATCGTTGATCTTCCTGATCCTGTTGTCGGACATGTGTCCGTTAGCAATGTAAAAAACTGCAAGTGCAGCTAAAAACAGGAAAAAAGTAATGTTCTTCAGTATCCAACTATAGTTAAACAAATCCCCAACAGCACGAAATGCCGAACTCTTTTTCCCTATGTTATTCTCTCCTGCCATACCAGTTTAAAAAGAATCTTTTTTTATTTTTAATCAAACTTTTGTTCACCTATTAAACATCCGTTGCGTCGCATTCCGTTCTTCTTTTAGTAATTCTAATGATCTTTTCCTGTCTTGTATTTTTGTCCTTCATCTTGTAGTAGTACAAGAGTGCGACGCAACGATGTCTAATCTTCATTTCCTGCCTGCTACCAATATTCCAAACTATCTATCAAAACCTACTTTAACCCGGTTAGTTTAGACCTTAAGCCCTGGTGCCCCGAACCCGTTCCTATATCTTTTCAAGTTCTAATTTGTCTCCTTTCTTCGTACTACTTGCTACTAAATACTTACTACTATTCCCCTTTCCTCTCCGCCACCCTTAGTTTAGCACTTCTGCTCCTCACATTTCTTTTCACCTCTTCTGCACCTGCTGTAATCGGTTTCTTCGTAATTATTTTCAGCTCATTTTTCCGCTCTTCTCTTGATAACGGGTTTTCATCCTGCACGTCAAAGGTTCCGCTTCTGAAAAAATTCTTAACGAGCCTGTCCTCTAAAGAATGAAAGGTGATGACTGCAGCCCGACCACCTGGCTTCAATACTGCCGGTATTTGTTCAAGCATTTCTTTCAATGCGCCCAGTTCATCATTCACCTCGATTCTCAACGCCTGGAAAACCTGCGCTAAATACTTATTCGGATTTCCTTTTACAACCGGGCTTAACATCGCTTTCAACTGTGCAATTGTTTGTAACGGCGTCGAATTGCGCTGCTGCACAATTTGCCTTGCCAGCGTTTTCGAATTGGTCACTTCGCCATATTGCTCGAATAACTTATGCAATTGAGGCTCGGTATACTTTTTCAAAATATCCGAAGCGGTGTTTTCCTGGCGCTGGTCCATCCGCATATCCAGGGGACCTTCGAAGCGGGTTGAAAAACCGCGGTCACCTATATCGAACTGGTGGCTGCTTACGCCCAGGTCTGCGAGCACTCCATCTACTTTCGCAAACCCATTTAACCGTAAAAACCTTTGTAAATGCCTGAAGTTGTTTGGCACGAAGACAACACGTTCATCTGGCGGGATATTCTTAACCGCGTCTGCGTCCTGGTCAAAAGCCACTAACTTTCCAGCAGGTCCAAGCTTGTCAAGAATTCCGCGGCTATGTCCTCCCCCTCCAAACGTACAATCAACGTAAACTCCCCCTGGCTTTACCTGTAGAGCATCCATTGTTTCATGAAACAAAACGGGCACATGGTAAGGCGATGAATGGTGATCGACAATTGTGTTAATGTCTTTCATGCCTTACGTTATTACCGGTTTTGCGGCCATTACTTCGGCTGCCAGGTTGCTAAAATCTTCCGGAGCCATATCATCAAAGAGCTTTTTATATTTGGTCGAATCCCATATTTCGATTTTGTCGAGAGCTGCGACAAGGATGATATCTTTCGATAAATCTGCATACTCCTTTAAAGTTGGTGGCAATAACATTCGGCCTGCAGCATCCAGTTCGACTTCTGTAGCACCTCCTAAAAACTGGCGACGAAATGCACGTACTTTTGGATCGAAATCATTCAGTGAATTAATTTTTTGAACAATGGGCTCCCAACTACTCATCGGATATAAGGTCAGGCATTTTTCAATGCCGCGACTTAACACAAAAGTGTTCTCGCCTTCCTTCAGCTGCTTTTTGAAACCGGCAGGCAAAAGGAAGCGACCTTTTGGATCGAGTGTAGCCTCATATTCACCGAGAAAAGCGGCCATTGTTGAAAAAATTATTTGACTTTACCATTTATTACCACAAAATAACACTTTTTCCCACTTTTATCACAAATAAAGACCAGTTCTTTTTATCCACAGGCACAATTATGTCCAAAACCGCCGTCAGCTTGCCTTTGCGGACTTTTGTGAGTAATCCTGTTTGTTTTATGTGAATTGCTGTGGATAAGCTGTTGAAGCAATTAAAAATCAAGGGAATAGGAAGGTTTTTTTGAGCAGGAAATGTGTATATCACGAATAGTCAAAACAAATTTTTACAATAAACCGTTGCAGCGAAGAAAATTTTAAATTTGCGTTTTTTACCCCTGATGCACCCAAAGAATCTTTCAATAGCCGATTACACCTATCACTTACCAAATGAAAGGATAGCAATTTATCCTTTGCCCGAAAGAGACGACAGCAAATTACTGGTGTATGAAAGCGGGAAAATCACCACATCTACTTATCGCAACGTCGATAAATTTCTACCTGCTGAAACCCTGCTGGTTTTCAACAACACAAAAGTGGTTGAAGCCCGTTTGCTGTTTCAGAAACCAACAGGCGGTGTAATTGAAATCTTTTGTCTGGAGCCTGATGACGAATACAGGGACATTACATCGGCCATGCTTCAAAATGGAAAAGTGAGATGGAAATGTATGGTAGGCGGGGCAAGCAAATGGAAACATGGAATGGTGTTGCAAAAAGTAATTAATGAAAATGACAGTGAAGTCGTTTTGAATGCTGTGATTGTTGGTCGCTTAACTGATAGTTTCATAATTGAATTATCGTGGCAACCCGAAGAATTATCGTTTGCAGAAATGCTGCATTTCGCCGGCCTCATTCCATTACCGCCCTACCTCCATCGTAACGCAGAAGAAGAGGATAAAAGCCGCTACCAAACCCTTTATGCACAAAAGGATGGTTCGGTAGCCGCTCCAACTGCCGGACTTCATTTTACAGATACAGTATTTGCTAAACTTGCTTCGAAACATATAGAAAAGGAATTTATTACGCTACATGTAG
This sequence comes from Segetibacter sp., assembly GCA_028288485.1. Classification (GTDB taxonomy): domain Bacteria; phylum Bacteroidota; class Bacteroidia; order Chitinophagales; family Chitinophagaceae; genus Segetibacter. Next base: position 48,927 of record JAQBNO010000078.1, read on the forward strand.
GTGCAGGCACTTTTAAACCTGTGAAAAGTGAAACAATGGAGGAGCACGACATGCATGCTGAGTTTATAGATGTTTCAATCGCAGCTATTCAGAATTTAATTAACCATACAGGTAAAACGATTGTTGCTGTAGGTACAACTTCATTACGTACAATCGAAAGCCTTTTTTGGATGGGGGTAAAAGTTATTACGAGGCCTGGTACTTTGCCGGAAGAATTGACGATAACTCAATGGGAACCTTATGAAATAGAATTTGATAGGATGACAACAAAGGATGCACTGCAGGGCTTACTAGCATGGATGAATAAAAACAGTATAAAGCGACTAATAACTAAAACGCATATTCTTATTGCACCACCTTATAGGCTGAAGGTTGCTAATGGTATTATAACCAACTTCCACCAACCGCAATCAACCTTGCTTCTCCTGGTAAGTTCAATTGTTCAAGAAGATTGGAAGAAGATCTACCAATACGCGATGGAAAACGAATTCCGGTTTTTGAGTTATGGAGACGGGTGTTTGTTGTGGGATAATAGCAAAGAAGAAATTGAGTAATTATGAAAGACCTTATCTTACAGCTTCTACTAACGGTTAGCTACTAACTCTTCTCAGCTAAAGGAACTTCAACCGTAAAACAACTGCCCTTTCCTAAAGTACTTTCTACTTTTATTCGTCCTTTATGAACATCTATTACGGTTTTTACATAACTCATTCCAAGGCCAAAGCCTTTAACGTTATGAATGTTACCTGTGTGTGCCCTGTAAAATTTTTCAAAAACACGTTTTACGGTTTCTTTATTCATTCCAATTCCATTGTCCTGGATCTTGATTTGGAGATATCTTCCGTGGTTGCTGGTAACAATCCTTAAAACAAGCTGCTCTTTTGAGTATTTAATTGCATTGTCAATTAAGTTAGAAAGTAAATTGGTAAAATGTGCTTCATCGGCAATTATTTCATCATCCTTTGCTTCAAAATGCAAATCTACCTGCCCGTTTTTATCTTTAATCTGTAGCTGGTAATTGTTAAGTGCACTCTCAATCAAGGTATGTGTATGCACTTTCTTCATGTCCAATTTCAACTCCTGCTTATCCAGCAGGGCAGCCTGCAAAATCGTCTCAACGTGCTTATTCATCCGCTTGTTTTCCTCTTTAATGATGCCGCTGAAATAACTCATCTTTTCGGGCTGAGAGAGAACCTTTTCATTTCTCAATGCGTCAACAGCAAGCGAAATAGTAGCAAGCGGCGTTTTAAATTCATGCGTCATGTTATTGATGAAATCGGTCTTGATCTCACTCAATTTCTTTTGCCTTAATAACGCCTGTATGGTAACCCCAAAAGCAGTAACAATTATAAAAGTAAAAACGAGCGCACCAATAATCATCCAGATCATCGACTCCCAAACCTGCGTTTTTAGATCGGGTATAATTAGTATCAGGTGCTCAAAAGGCACGAGTCCTTCCATATTCGTTCCGGTTTCAGGAACAATGGGAACAATTACAGTTCTGTTATGAATCGTGTCGTCCGATTCCTTAACAAAATTTGCCGTTTGCATTTCCAGGTTATAGGCATTTGAATTTGAGGTAATCCCAAATTCAAAATGAATATCACGGATGTCTTTCTCATCAAAAGCCTTTAACAGTTTTTCATTAACTTCAAAATCTGAATAGTGTTGAGAAATAGTTGGCCTTGAATAGCCGATTCCAAAATCCTCGGGAAGCAGGGAAAGATTCTGTTTTCGTGGAATTTTCATGTAAGGAGCTGAAGATGCCTGCCTGCTTAAATCCATTGCTACTTCCGTTCCGGCTTCCTCCGCCTTTTGTAACAATTGTGCCTGTCTTAATTTCGTCATATCACTAAACCAGCTTACCTGCAGTACAATTAAGCCAAGTAAGGAAAGTGTTATAAGTACAATAATTACAGGGAAAATTCTCTTCATCGATACAAATATAGAATTGTATACTGCGGTTTAATTATTTCATTATAAACTTTAAGGTTTTTAACTGCTTATTGACACACAAATAATTTTTTCAGAAATAGCTTTAAGAATTCTTATTAAATGCTAACTTTTCAATATGGACGAGATAATGCCAGGAAAACTTTTAATTGCTGACCCTTTTTTGAGGGATCCTAACTTTATGCGATCTGTTGTTTTCATGTGCGAACATAAAGAGATCGGAAGTTTTGGCTTTGTTTTAAACAGGAAATACGACCAGTTTTTGGGTGAACTTATAATGGGACTTGAAACTTCTAACTTTCCCGTTTATTATGGTGGCCCCGTGCAGGTAGATACGATTCACTTTTTGCATCAGCGTCCCGAGCTTATCCCCGGAGGGGTGGAAGTAACTGACGGAATATTCTGGGGCGGCGATTTTGAGATTGTTGTTCAGCTTATTAAGGCCAACAGGCTTACAAGCAGGGATATTCGTTTTTTTATTGGCTATAGCGGATGGGGAGAAGGACAATTGGAAGAAGAAATGAAACTAAAAAGCTGGATAACCGGCGAAGGAACCCGAAAATTAATATTTCCAACCAGCGTCGATAATACCTGGAAAGAGGCACTTAAACAATTAGGTGGAGAGTATGTGCAAATGGTAAACTATCCCATCGACCCTCAACTGAATTAGTTGAAGATGAATACGGTTTTAAAAACAACGGATTGACATCATTCAATCTAACCTCTATCGCCATACATTATAGTTCCCCTCCTATCGCACGAAGTTTTTTGGGTAGTCGCCTGCAAAACATTATTCAGCATCGTTGCGTCGCACACTTCTACTGTAAAACAATATTGTTCGCCGGTGTAGGGTGGCATAAAACGGTGAATGGTAGAGACGCAATGCGTTGCGTCTCTACCATTCAATTACGACCATAACCGCTTCCGCCGGGATAAAAAAGACGAACGGATTGCGCCCGCTCCCCGACAGCGGATTTTGACGGCAACGATATTTAACCCGAGTTACCATGTTTGTATCAAAATATCTACAAAAAAAGAGACCGTCTTTTTAATGGACAGTCTCTGTTAATTTAACCAACCGAATTATTTATTTAAGCGAAAACACGATACCTGCGTTCACTCCTACACTGTTCAACTTTGTGAGCTCGTTTTTGTTATAATTCACATAGTTATAAGTAGCCCCCAGCTTAAACCCGGTTTGCGGTATTTTTTTTCCAAAAGGAATTTGGATACCACCGCCTACCTGGGCAGCAAAAGGAGCGGCGCCTTCAGTTCCGCCAAACTCTCCGAGGTATTGACCATAATTAACCAAATTAACACCGGCACCGGCAGAAACATATGGCTGAACTATTGCAGTTGCAGAACCTCCCATAGGGTAAAAAGTTCCTCGTAAAAGCACGGGAGTAACATCCATTGAATTCGTTACTACAGCTGACACAGTTTGGCCACCATTTAATTTATAAACCTGCCTGTCGAATTTCTCATAATAGTTTTGATAGCCCGAATTTAAACCAAGAGAGAACTTAGGATTTAAAACATAACTGATCTCACCAGTTGCACCTCTAAATGAAGTCTTACTAATGTAATCGTTCTTAAAACTTCCTACCGGAGCACTCACATTGTAGCTCAGCTCCATTTTTAATTTACTTTGAGCAGACGCAGTAATGCTGATGCATGCTGCTATCACTGTCATAAATATTACAACTTTCTGTTTCATACTATTTTATAAAGATTTTAAATAAGGGGATTGATCAAATAACATTTTAACCTGGTTGGGAGCAGTAGCGGCATCGAAAATTCCTGAACCCCTAATCAAGCCTGTCCAAATAACATTAATCCTGTTTGCTGTTGCCGCATTCTTCAGGTCTAGCATATCTACAGAAAGCGCCCCTTCCCTGATTTGGTAAGTAGCATAACTATAGGGACTGTAGTAACCATAACCACCGTAACCGTAATAAAACGGATCCCAATAACCGCCGTAATTCCCGTAATAGTTATTGTAACTAATTACACCTGTTGAGGTATTAAAAATCCTGGTTACATTGATGCCGACGTCGGGACTCGAATTCTTATTAACCATTGTATAGCCACTTTCCTGCATTTCAGTCTTCACTGCATTAATAAACGCCTGGTCTACCGTGTTTAACTGCTTCGAAGCCTGCCCGTCGTTAATAACTGCAACTGAATCAGAAATACTGAACGTCTTAAAGGCTGAGTAGTTAGCAGTTGAATCATGATCCGTTATATAGATACGGGATTCCGCAGCAGTGAGGTTTCCCAAAGGATCTTTAGAGCAACTAGCAAATACTGTTACCATAGCCAGTACACTTACCCACAAAACATTTTTGCTTTTCATTTTTGTTTCCTTTTATTAATTGATTTGTTGAACAGTTTATTAAATCAAATTAGATGCCTATGCCAATTAAAGAAACATTAAAACGCCCCTATTTGAAGAAAAAGCGGCGATTTAATAAATCTTTACATTGCTTATAAGGATTGGCGTCGAGGCGTTAGTATAACGGACAAAGGAATGTAGATGTTGAAAATGTCATTTCAGGTAGACCTTCTGCCAAAAAAGATGTTATTAAGCGAAAAATAAAAGGCCCTCAACAATGTTGAGGGCCTACACAAAAATTTATTAGCAATTTATAACTCTGTCGCTCCTTCTACCAAAACCGTCGCCTTATTATTGAGGACTTCCACAAAGCCGCCTTCAATCCTGAAATGGGCAGTTGTTGTTTTATCTTTTAAAACCTTCAGATTGCCTTTTCCCAAAGCGCTCACGATAGGTGCGTGCCGGTTAAGTACTTCAAATTTTCCATCGATACCAGGCAACTGAACCCCGTATACTTCGCCGCTATATATTCTTTTCTCGGGAGTTAATATTTCTAAAGTCATAAATAGTATTGAGATATTAGTAGCAAGTAGTAAGATAGGCAAACTACCTCTTAATTTAAACAGTTGTAAAACCCAAAACGCATTCGCTGTACTTCTGAAACCGATACTTCAAATTCCTTTAATTTTTCGTCTGTTACGTCACCAATATCATTTGAGTTTCCAATTCATACCTCGAACCCATTAAAATCGACACAAAATGTTTCAATTCTATATTTGAAACTCTGCCACATCCTTCGGCAATATTAGATGGTATAGAAAGAGCAGATCTTTCATATTTCTCTTCCACAGGAAAGAATTCCAACAGAATATAGGAAAGAACTGCAAGACCAATTCCAAACGTTTAGTTCTTTCAAATTGGGAACTTTCATAGTAGTAAGATTATAGTAGTAAGTAGTAAGAAAAACCGAATCGTATTTGTTACTTTTCAAGAATCAACCTATAAAGATAAATATAAGTTATCTGCATACTTCTTCTTGCTACTTGCTACAAACTTCTTGCTACTAACCTACGCTTTTGCAGCTTCCATCATTTTCTTACCCTTTTCAATTGCCTCTTCCAAGGTACCCACCAGGTTAAAAGCGGCTTCAGGATAGTCATCTACCTCACCATCCATAATTGAGTTGAATGCACGGATCGTATCTTCAATACTTACGAATACACCTTTCAAACCTGTGAACTGCTCTGCCACGTGGAATGGCTGTGACAGGAAACGTTGTACTTTACGGGCTCTTGATACCGTTAGTTTATCCTCATCGCTTAATTCATCCAAGCCCAGAATTGCAATAATATCCTGTAGTTCTTTATAACGTTGTAAGATCAGCTTTACCCTGTTGGCACAATCGTAGTGAACATCACCAACAATGTTAGGAGTAAGAATACGACTTGTACTATCCAGCGGATCCACAGCAGGATAAATACCTAAGTCAGCAATTTTACGGCTAAGCACGGTTGTAGCATCGAGGTGAGCAAAGGTAGTTGCCGGAGCCGGGTCAGTTAGGTCATCCGCAGGTACATAAACCGCCTGCACTGAAGTAATTGACCCGTTTTTGGTTGAAGTAATCCGCTCCTGCATTAGTCCCATTTCGGTAGCTAATGTAGGTTGATATCCTACCGCAGAAGGCATCCGTCCTAAAAGTGCTGATACTTCAGACCCTGCTTGTGTAAAGCGGAAGATATTATCAACGAAAAACAAAATGTCTTTCCCTTTTCCTTGCCCGTCACCATCCCGGAAATATTCAGCGATGGTTAAACCACTTAGTGCAACACGTGCACGTGCTCCGGGAGGTTCATTCATTTGCCCGAAAACAAAGGTCGCTTTTGATTCTTTTAGCTCTTCCAGATTTACAGATTCAAGGTCCCACCCGCCTTCTTCCATGCTGTGTTTAAACTTCTCGCCGTATTTCATAATACCTGCTTCGATCATTTCTCTCATCAGGTCGTTTCCTTCACGGGTTCTTTCTCCCACACCTGCAAACACAGACAAACCCCCATAGCCAATGGCAATATTATTAATCAGCTCCTGGATCAATACTGTTTTCCCTACACCAGCGCCACCGAACAAACCAATTTTACCACCTTTAGAGTAAGGCTCAATAAGATCGATTACTTTAATACCAGTATATAAAATTTCAGAAGAAGTGCTGAGGTCTTCAAATAAAGGCGGCTTATTATGGATTGGCCTTCCGTTTACCTTGCTAACTGCAGGCAATCCATCAATCGGATCCCCTGTTACGTTAAATAATCGGCCGTTAATTCCTTCCCCGATTGGCATACTGATGGCTCTTCCTGTATCATTCACCGCCATTCCCCTTACGAGACCTTCAGTACCATCCATGGCTATACAACGAACGCTGTCTTCACCAAGATGTTGTTGAACTTCCATTACAAGAATATCACCATTTTCACGCTCCAATTCGAGTGAATTGTAGATTTCCGGCAAAGCACCTTCGAAATGCACATCTACAACAGCGCCGATAACTTGTTTTACCTTACCTGTTTTCGCCATATGACAAATTTTATTGGGCTTAATTTTGCCGCAAAGGTAAGGGAATACACGTTTATTTAATAGAAAGCATATAGATTTTTAATAGGTACTCCTGCTTACCATCTAAAGTTTTATCATATCTAAATCAAATATCATCTACTTAAGCAATTGGGTTTTAAGGGTACACGCTTTAGTACTTTACCCGCCATCGTTGTGTCACTCACTGTACTGTTACCGCTTAATTTAACCTTCTCAGGTAAACCGCATCGATAAATAAATCGATAACTTTTTGTATTGGTATAGATTTTGTTTAAAAAATAAACTTGTATCGTTAATGGCCGTTCCTAACCTGAATACCGCGATTATAACTATAACAAGTCCTATCAAAATTAACCTTGCACTTAGCAACCTATTTCAAAGAGAAGCTCAAAAGGCTTCTTTTTGTTTGAGAGCGATTCATGGTAATTGCATGTCGGCTCTTGCCGAACTAAGTGTTGAAAAACCAGAACCGCCGAATAAATCTAATTCCTATCAACACTCACCTAACATTCACCAAACATTCATCTACAACTTACCCTCCTCACTATTGTCTTAACTTGCAGCCATGTTTATTAAATCTTCAGAATACGTTATTTCAAGTCCTGATTATACAAATTGCCCTGCGCCCGACCGGCCCGAGTATGCTTTTATCGGCCGAAGCAATGTGGGCAAGTCGTCATTAATAAACATGGTGACCAATAACCAGAAACTGGCAAAGACCTCCGGCTCGCCTGGCAAAACACAAATGATTAATCATTTTACTATTGAGTCGTGGAAAGGCGATCAACCTCCTGTTGGTTATAAAAAACCCGATGCCTGGTATATTGTTGATTTGCCGGGTTACGGATTCGCCAAGGTGTCGCAAAGCAGCCGGCGCAAATGGGAGCAAATGATCGAAAACTACCTTAGGAAAAGAGAGAACCTGGTTAGTGTTTTCATACTTATAGATAGTCGGCATCCTCCTCAGCAAATTGATCTCGACTTTGTAGACCAGCTAAGAAAATGGGAAGTGCCTTTCACCATTGCATTTACAAAAAGTGATAAAGAAAACCAACGGACGGTTGCTGCCAACGTGAAAGGTTTTTTTGAAGCAATGAGAAAAACCTGGCAATTTCTGCCACAGCATTTTGTAACAAGTGCAATAAAAAAACAAGGAAGAGATAAAATACTTTCTTTTATTGAAGAATGTAACGACCAGTTTTATAACGTGGGAGAGTAGGTGGAGGAGTTTTGAAATTAGTCATTGGCCTTTATAGGTGGGAATGGCATAATTCATTTATTGATTTATAGTGGCCTGGAAATACCGATTTACAGTACCAAGGGGAGACAGAGCCTTAAGAGGAACTTTATTTCCTCCAAATCAATTAAATTCCGGCAATCCTGGTTCTTAGTTTACTACTTTGTTAGCACAACTGCTGCTTGCAAATGCTTCAGGTTTGGCTTTAAAGGCAAAGCCCATTCCAAGAATATAACCCATTGCTTCACGAAGCGCATCATTACTTTTAAACTGTGGATTGGTATTGATGTCGGCATGAACCTCCATATCAACATCGTAGGTTGTAAAGAGATTACACAGCTCATAAGCGATCTCTATACTTTTAGCAACTTCAACCAGCATCCTCTCTTTGATGGTGTACTTATGGCGGGTTTTCTCGTTATGGATATACATAAAGCCGCCATGACCTGTGCGAAGAAAAACAATAACTGTTGCAAATTCGGTTTCTGATCCCTTGACCTGGCTATCGGTTCCAATGCAAACTTTTAGCTTATTACCCGCTGCTGTTTCATTCTTAATAGCCGTTTCTACCGCGTCTTTAATCGGGAGATGTAGAGGTTCTCCGCTGAACTTTCTCCAAAGCATACATAATGAGTTTGTGTAATTTACCCATTATTTTTAATTCCGCTTGCTTTTTTGACAATTTTTAATTATTTTATTTTAATCAGTTATATACGTTCACGCAATTAAGAGCAAGGTAACTTTCCTGGCCTACCGCACCTTTAAGACTAATTATTCCAGGTTCCACACTTATACAAATCCTATTCTTATAACCCGGCCGGTAAAAAAAGACGCTAAAAGATTTACAGATGAACGTACTGCAACCCTTCGGCTTTGCTTAGGGTAACTGCTTCCCAAGGCCATGGAAAGCAACGATCATTCAACAGGAATTGAACCGCAGGGAACACAAAAATAAAATCAAGGGAAGGAAACCAGACAGCGTAAACCCTACAATCAGCGGAAGCTTATTAAAGAAGTTAACGGGTAACGAAGGTTCTGGTAATTCATCAAATCAACCTTTACCGAACCAACAATTAACGGGCTTTCAATTCTTACAGGAACTTTATTGGCATCGTCACTCACATACACCGTCATTTTCTCGCCGCCTTCAAAAAGGGTTCCCTTTACCAGCAGCGGTTTAAATTTAATAGTGCGGAATTTGCCGTACCTGGTTTTTATTACCTCTTTACCCATGTAACGCAGGTACATACTATAAACTTCGTTATCGAGGAACATTTTAAAAGGCACTTTATCGCCAACGCGGTATTTATTGAAATCTATATTGCGGGCATAAAAAACAGAGCTTATAACATCCTGGATGCAGTCAGGAACTTTAAAAACGCCATCGGTAGTAATCGCAGTATTTGCGTTATGATTGAAAGTGATATTCTGGTAAATTTTATAACCTCCCTCATCAACGTTTCGTATGAATTTATAAGGTTTTAGAGTGGCTGTATCAATGTACGTTTCGTAACGATCTCGCACTCTAAAAATCCAGTCATACTTGCTATTAGTTGTGCCGGTTCCAATTATATGATACACCGGCTTGTTATTTAACCTTTCCTGCGCGACTGTAAAGTTCGCAGTTCCGGCATTAACGTAGAGGCCGAGGGCATTATAAAAAACTACTAAAGAAATGTTTTCACCGGTGCGAAAACTCTTATTAGTAATACCACAAAAATCATTATCTGCAGATAAACGGGCCGACAAGGAAACCAATATAACAAACAATAAAAGTTTTTTCACGTTACTTACTCCTGAATAATTTTATGCCTAGAATAAACAAACTTCCTGCCAAAGCAGGCACAACTAAGTTAATAAGCCAGATCGTTGAAGCGGTTAACACAATTCCTAAAGTATTAGCACTAAAAACCCCAAACAAGAAAATGCTGATTTTTCCACGCACGCCTAATTCAGCAAGCGCAATTGTCGGAACAATTGCAAGGGCAAGAAACATAACTGTAATTAACCAGAACGCTTGCCACACTGGTATACCAACATTAAATACCTGTAATAACAACAGGTACTGCACTACAAAAACGGAATAACGTAAAAATGAAATCAGTAAGACTTTCAACAATTCCTGCCAGCCAAAATCTTCCAGCTTCTGAATGAAGTAAGAGTATTTGGCAACAAAGGGAATCCTCTCAATAAGCTTCGTAAGAAAACTAATCTCAAAATAAATCGCTATTAATGCTGTAGTAATAGCAATGGAACCATAGGCAGCTGCATCAATCCATTGCAACGACAAATGAAGAGGCGTATTGGATGCATTATAAAAGTTATCGCGAAGCAAAAAAAGACCAATGGTTCCTAATAACATGGTAACTATTACCTGGCTTATGCTTCCAACAAGTGTAAGGGTTATTGCTCTTATCCGGTTTCCTTGTTCAACATATAAAATTCTTCCAAAATATTCGCCGGTGCCGTTGGGAGTATTTATTGCAAGAGACACACTTAAACCAGACAGGATTGCTTTAAAGGCTGTAAAAAAAGATATTTGTTGAATGTGACTGACGAGCACCCGCCATTTTAAAGCTTCACAACTCCAGTTTGCCAACATCAATAAAATTACGAGTACACCTTTCCATCCCTGCTCGCCGTAAAGTGAAGTTTTTATTTGTTGTAAAGATTGCTTCCAATCGGGTTGGTTGATAATATTCCGGTAAATTGAAATAGTTAAACCTATAAAGAGTACAGGACCTAAGAAATAATTAATAAATATTTTAACGCGTCTTGTCAGAATGAAAAATTTGGCCAAACCTACAAAATTAAAATGCTATAATCATTTAACTGCTAAAACATTAGACTGATTAGGGCATATAAACTACTTTCACACCCGAAATGATAAAGAGCAGAAATGTAATATTAGGGATCGACCCAGGCACCCTTTTTATGGGTTATGCGTTGATGGATGTAACTAACAGTACTCCTCAACTCCTGGTAATGGATGTTCTGAAACTATCGAGTAAAAAAGACGCGTATGAAAGGCTGCAAAAAATTCATGCAACGGTAGTTGATTTAATTGGAACATATAGCCCGAATACATTTGCTATTGAAGCACCCTTTTATGGCAAAAATGTACAGAGTATGCTTAAGCTTGGAAGAGCACAAGGTGTCGCTATTGCTGCAGCTATGCATGCCGGATTAGATGTTACAGAGTATTCACCCAAAAAAGTAAAGCAATCAATTACAGGGAACGGAAATGCAGATAAAGACCAGGTCTGGAAGATGCTCCAGCGGATTATGAACCTTGAAGAAAAACCTCAGTACTTTGACGCTACAGATGCTTTAGCAGTGGCTTTGTGCCATCACTATCAATCAAGTTCAGTTATAGGAAAACTTGCTAAAGGCTTAAAAGGATGGGACGACTTTATTGCCAAGAACCCGGGAAGGGTGGCTGGCAAATAAGAGGTACGGTAAATCGTTGAGTCAAGAAGTCATTAAGCGAATTGGGGTGATTCAAATTCTCAATTTTCAATAATCAATGTTCAATTTTCTACAATTGTTTGAATACTTTGGTTACGGGCTGTACCCCATCTGTCAACATCGTTGTGTCACTCACTTGTACTGAAAGTATTCTATTTACCGCTAGGTAGAATATGGCGGCCGCATAAACGCCAACTTCTTTGCGATCCATATAAAAAAGATGCTACGAGTACATCGGCCGCAGTGTGCGACGCAACGGAGGCTACATTAATAACCCATGTCCGGAACCAAAAATTACTTCGAGAATCTTTTCGAAACAAGCGCAAAACAAAGGCGTGCGATATACAACTAGCGACTTACCACTTACTTACAGCCTTTTCCATTTCTGCAATGATCTGTTGTTGAATTTTCACAAATTCTTCTTTCGATAATTTCAATTTCGGGTTATCAAAATGCATATCCTGCGGGCGATTGATTGGAATAAGATGCACATGTGCATGAGGCACTTCAAGGCCTACAGTGATTATATTTACACGATCGCAGGGAAAACATTTTTCGATTGCCCTGGCAATAGGTTTTGCAAATACCAGCAACTCCGAGAGAAACTCGTCGGGCACATCGAAAATTTTGTCGACCTCAATTTTTGGGATAACCAAAGTGTGTCCTTTTTTGATTGGAAAAATATCGAGGAAAGCGAAAAACTTTTCACTTTCAGCAATTTTGTATGAAGGAATGTCGCCGGCAATTATTTTAGAAAAAATTGTCATAAGCTGTTTTTTATTGCAGATTTAAGAAGTTTTGTTGAAATAAAAAAGCCAACCATAACGGCCGGCTTTTTTCATTTTAAGTTACCCGGAATTTCTATACCGTAATATCTTCTACTTTAAATTTCAATACCCCGTTTGGCGCCTGCACTTCAGCTATTTCGCCTATCACTTTCCCGATAAGGCCTTTTCCAATAGGCGATGATGCAGAAATTTTTCCTGCTTTAAGGTCAGCTTCTTTTTCACCTACAATCTGGTAAGTAACCGTCTTTTTTGTAGAAAGGTTTGTAATGGTAACCCTGGTTAAAATGGTAACCTTACTTGTATCAATAGAATTAGTATCTACAATTTTAGCAGTAGCAATCACCCCTTCCAATTGTTTTATTTTGGCTTCAAGCATACCCTGTGCTTCCTTTGCGGCGTCGTATTCAGCATTTTCCTTTAAGTCTCCTTTTTCACGTGCCTCGGCTATTGCCCGTGATGCAGCAGGTCGTTCAACTGCTTTTAATTGATGTAGCTCATGCTTCATCATTTCGAAAGTCTCCTGCGTTACATAATTAATAGTAATCTCACTCATATTCATTTCATTTTAAAAAGACATAAAAAATACAACGCCACAAAGAATTGCAGCGTTGTAATTGGCAAAAATAAGAAATTCAGTAAATATAACCTTGCTTACAGAATGATTAGGCATTGTCTTTTTTTGGTTGCATATAATAGAAGTTTTAACAATATCTTTAGTTTATTGGCGCATTAATTGAAAGAGTGGGAACATAATCGTATATTATGATAACCTTTGCCCCACTCCCTAAAAAGAATTCTTCAGTGATTGCGTTTGGCTTCAAAGAAATTGGTCCTTACTATTGGGTTGGTAACTGTAAGAATGGCATTGATTATTACGCGGGTCAAACCTTTCGTGCACCTGCCAACGGAATTTTAAAAAGTATAAAGATCTTTTCTTCGGTAGTTTATGGTTCATCTAATGCAACACTTAGCATTTATGAGTTTGACTCTGCAACTTATTCATGGAAAGAAAAACGTGCAGAATCAACAAAGTATATTACAAAAGCACACGAAAGCCAGTGGATAGAATTTCAATTTCCAGATGTTGAAGTGGATAAAGATAGCTGTTATGGTTTCAAGCTTTCCTGCACCGGCGAAGGTATGCTTGCGATTGCGGAGTGTCCATGGCATATAACCAATCCCTATCCCGACGGTGTAGAATGGGTTGGCTCATCTTCTTTGCAGGAAGGAAATTTTCATAAAGATTTCGACCTTGCTTTTGAAGGCGAAATAGAAGCATCACTTAATAGACAATTTATCTAGCAGCACCTTCGACATTAAGTAAAAAGACTCGTGAGAGTAACCCGCTATGTGCGGTGTTATAATTACATTAGGCCGTGCTACCAGGTTATTTAACTGGTTCTGCTCAGCAGTTGTATAAGTATTTAATTTTTCATTTTCCAACACGTCGAGGCCTACACCTGCTATCAGCCCTGCATCAAGGGCATTTATCACCGCCTGTGTATTTGTAACCTTACCACGGCAGCAACTTAGAAAATAAGGTCGTTGCTCAAGTGATTGAAAAAAGACGTGGTCGGCAAGATGAAACGTTTCATCAGTTAGTGGCAGATGTAAACTTATTACATCACTGTATCTGCACACCTGTTCAACACTTGCTTCTCGTACATATTCTTTGGCAAAATCATATTTATACTTATCATAAGCTAATACGGTAACATTAAAAGGCCGAAGCAGTTTTGCAAAAGCACTTCCGGTATTTCCATAACCTATAATGCCTACAGTTTTCCCGGTTAATTCTGTTCCCCGGTTTTCATTACGCAAATAAATCTTCCTCTTGATCTCATCATAACTGCTGCTGATCTTATTCATCAGGTTTAGCAATAAACCAAGAGAATGTTCTGCAACTGCGTTCCGGTTGCCTTCAGGGCTGCTTACACATTTTATTCCTTTGCTTTCAGCGTAGCTTACATCTATCAGTTCCATTCCACTTCCCAGCCTGCCTATCCAACGTAATTTTTGTGCTGCATCAATAATCGCTTTATCTATTTTTAACCTTGTCGTTACAACCAATCCTTCAACCTCTCCAATTCTTAGTTGCAATTCTTCGTAGGTTAACGATGGTAAATTCACAACATCATGTCCATTCTTCTTCAGGGTTTCTTCAAGATATGGATGAGCCGGGGCCGTTATAATTACTATTCGATTCAATTCTTTATATTTCTTACTGACTATTAGGGTTTAGCTCATTCGAAAAGTTAATGCAGCAAACTCTTCAACACTTAAAACTTCAGCCCGCTTATTAAACAATTCGTCTTTTAATTCTTCAGCAGTAAACAACGACTTTACTGCATTGCGCAATGTTTTTCTTCGCTGGTTGAAGCCGGTTTTAACAAGGTTAAAAAAAGCTCTTTCACTTTTCATTGCCGGCACATCTTCCCGCCTCGTTAACCTTATGACCCCGCTCATTACTTTAGGCGGCGGATTGAAACAAGCCGGGTCAACATCAAATAAATACTCCACCTTATAAAATGCCTGCACCAGTACACTTAGCACTCCATATACCTTACTGCCTTCCTTTGATGCAGCCCGTTCCGCCACTTCCTTCTGGAACATTCCTATACACACCGGCACCTGCTGTTTCCATTCAAGTACTTTAAACAAAATTTGTGTTGAAATGTTGTAAGGAAAATTGCCAACAATTGTAAATGCGTCTTCAAAGGGAGATTTCGAATCTAAAAAGTTTTCATGAATAATTTTACCTCGTAATGCAGGGTAACTTTTTTCAAGGAAAATGACCTTTTCTTCATCCAGTTCCACCGCTTTAAAATCAATAGCCGGTATTTTCACAAGGTATTTGGTAAGCGCTCCACCTCCCGGGCCCACTTCTAATAACCGATCAAAAGGGAAGCGCTGCAACTCCGCTATTATTCTTTGGCAAACAGTTTCGTCTTTCAAAAAATGCTGGCCCAACGATTTTTTTAATCTATACTCCATTCAACGGCAAAAGTAAATTTTAATTAGGTACTATGCGTGATCTGAACGCCTCGTTTTAATCATAACAAAATAGATTTCTTACTTTTACTATTTAAAACAACAAAAAGAATATGAGCCAGGAATTGCAAAAACCCATTATCGGGTTTAGTTGTGGTGACTTAAATGGAATTGGAACTGAAATTATTTTAAAAACTTTGAACGATAACCGGATACTTGATTTTTGCATCCCGGTAATTTTTGCAAGTAACAAGTCAATCAACTTTTACCGAAAATTGCTTACTGATATCAACTTTGCCTTCACAGTAGGAAAAGATGTATCTAAGTTGAACTTCAAGCAGGTAAATGTTATTAATTGTTGGGAAGAAGAAGTTTCGATCCTTCCTGGGCAATTAAATGATACCGGCGGCAAATATGCCTTCTATTCACTAAAGGCTTCTGTTGAAGCTTTACAGAATAATCATATTCATGGTCTTGTTACGGCCCCCATCCATAAAAAAAATATTCAGTCTGAAGAGTTTAACTATAGTGGCCACACCCCTTATTTAAAGTCTGCCTTCGGTGTTGATGATGTAGTAATGCTGCTTGTAGCAAGCAATATGCGCGTCGGGTTATTAACCGAACATGTGCCGGTAACAGAGCTGGCAGGTCACATCACAAAAGAAGCGATTTTGAGCAAATTGAAGATTATGACCAGTAGCCTCGTAAAAGATTTCGGGATCGACAAACCTAAAATAGCTGTTCTCGGCTTAAACCCGCACGCCGGCGATGAAGGTCTTATTGGCAGGGAAGAAGAAACGATTATTAAACCTGCTATCAAAGAAGCAAAAAATAACAACCTACTGGCCTTCGGCCCATATCCTGCTGATGCATTTTTTGCGCGCGGACAACACGAAAAATTCGATGCCGTGCTTGCGATGTACCACGACCAGGGCCTGATCCCTTTTAAATCGCTTGCAATTGGCGAAGGTGTTAATTATACTGCCGGCCTTCCTGTTGTTCGTACCAGTCCCGATCATGGCACTGCATTCGATATTGCGGGAAAAGGCATAGCCGATGAGTCTTCTTTTATTGCCGCCACCTTCGAATGTATTGACATTATTAAACGCCGGGCTACTTACGATGACAACCGCAAGAATCCATTACGACGTATTAGTGCTCGGGTTTTTGCAAATGTTGTGGACGAGCGGATAGAGGAATAACAATTTCTTCTTTTGGGACGAACTTCAATTTTTCATGGCATCATCGTTGTGTCACTCACTTGTACTGTAAATCAATAATCAACTATGGTCTCCATAACAAACGGCATTCTTACGATTCAGGTAGCAAATAAAGGAGCTGAACTGCAAAGCATTTACCACAGCCAAAACAAACTGGAATATCTATGGAGTGGCGACCCCACCTATTGGGCAAAGAAAAGTCCTGTACTATTTCCAATAGTAGGCGAATTAAAAAACGGGTCTTACACTTATAAAGGCCAGCAATACAAGCTAAGTCGTCACGGTTTTGCCCGTGAAATGGAGTTCGAGTTAACAGAACAAAGCACCGACTCTCTTACCTTTTCTATAAAGTCTGACGAAAGAACTTTAGCAGTGTATCCTTTCCCTTTTGCGTTTTCGGTGAAATACTCCCTAATAGAAAATATAGTTCAGGTAACTTATATTGTTGAAAATAGTGGTACAGAAACTATGTATTTTTCGGTCGGCGGTCATCCCGCTTTCAAGGTGCCAATAGAAGGTGGAACTGACTTTGAAGACTACCATCTCACCTTTAATGAAAAAGAAACTGCAGGACGGTGGCCGGTATCTTCAGATGGGTTAATTAAGCCGGAAGCAACGCCATTATTAATAAACGAAAACATTTTGCCCCTAACGAAAGAATTATTTTCTGCTGACGCCGTTGTATTAATAGGTCTAAAGTCGACTTCTGTTACCATTGAAAGCACAAAAACCGAATATAAATTAAGAGTAGGTTTTGAGGGCTTCCCTTACCTGGGTATTTGGGAAACGAAAGGAGGCGACTTTGTTTGTATTGA
>JAQBNO010000039.1 GCA_028288485.1 Segetibacter sp.
ACATTATTTCTCTTTCAAATATCGGGCTTGTTACTGCCGCAGCTTTTGCAGATGTAAACAGGGATGGCTGGAGCGACTTGATAGTTACGGGTGAGTGGATGCCATTGGCAGTTTTCACCAATAACAAGGGAAAATTTGAACGTGCCGATATTCCAAACTCCACCGGTTTGTGGCAATCCCTTTTTATAGATGATGTAAACGGGGATGGAAATGTAGATCTGCTTGCTGGAAACTGGGGCTGGAACAATAAATTCTGGAGCGGCAAGAACGGTCCTGCAAAGTTGTATGTCTCCGATTACGATAAGAATGGCCAAACCGACCAGTTGCTTTCTTATACTCTAAAGGGGGAGGAGTATCCATTCCTGGCGAAGGATGAAGTAGAAAGGGTGTTACCATTGTTGAAGAAACACTACCTGTTATATTCAGAATATGCCGGGGTTGTAATGAAGGATGTCTTTTATGGATGGATTGATACCGTTAAACCACTCCTGTGTGAAAGACTGGGTTCTGCTGTTTGTTATGGTAATGGCAAAGGAAATTTTACGATTAGTGACCTACCTGCCAATCTGCAAATGGCTCCTGTCTTTTGTTATGAACGAGTAAAAACGTCGGGAGGTAATATGTACATAGCTGGCGGTAATTTTTTTGATGTTATCCCGTACGAAGGTCGTTATGACGCGCAGCCACTTGCTCTTTTCAACATTAACAGGAATGCAGTAAATTACATCACACAACAAAACCTGGCACAACTTAAGGAACAGGTGAGAGATGTAAAAATGCTTCGCACCGCCAAATATGGAGATGTCGTGGTTGTGGCAGGAAATAATACAGGGTTACGTTTTTATGGTTTTAAAAATGCGCGATAAAGGGGCGGGATGTATGCGATGAGTTAATCTTGATTTTTCCTGCTTTTTTTGTTAGCCGTCCTTCAATGCTACTATGAAACATCCGTTGCTTCCGATCGCATCGGAACACTTGTACTGTAACGCCATATTCAAGGTGCAGTTCTTGTTCTGAGCGAAGGGTAGCACTCCTGTATGTCTTTTCGCTCTTTGGCACGAACAAAAGCCTGATGAATGAAAAGCGGGCCGGATAAACGATAGTGGTCTCAAAAAATTCCTATTGTAACTTTTCTCTTATGAATAGTATTTCACGTAAAGAGTTTTTACACTGTACAGCCATGGCTGGAGTTTCTTTTTTGCTTCCTTCAATAAACGCTTTTGCGGTTGAACAACCTGGTAAAAAAATAAGGGTGGCAATTATTGGTTGTGGAAGCGTTTCAACCCAATACTTACCGCATTTGTCAAAATCGCCTTACGTAGAGCTGGTAAGCACCTGCGATATTATCTACGACAGGGCTAAGCAAGCCGCTGCTAAATATAATATACCCAATCATTATTCTCATATTGATCAATTGCTCGCCGGGGCACCGTTTGATCTTATGATAACCCTCACCGACATGCAGGAACACGGACGCCTCAATAAACAGGCACTGCTCGCCGGAAGGAATGTCTGGAGCGAAAAGCCGATGGCCAACACTTACAAGGAAGGCAGAGCATTACTTGACCTGGCTAAAGAAAAAAAGCTGCGCATTTGGGGTGCACCTGCTGTTGTGAACAGCCCCCAGTTTGCATTTATGTCAAAGGCAATACAGGAAGGAAAGTTGGGTAAGGTATCAAGTGCCCATGCTCACTACGGTCACCTCGGTCCAACCTGGTCGGCTTTCTTTTACGAAAAAGGTGGCGGCAGTTTGCCTGATCTCGGCGTATATAACCTCGCAACTCTAACCGGACTTTTAGGTCCGGCGTTATCCGTTATGGCGATGACCAGCATTGTAACTACAGAACGAACAGTGGATAACAAAGGAAAGGTAAACGTTGAAGCAGAAGATAATGCAATGGTATTGATGGATCATGGCAACGGAATTATTTCACATGTGCAATGCGGTTTCAATTATTTCGATCCTTACGGGCACGAGGGCAAAGGACAGGAAAAGCCTACCATTACCATCTGGGGAACGCACGGTAATATGAGCCTGATAGGTTACGACTGGGCTCCTTCAGGGGTTGATATGGCTACTCACACAAATGAAAAGACACAAAGATTTGTACCTGATCCAAAAACGTATGTATGGCAGGAGGGAGCATCGGTAATTTCAAGATCAATGGTAACGGGTGAGGAACCATTGATTGCAGCAGAACATGCTTTGCACGTACTTGAAATTATAGAAGCCGCGAGAGAGTCGGGCAGTAGTGGGAAGAGGATTAAACTGAAGTCTCGTTTTAAGTATCCGGTGGTGTAGAGGTGGTTGGATGGTGGATAGGTTGGCGCGTTGGTAGGTTGGAGGGTTGATAGGTTGATAGGTTAAAAAGGTGGTAGGTTGATAAGGTGATAGGTTGATAAGGTGATAGGTTGATAAGGTGGTATGTTGATAAGGTGATAGGTTGATAAGGTGAGAGGTTTAAAAGGTGAAAGGCTAGGGGTAAGAAGTTAACTGGAAGAATAAAAACGATTTCTATGAGCTATCAAGGCTTTGAAGAACTGGAAGTTTGGAAAAAGGCCCGCGTACTGAAAAACGAAATATTTGATCTTGTTAAACGCTTCCCTGCTGATGAAAAATTTCGCCTAACAGATCAGCTTATAAGATCTTCAAGGTCTGTAAGCACACAGATTGCAGAAGGACATGGACGAAGAACGTTGCCCGATCGTTCAAGGTTCTGTGTAATTGCACGAGGTTCCCTAAGCGAAACGCTTAATCATCTTATTGATGCCTTCGACTGTACGTATATTGACGAAGGAGAACTACTGTACTTTAGAGGTAGAATAATTGAAATAGAAAAATTGCTTAACGGATATATTAGTTTTCTTGATAAAAAAAGGAGTAAACCGGGTTGAGTAGTTGTATAGGCGAAGGTTAGAAGGTTGAAAAGTTGGGAGGTTAAGAGGTTGGGAGGTTAAGAGGTTGAAAGGTTGAAAGGTTGGAAAGTTAGAAGGTTGAAAAGGTGGTTAGTTGAAAAGTTAGAAGGTTGAAAGGTTGAAAGGTTGAAAGGTTGGAAAGTTATTATGCACGAGTGTAATTAAGGTTCGTCAATTTCTAAACTTACCTCACTTAACCAGTAAACAAAACGTTTCCAACTTATCAACCTACCACCTTGTCAACTAACCACACCTTTTCAACTAACCAACCTATCAACTAACCAACCTGTCAACTCATCAACGTGTCAACTAACCAACCTGTCAACTCATCAACGTGTCAACTAACCAACCAACCTGTCAACTAACCAACCTATCAACTCATCAACCAACCAGCCTGTCAACTTATAAACCAAACCCCATGTCAACCTTTCAACTTACAGCACAACAAATAGCTAACTATAATAGAGACGGGTATATTATAGTTCCCAATTTTTTAAACCGGGATGAAGTAGGTAAATTATACGCGATTGCAACAGGCGACGATGCGGTTAAAAAACATGCTTTCGATTTAAACGATCAAAGTGGTAAAAAAACAAAACTTACACTTTGGTACACGCCCGGCAATGATGCTTACGGGCTGTTGACTAAAAGCAGGCGGATGGTAGAGTCGGTAGACAGGTTAATGGATGGAGATGCTGCCGTCTGTCACTTTCACTCGAAACTTATGCAGAAAGAACCACGGGTTGGAGGTGCATGGGAATGGCACCAGGATTTTGGATATTGGTACAAAAACCAATTCTTGTTGCCCGACCAGATGATGTCGGTAATGGTAGCGATTACTGAAGCTAATAAAGAGAACGGCTGCCTGCAGGTGATAAAAGGATCACACAAAATGGGCCGTATCGAGCACGGTTTTGCAGGCGAACAAGTGGGTGCTTCACAACTTTATGTCGACCTTGCATTAAAAACAATGGAACTCATGTATGTAGAGTTAATGCCCGGCGATGCCTTATTCTTTCATAGTAATTTATTACATCGTTCCGAGGCTAATTTATCGAATAACTCACGCTGGTCTTTGATCTCGGTCTACAATCGAAGTTCGAATGTGCCTTATAACGAGCCCTCCAGGTCGAGTACAGTTCCCTTAGAGGTGGTAGCAGATGAAGCTTTACTTCAGGCAGAGGTGCATGGTTTAATGGAAACTTCCAACTTCCTGGAAAAGGAAAAAGATGAGGCATTAAAATAATCCTACAAACCTTTAACCATGCGTGGAAAGCTTTTTTCATACACTCCACTCTGGCGCCGCCAGGGCCTTTCGGTAATAAGGATAATAACCGGATTTTTGCTGTTCTATCACGGCTTCGAAGTATTCGAGGCCGAAACAATGAAAACTTACCTTACATGGGATTCATTTAAAGGTTATTCTTCTCCTGAACTCATGGTATATATGGGGAAAACCGCCGAGTTGGTAGCGGGGTTTCTGTTAGGTATCGGTTTTATCACAAGGCTTGCATCCATAGTGGTTATGGGTACCATGCTTTATATTACTTTTTTTGTAGGTCACGGTAAGATCTGGTACGACGACCAGCATCCTTTTTTGTTTGTTTTGCTGGCGTTGGTGTTCTTTTTTAACGGGCCGGGAAGGTGGAGTGTTGATTATTTGATTTTTTATAAGAAGCGTTCGGGTGGGAATAATCATGGTACCAGCCGTCGTAACACCGATTGAACATCGTTGCGTCGCAATCCGTTCATCGGTAGAATCTACCGGGTGCTTTTCTTGAACCACAAAGGCACAAAGACCACAAAGGTGCACAAAGACTAATAAGAGCATGATATATAGAAAGTTCTGCCAGTTAATTCCAATACGGATCATCTTCGTTGGAAGCGGAAACAGTGCCACCCTACGACTAGGCAGGATAAACTGTCGCGTTGCTATGAAAAACTGCCTGTCAACCGAGCGTGGCAACGATGACGCCTGCCCGTACTGAAGCTGGTAACATAAAAAATATCTTAGGAAACGTTCGGCCGGCCTATGAAAAACCGGAGCCGGAAACATAATAGAAAAAAGACTAACGGAAAGAACATGAAAGCAAATCTAAAAGGGATAATAAGCATTGCAACTGTTGTAGTAATTGTTGCGGCGTGTAATGGCGGTAAGAAACTGAACGAGACCGAAACTCAAACCTCCAATGCGAAAGCAACCAATATTGACAGTATTTATAAAGATGTTCAACGCACCACCTTCCAGTATTTTTGGGATGGTGCAGAACCAAACAGCGGGCTTGCCCGAGAGCGGTTTCATGTAGATGGGGTGTACCCGGAAAACGATAAACATATTGTGACGACAGGTGGAGGTGGTTTTGGCGTAATGGCAATTTTAGTGGGTATAGAAAGAGGTTTCATTACAAGGCAACAAGGATTTGAAAGAATGCAACGAATTGTAAATTTCCTGGAAAAGGCTGACAGGTTTCGTGGGGCATGGTCGCACTGGATAAACGGCGAAACCGGTAAGGTGAAACCCTTCGGCAGGAAAGATAATGGTGGCGACCTTGTTGAAAGCTCTTTTATGTTACAAGGGCTGCTCGCAGTGCGGCAATATTTTAAAGACGGTAATGAAGGTGAAAAAGCTTTGGCCGCACAGATTGATAAACTTTGGAGAGAAGTGGATTTTAACTGGTACCGCAACGGCAAAAATGTGTTGTACTGGCACTGGTCGCCGGAATACGCATGGGAAATGAACTTTGCTGTTACAGGTTTTAACGAATGTTTGATTATGTATGTACTTGCTGCTTCATCACCTACCCACGCAGTTGGAGCCGAAGTGTATCATGAAGGGTGGGCACAAAATGGTAAGATCAATCATACTACGACCAAATACGGGCATACTTTAACCCTTTCTCATAACGGGGCACAGGAATATGGCGGTCCTTTATTCTGGTCGCATTATTCTTTCGTGGGCCTTGATCCCCGCGGACTAAAAGATAAGTATGCCGATTACTGGGAGCACAATAAAAACCACACACTCATCAATCACGATTGGTGCGTGGAGAACCCGAATAAGTTTAAGGGTTATGGACCGCAGAGTTGGGGACTTACTGCCAGTTATTCTGTAAATGGTTATGCAGCTCATATGCCTGGTAAACAAAACGATTTAGGTGTTATTTCTCCTACAGCAGCTTTATCATCCATGCCATATACTCCTGGATATTCAATGCAGGCAATGAAGTACTGGTATGAAAATTTGAAAGATAAAGTATACGGCCCTTACGGTTTTTACGATGCCTTTAGTGAAACTGATAACTGGTATCCCCAAAGATACTTAGCGATCGACCAGGGGCCGGCAGTTGTAATGATGGAAAACCATAGAACGGGTTTATTATGGAAGCTGTTCATGAGTTGTCCCGAAGTGCAACAAGGATTAAAGAAGCTGGGCTTTGAAAGCCCTACGATTAAGTGAACATTGAAAATTGTTTGTTGAGCATCGAATATTAAAAGCGGCTTCAGAAAAAAATATTTTATGCTCAATTTTCAATAATCAATGTTGTATAAGAAAACCAAACACGAAACCGAATTCATTAGGAAGGCCGACGTTATAGAAAAGGCGTTAAGAAAATTAATAGATCAGGCGTTAAGAAATGAAATAGATGTTACTGAAGCTTGTTGATGTTGTTACCTCCTAAGTCGCACTTGACTCAATTATATTCTTATGTTGTGACTTATTTCATTTTAGCCTGAGCTATTTATTTTTAGCCTTTTTTATAAAGTCTTGATTTTTTGTTTCTTTTTCATCAAGGAAAAAGAAAATCAAAACATGATAAAATAACATGATCGAACAATTCTAACGAATTAAACCATTATGAATAAAAGATTTCTCTTTGTTATGATTTTCCTGTCCGTTTGCAATGCAAACGCGCAGGAAACCCAAATGTCCACCTACTGTAACCCCATAAACATCGATTACACGTATTCCATTTACAACGCGGGAAACGGTATTTCCTATCGTTCAGGCGCTGACCCGGCAGTAGTTAGGTTCAGAGGCGAGTATTATATGTTTGTGACAAGGTCGATGGGTTATTGGCACTCAACCGACCTTGCTAAATGGGATTTTATATCTCCGCAACGTTGGTATTTTATGGGGGAAAATGCCCCTGCAGCGCATAATTATAAAGATTCAGTTTTATACGTAACAGGTGACCCATCGGGCACCATGAGTATCCTATATACCGACGACCCGAAAAAAGGTGACTGGAAAGCGTCGACTACCATTTTATATGACCTCCAGGATCCTGACCTGTTTATCGATGATGACGGGCAGGCCTATATGTTTTGGGGCTCATCCAATGTTTACCCGCTAAGAGGTAGGAAACTGGACAAATCACGCGGCTTTCTTCCTGTTGGCGAAACTACTGAGCTATTTAAGTTAGATGGCAAAAAACATGGCTGGGAACGGTTTGGTGAAAATCATTCAGATACTGTTCTTGCCGGCTATATGGAAGGAGCGTGGTTAACAAAGTATAACAACAAATACTACATGCAATACGGAGCACCAGGCACCGAATTTAACGTGTATGGAGATGGTGTTTATATGGCTGACTCTCCACTTGGCCCATATAAATATTCACCTAACAATCCTGTTTTCTATAAACCGGGAGGATTTATGAACGGCGCCGGTCATGGTAGTACAGTATTGGGCCCCGATGAAAAGTACTGGCACTTTGCATCTATGGCTTTGTCCGTTAATGTTAACTGGGAGCGCAGAATTTGTTTGTACCCGGCACTTTTCGACAAAGATGGTTTGATGTACAGCAATACATCCTTTGGCGACTACCCGCATTTTGCACCTGCCATTGCCGGCAAAGCAGGAGAGTTTGCAGGTTGGATGTTACTTTCTTATAAAAAGCCCGTTAAAGCTTCGGGTTCACAACTGCAGTTTTCTCCTTCAAACCTGGTGGATGAAAATGTAAAAACATGGTGGCTTGCTGAGAAAAATAACGACCAGCAATGGGTAGAGATTGACCTGCTTAACCCTTCAAGAGTCCATGCTGTCCAGGTAAACTACCACGATTACAAGTCGGATGTATATGGCAGGGTAGAAGGAGGAATGTATCACCGGTATGTTATAGAAGGATCAACAGATGGAACCAACTGGACTCCGTTGGTAAACAGGAAGAACAGTTTTAAAGACTTGCCGAACGACTATGTAGAATTGGGCACTCCCACAACGGCCCGGTATATCCGTTATAAAAACATCCATAACCCTACAACAAACCTTGCCATTTCCGATATCCGTGTCTTTGGTGTTGGCCAGGGTAAAGCTCCGGCAGCCGTAAAAAATTTCAGGGTAAACAGACAAACAGATCACCGGGATGCAATGATAACGTGGGAAAAACAACAGAACTGCCAGGGCTACAATATCTATTGGGGCATTGCTCCCGATAAACTCTATAACTCCTGGATGGTATACGACAAGGATTCATTGTTGTTAAAAAGCCTCGGAGTAGACCAGGGATATTACTTTGCAATAGAAGCATTTAACGAGAACGGGGTTTCAGCAAGAACGAAGCTTACCAGCCGGCTTTAATAAGAGCCTATGTGTTATAATGTTTCACCCAACGACGCAAAGGAGCAACGGCGCAACGTTTTTTTTCTTTGCGTCGTTCCGTGTGTTTTTCTTTGCGTTCTTTGCGTGAAAGAAAAACAAAACGAACCAAAAGATGATTGAAATGAAAAAAATAATTAGAAAGTTTATTTTCCTGGTCCTGGTAACCTTTGCTGCTCAACTCGTTCGGGCGCAGGAAGCAGCATTTTACAAAGACATCCAGAAATTCAAAAAACAAGACAGTGCCGCTTTCCCCCCTGAAAACAGGATCTTATTAGTCGGCAGTTCCTCCTTTACAAAGTGGCAGGACGTGCAATCTTACTTTCCCAACTATCCAATTATAAATCGCGGTTTTGGCGGTTCAAGGCTGCCAGATGTGATTCGCTATGCCAACGATATCATCATTCCTTATCATCCCAAACAAGTGCTCGTTTATTGTGGAGATAACGACCTTGCTTCATCCGACACGATCACCCCTCAAATTGTTACAGACAGGTTTAAAACCCTTTTTAATATCATCCGCAAAAAACTTCCGGCTGCTAATATCACCTTTGTTTCCATTAAGCCCAGCCCCAGTCGTTACAGGCTACTAGACAAGATGAAGCAAACGAATTCGATGATTCAATCATTTTTGAAGACGCAGAAGAACACTTCTTACATTGATGTATTCAATCCGATGCTCCAGCCAACCGGAAGGCCAATACCGGAAATATTTGTTGAAGACAGTTTGCATATGAACGCAAAAGGATATGCAATTTGGAAGAAGGCTATTCAGCCAAAATTGAAGAGGTAAAGCCTTAGACTAAAAGCTTTCTTGATCATGTTTTGCTTTTCTTTTTTCTTGATAAAAAAGAAACAAAAAATCAAGACTCCATGAAAAAAGCTAAAAATTGGATTAATGGCTAAAATGAATAAGTCACAACTAATGACCATGAATTTAGCTTCAGTAGGACTTACAGAATGCGTGCACCTCCCGTCCTCAGTAACATTAATTCATTTCTTAACGCCATTAATCCCATTTTCTTAACGCTTTTTTCATGAGGTCGTTAGATGTTTCATCCTTAATTAGAGGTGCACGCCATGATATAATTTTTTGAAGCTTATAAAAAAATCTTATGGAATAAACAATCTGCCAACAGTTCTTGCATAAGGGACATCAGCCGGTTGAGTGCCGAGAGTATGCCAAGGCATTTCAAAACCAGCGAAGCGGTTTTGAAAACAAGCGGGTGGAGTGCCGTTGCAAGAGCGAAGCCATGCGGCTTGAGCTTTGACATTGAGGTTAGTGCTAACTTCGTAAAACAAAGGTTCTATACGAGAACGACAAACGACAACCATATGAAACAACTAAACTGCTTATTAATAATCCTGGCCCTAACGTCGGTAACATCCTTCGGCCAAAACCCGACAAAGAAAACTCCTTCCAATCCAGCTGCTACCAAAATGAACAGCTTTATCAGCAACCTAATGTCGAAAATGACATTAGAAGAAAAGATCGGCCAACTCAACCTCCTAACCCCCGGTGGAGGCGTAGCCACCGGCTCAGTAGTAAGCAGCGACGTAGAATCGAAAATCAAAGCCGGAAGCGTAGGCGGCCTCTTTGGTGTAATTGGCGTTGACAAAATTCGACAAGCGCAGGAACTTGCTGTTAACAGCAGCCGTTTAAAAATTCCTATGATCTTCGGTTCCGATATCATTCATGGCTACAAAACCACCTTCCCGCTGCCGCTTGGTTTGTCCTGCAGCTGGGATATGCCAATGATCGAACGCAGTGCAAGAATAGCCGCTTCCGAAGCCACAGCAGACGGGTTAAGCTGGGCTTTTTCTCCTATGGTTGACATTGCCCGCGACCCACGATGGGGTAGGGTATCCGAAGGCTCAGGTGAAGACACTTACCTCGGCTCACAAATAGCAAAAGCAATGGTAAAAGGCTACCAGGGCAACGGAACCTTTTCCACGAAGAATACCTTGATGGCCTGCCTCAAACACTTTGCCTTGTACGGTGCTGCCGAAGCCGGCAGAGATTACAACACCGTCGACATGAGCCGCGTAAAAATGTACGAATATTACCTGCCTCCATATAAAGCCGCTGTTGATGCAGGCGCAGGAAGCGCCATGGCTTCTTTTAACGAAATTGACGGGGTTCCCGCAACCGCTAACAAATGGCTGCTGACCGACCTGCTCCGCAAGCAATGGGGCTTTAAAGGGTTTGTAGTAACCGATTATACCGGCATTAACGAAATGACCGACCATGGGCTCGGAGACTTGCAAACCGTTTCAGCATTGGCATTAAATGCAGGGGTTGATATGGACATGGTAGGAGAGGGCTTTTATTCAACATTAAAAAAATCGTTGCAGGAAGGCAAGACGTCGCAAAAACAAATCGACGATGCTTGCCGAAGAGTGTTAGAGGCAAAATACAAACTCAAATTATTCGAAGACCCTTTCCGTTATACCGATGCGGCAAGAGCCGCCAACGAAGTGCTGAGTGCCGAAAAAAGACAGGCAGCCCGTGAGTTTGGTGCCCGTTCAACCGTATTGCTCAAGAACAACAACCAAACGCTGCCACTAAAAAAGTCGGGTACCATCGCTCTCATCGGCCCTTTGGCGAACGACAAAAGCAACATGCTGGGCACCTGGGCCGTTAGCGGCGACCCCACAACTTCCATTCCCGTATTAGACGGAATGAAGAACGTAGCCGGAAACGCCGTAAACATTCTATATGCCAAAGGAGCCAACATTACCGACGATAGTTTACTCGCCGTAAAGGTGAATGTGTTCGGCGAAAGAGTGAGCCGCGATCCCCTTCCCCCCAACCAGCTTCTGGCGCAGGCTGTCGAAACTGCCAACAGGGCCGACGTAATTGTAGCGGTGGTAGGCGAGGCCTCCGAAATGAGTGGTGAAGCTGCCAGCCGCAGCGATATTACCCTGCCCGAAAGCCAGCGCAAATTATTGCAGGCCCTTGCTCAAACCGGAAAGCCATTGGTAGTGGTGCTCATGAGCGGCCGACCGCTTGTATTGAACCAGGAAAACGAACTCGCTACCAGCCTGTTACACGTATGGTTCCAGGGCCACGAAGCCGGAAATGCCATAGCAGATGTATTGTTTGGCAATTACAATCCTTCCGGCAAGCTTACCATGACTTTCCCGCGAAATGTCGGTCAAATTCCCATTTATTATAACCATAAAAACACCGGCCGTCCGCAGCCCCAGGGACAGCCTGCGCAAAAGTTTAAATCCAATTACCTCGATGTGTCAAACGACCCGTTGTTTCCTTTTGGTTATGGCTTAAGTTATACCACCTTCTCTTATGGCAACCTGCAGTTAAATAAAACCTCGATGAAGCCCAACGAAACGTTGCAGGTAAAAGTGCAGGTCTCCAACACCGGCAGGTTCGACGGCGAAGAAGTGGTGCAATTGTATCTCCGCGATATCTATGCCTCCGTAGCGCAACCCGTAAAAAAGTTGAAAGCATTTCAAAAAATACTCCTGAAAGCCGGCGAAACAAAAGACGTAACCTTTAACCTCACTATCGAAGACCTCCGTTTTTTCAACACCGATCTCAAATGGATCTCCGAACCCGGCGATTTCAAAGTAATGGTCGGCGGAAACTCAAGAGACGTAAAGGAAGCCACGTTTACCCTGGCTAATTAATTTTTTCTTTTTGGTTCCGGCATTTGAATCACCGATGAGTCATCGTTGCGTCGCATTTCGTTCATCTGGTGGTTCTTTGGGGAACTTTTCTCTACTTATTTTGTAAGTTTACAAAAATGACTTTATGGCTGAATTCATCATAAAAACAAAAAGTAAAAAAGAGGAGAAAATAGTGAAAGCGTTTCTGTCTAGCCTGGACATTGATTTTTACGACGAACAGCAAGAAGAAGAAGGTCTACACAGAAAAATGCAAATAGATAGAAAAACCCGGCTTCTTACGCCAGACGAAAAAGAAAGTTTCATCGTGCAGCTTAAATCTGCAAAATGACGATTGAGATTCGTGGATCATTTGTAAAAGCGGCAAAAAAA
>JAQBNO010000137.1 GCA_028288485.1 Segetibacter sp.
TCCTGTCAAGGCTACT
This sequence comes from Segetibacter sp., assembly GCA_028288485.1. GTDB lineage: Bacteria > Bacteroidota > Bacteroidia > Chitinophagales > Chitinophagaceae > Segetibacter. Next base: position 17 of record JAQBNO010000137.1, read on the forward strand.
AAACCGCAAGGGTTCACGCTAAACCCTTCTTTATTTATCCCAGTAGGAAAATCGACTTTCCAATACTTACATTTAAAACAGTGAGCTCTGGTAATTTTTGTTGTCATCCAATCCTGAAAGATCGATTAGTGCTGAACCCGGAACTGCCTGGAAAACCGCACAAAAAACAAGATCGCCGGGCTAATTTTCAAGTTTTGAATTCAAAAGAACCCGTGGTACAGGAACTAATTTTACAAATAGCGATTTGAAGAAATCGATTGTAGATTTAAAAATGTAAATAAAAAGCATCATGATAAACAGGAAGGAAAAAATTACGGGAAGTATCAAGAACAAAATAACGGGCTTTATCATAAAAATATTTCTAAATCAGCAAATACAAAATCGCTGCCAATAAATTACTTTAAAAACAGCTCTACTTGTAGAAGAGTATTCACATTTTATTAACGGCATGCAAAACAAAAGTATTGGCAAAAGAGATTACTTTAAAACAAAAGTAGCTTAATATAAAAGAAATGGTACAAAGTCAGGTTGAAGCTTCTTTTGTCAGAATTAAAACAGTCGAACAACAACGCTGCTAACAACAGGAGTAAAAGCACAAATAAAAAGGGTATCACCAAAATAATTAGAGTTTGTCTCATCCAACATTAATTAGAAATAAAGACGCAGTTTAAATTTTCCACTTTCAAATAGTGCCCGGAAGCTGCATTTGTTTTCATTCACCATATCAACGAAGCTAAAATTTCTTTTACATATAACAGTCCGTGACTTCTACGCGAGCATCAGATTAAACATCTATCAGTTTTATTAAAAATACTTTATACAATCATACAAGTACATTCATACCCTGCGCATTGGGTGAAAGTCGTATTCAAATCGGTAAGTGATGGGTAAGCAGGTGCGAGAGAACACTTTACTTTGTTTCCTCCTAGTACCGTCGTCTTCATCTTCTGTAATTTCACAGCCTTTAACATCAAAATTCTATGTCTGGTGATTCTACTTTGCACCATCAGCGAGGGTAATTGATTTAGGTTTTTATACAAACGGATCCTTATTCCACTTGCCAAAATAGATTTTTTGCAATAGCGTTATAAGGGCATGGTCGTTCGACCCTTCGCAATGAAACTTTCAACGTTAGAAAGTAGACAAAGCAACAAAAACTAAAGCCGCCATTAGTACTTCAGCTAAAGTGCTTGCGACGCAACGATGATGCCTGCCCGTACTGAAGTTCGTATCACATAAAATAAAATTTGAAAGCGCTTATAAGAGAACTTACTTTCGAAATTCTTTTAAGGGCATACATGTTCATTGTTAAAGTAACTATACCAATGCAATGGTGGATTAAATATAAAAGGTTGGTAGAATCCAATACCCTTGCAAAAGCAGATCCTGAAATTCGCGGTCTTGCCTATTGGCGCGACAGACTTTTTACAAACATTCTTCTCTATTTACTACCGGTAAGCCTGGTAGCTCTTGTTCCGGGGGTAGTGATGTCGGTTAAAGATAACGTTCCGTTATTGGCAGTGTATGATATTTTTATAGCCATAGTTATTGGTGTCATTACTTTTAACCGCAGCTTCTCATTAGCCGCACGAAAAACCTTGATTGTTATTTGCCTGTACCTGTTGTCTGTGATCCTGCTCGTTTATCTGGGTGCTTTAGGTCCGGGCTTGCTATACCTCTTTGGCCTTACCATTTTTATCACACTCATATTTTCAGTATCTGTCGCCTGGTTGTCAATAGCAATCAATACCGTCATTGTAATCATCTCCGCGTTAATCATTTACTTTAAACACCCTGGAACTGCCTTGCCTCAATTATACTCACTCGGACCGTGGATCGCCGTCTCCTCAAACCTGCTCTTCCTGAGCGTGGTTGTAGTAGCGTCACTAAATCTATTGTTTAATGGTCTTGAAGCATCGATTCTTAAAGCAAACCGTCTGCAAAACGAATTGCGTGAAGAGAGCAAATCGCTGGAAAGAGCTCTTTCTTTGATGGAAACAAAAAACCGGGAACTCGAGCAATTTGCGTATATAGCATCGCACGATTTGCAGGAGCCTTTAAAAACAATCAGTAATGTGGTAAACATTTTTGAAGACCAATACAAAGGCAGGTTGGATAACGATGCAGTCACTTACCTCAGCTTTCTTTCGTTGTCTGCTGAACGGATGAGATTATTGATCACCGGGCTGCTCGATTATGCAAGGATCGGTAAAGAAGGAGAGATGGAACTTGTAAACTCGCAGGTTCTCTTACAGGAGCTGATCAGTGACCTGGATATGCTGATTACCGAATCAAGAGCAAATATTTTTATAGGAAAAATGCCTGCTTTGCCAGCCTACCGCCTCGAGTTAAAACAGTTGTTTCAAAATTTAATTAGTAATGCTATAAAATTCAGGCAGCCGGGCGGGCAAGTTGAAGTAAGAATTTGCGCACAGGAAGAGAATGACTGCTGGACATTTTCAGTAAAAGACAATGGAATTGGAATCGGCGAGAAATTTCATAAGAAGATTTTTATGATCTTTAAAAGATTGCATGCGCGATCAAAATATGAAGGCTCGGGAATAGGTCTTTCCCATTGTAAAAAGATCGTTGAATTACATCACGGGAAAATCTGGGTTGAATCTGTTGCCAATGAAGGAAGTACCTTTTATTTCACCATACCAAAAAATGGCGGCGTCAATGCAAAATAAATTAAACTGCGTACTGCTTGTAGACGATGATGAGATAACCAATTTTTTACAAAAGCATGTCATATTGCGCACAGGCATTGCCCGTAATATCCATATTGCCGAATCGGTGAGGGATGGGATTGACATTGTAAAGGAATTTGAAGGTTCTGAAAACCCGGAACTCATTTTTCTCGATCTGAACATGCCGGGTTTAACCGGGTGGGATTTTATTGAAGAGTTCAAAACGGTTAGAGAAACTTACGGTAAAAAAAGCGTTGTAATTATTTTAACTGCTTCTGCAAATCCTGATGATGAAAAAAAAGCGTCCACACTTGAAGATATTAGTGAATACCGGAGCAAGCCTTTAACCGATGTTATGGTGAACGAAATTGTTGAAAAATATTTTGGAGTTAGCGCTGGAATATAATCACTGACATCTGAAGCGCTTGCCGTTTTGAATTTATTCGTCGTTCGAATAAAATGATCAACCGGGGATAATCTTTTTTTTGCGGGACGAGCAGGAACGCTTCATGCAGCTTTCGTTGTGTCACTCACTTCAGCCGTATAACTCCTATGTACAGTCTCCAATCGCAGCCGGCAAGTGATCCATTTACAATTATCCTTCATATTCTAATCAAATGTTGTTTGTAATTTAGCCTCTCTTTTCAATCTTTTTAATTAACCCATAGTAGTCTTAACCACCATAGCAGTATTCCTCAGAATAATTTCCAACCCCATTGGAAATGTGTTTCAAAAGCAGCTTACAACTACAGGCAACCACCCCTTAGTGGTTAATTTTATCACCTACCTGGCCCTAAGTTTCGTTTGTTTGTTGGGGGCATTTAATGTTAGCTGGTCCGAATTGTCGGCAGAATTCTGGATCTATTCAATTGCAGGAGGAATGGTAGGCGCTTTGGGAAACGCATTTTTAGTAAAGGCATTACAAGGTGGCGATCTATCTGTACTTGGCCCTATAAATTCTTACAAATCAGTCGTAGGAATGATAGCCGGGATAATTCTTCTTGCCGAGATCCCATCTGTTTGGGGACTGGTGGGCATATTATTAATTATATACGGAAGTTATTTCGTGTTAGATACTACCGAGGATAAATTTTCATGGGCGCTTTTACAACGAAAGGAAATCCAGTTCCGGCTTTGGGCGTTGATCTTAACAGCTATAGAAGCAGTATTCGTCAAAAAAGTAATTTTAGCTTCATCCACTGTTGTTTCCTTTATAAGCTGGTGTTGGTTTGGTGCAATTTTTTCTTTTTGCCTCCTGTTTGTGTATCGGCTGAATGCAAGAAATGAATTAAAAAAGGTAAACTCTTCAAGCTTTAATAAATATGCATTACTGGTAATTTGTATTGGAACAATGCAGTTCACTACAAACTATGTTTTCAGCAACATGCCCGTAGGTTATGCCTTGTCATTATTCCAGTTGTCCACAATCGTAAGTGTACTACTGGGTCACCGAATATTTAAAGAGCAGGGTATAGGCAAGAAACTGTTGGGTTCGGCAATAATGATCATCGGTTCGGTCGTTATTATCCTCCTGAAGAATTAATAGACTTAAATTTGGGAGTAGCAGATATGAGAATGCGGGTGGAATAAAACAGTCGAAACTACTTTCTTGCTTGATAAGCCTTTCTTAAGGTAATTTCCTTGAACGTTTTTACTCCAGTCTTACGTAATCTCAACACTCTCCCGTTCAAAAAAAGGACCTTATATTTTTCTCCGTTCGATAAAGTAAGGCTGCTGTCACTCCCGAGTTCGAAAGTTAAATTATGAGACTGCTCAGGATAACGGTTAATATATTTCGCCGTCTTATCGTCCTTCAATTGAATCTGTAACGGTAAGTAATAAGTTTTCTTTTTCTTATAAATTTCAAACCAATTCCCCGTCATCAGCGAATCAAGAACCTGCGACTTTACGGAAGGCTGTAGTAAGAGTAAGGCAATTGCAAGGAAAAAACTTTTAAGGGCATTTCCAAAAAGAGCATTTTGAAACCTTGATAACTTTTCCATTATCAAATTTATCGTAAAGATTGAAGTAATCGTGTCCACCCGAATATAGCAATTCCTCTCCATTCCATAATGTAAAATGTCCTGAAGCATCTCCCCAGCCGGTAACATCAAATGCTATTATTCCCTTTAGGCCTTTTATCGACACGTTATCAATTACTCCCTGCGTTGTTGCAGTTAACGTTCTGAATGGCAAGGAATATCTCAACTTTAAATAGTTCTTTAACTCTTTAACCCTCACTGCATATCTTTTTCTATCCACTCCTCTCACTGTTAATAAACCTTCTCTTCTCGGAATTTCATGTCCCGCGCATGCATTCAGTGCCATCGATACCCTCATTGCACAAGTGTTCTGAAACGCAGGGTCGTTTTCTAAAGCCGGGTTTATTTCCCTTAAGATCCGTTTGTAATCTGACGTGGTAGGATAGTTAGCGTCTAATTTATCGAATTTTGGAAGCAATGGCATAATCTGATTTGACTGTTTTTTGAGTGATAATGTGGTTTGAAGAAGAGCTTATAGCTACGGTGTATTAATTACAAGAAACAGGTTTATTGGCAAAAATGCAAACTCACAGTTTCGGGTTCGAAGCTTTTAACGCATCAAATATTCCAATTAACATTTTAAGCCGTTTACCTGATAATGTCTTCTTTGCTGAATAAAATACTCCACGTACAAGGGAGTGACACAACGATGATGAATAGTATTCAGATGCTGGTCAATAAAAAATAAAACCGCGGATAACAACCTGCACTAAAAAGAAATGGGGCGCACACTGTTGGAAAACCCCGTACGAAAACAATAATTTTAAAACATAACTGTTCGTGAAACCGTTATTTTTTTCCGGCAGAATAAAAATATTGAGCATAAAGGTTTAAAAAATTATATCTTAAGTGCTTTAAAAGTATAAAAAGTGAATATTTATAAAACGATTTTCCGTGTGGCATTTTTGCTTGCTATGTTTCAATCCACCCCAGGTCGTAGCCAGGGTGGCAGACCTGCTATACCTGAAGAGGATGGCAAGCGAAATTTAGACAGTTTCGCAACTACTTTTCATGATAAAGCTTCATGGGAAAAGAGAGCTACTTTAATACGACAAAATATATTAAAAGGATTACAGCTAAAACCATTGCCTGCAAAAACAGACTTAAAGCCAATTTTGCGTAACAAAAAAGTAATGAATGGGTACACTGTAGAAAATGTTGCATTTGAAAGTAAACCGGGCTTTTGGGTTACAGGAAATTTGTATAAGCCGTTGAATACAAAAGGTAAATTGGCCGGCATTTTATGCCCCACAGGGCACTCTCAAAAGCCGGCAGAAGCACGTGGAAATGAAGACTGGCAAAAGTTATGTGCAGGGTTAGCAAAAATGGGTGCAGTAGTTCTTGCATATGATATGGCAGGTTATAGTGAAGCAACACAATGTGAACATAAAATTGCTATTGCCGCTAAAATACACTCGTGGAACAGCATGAGGGGGATTGATTTCTTATTGACCCAAAAAGAGGTAGACCCAAACCGGATTGCAGTTACAGGAGCGTCGGGTGGCGGAACGCAAACATTCTTATTAACTGCCCTCGATAAGCGGGTGGCCGTTTCTGCTCCCGTTGTAATGGTTTCTGCTTATTTTTATGGCGGATGTGTTTGCGAAAGCGGTATGCCGATTCATACGGGGCCGGGTATCGAAACTAACAATGCAGAAATTGCTGCTTTAATGGCGCCTAAGCCAATGATCGTTGTTTCTGATGGAAAGGATTGGACCAAGAACGTTCCAAACGTTGAATTTCCCTATATTAAGAATGTATATGGTTTGTACGGAGCGACTGGCAATGTTCAAAATGCTCATTTCCCTGAAGAAGGTCACGATTATAAATTTTCAAAAAGAAAGCCGGTGTACGCTTTTTTTGCCCAACACCTTAAGCTTGATCTGAGTAAAATCACCAATGCGTCAAACGAAATTGACGAAAGTTTTATAACAGTTCAGCCATATAGTGCCTTAAAGGTTTTTACAGAAGGTAACCCGAGACCCGCATATGCAGTAATGGGAAATGATAAAGTTATTGCCCTGTTCTCATCAAAATAATAATTGGAAATAGAAACCATTATATTGCCGCTTAAAAAGCGCCGATATGATTATTTATAATATTACGATTAAAATAGACTGGACGATTGCAGAAGACTGGGTACAATGGATGCAGGACGTTCATATACCGGCGGTGTTAGCAACAGGCTGTTTTGATAGACACCAGTTTGTGAGGCTATTGCAGGTAGATGAAACGGAGGGACCTACTTATGCAGTACAATATTATGCGCCTACGCTAACCAAATACGACGAATACCTGCAGCACCATGCGCCATCTTTTCGTAAACAGGTGGGCGACAAATGGGGTGAAAAATATATAGATTTCCGTACTTTAATGCAGGTATTGGGGTAAAAGAAAAAATCACTAAAACGTATCTTGCTTAACTTTCAGCACCGATCTATTTCTGCAGTTATTTGTAAACAGCCCCCCAGGTTTATTAAGTATATGACGTAGAATAACAAAGTAATCCTTTAAATCCTTTATTGCTCAGTGTTACCGTGTGTAAAAGTGCATTAAAATGGGAGAAAAATTTTTCGCGTAAGCAAAAGCCAATAAATTTGCCGAAGTTTTCCTCTACCAAAATATACTAAAATGAACAAAGCTGAATTGATTGCAAAAATTTCTGAAGATACTGAAGTAACGAAGACACAGGCAAACGCTGTGATAGACTCATTTGTTGATACGGTTACTAAAACTTTAAAGGCCGGCGGTAAAGTTACTTTAGTGGGCTTTGGAACTTTTTCTGTTTCCAGGAGATTGGCGCGTAATGGACGTAATCCTCAAACCGGTGAAGTCATAAAGATTAAGGCTAAAAAAGTAGCAAAATTTAAAGCAGGTAAAGAACTTTCAGCAAGAATATAATCGCCGCTCATAATATAACAAAAGCAGGATCAATGTCCTGCTTTTGTATTTTTGACTCGATCTTTATGTAATACTTAACCACCTGTAAGGTATAAAGAACAATTCTGCTTTGATAATTTACACAACTTAGTGTAGGTTTGCAGCCTATTTAAAATTATTTAAAAAAAATTGTTATGGGAAGAGGTGATAAAAAAACTAAAAAAGGAAAGATTTTTAAAGGTTCTTTTGGTAAAAGCCGGCCGGCAAGAATTGCTAAGGCAGCTAAACCAGCAGAAGCAAAGAAAGAAGCTTAATTGGTGTGAAGGTTGATTGGGTCGGGTAGTTAAAGCACAACTCAATCAACCAGATCAATTGATCAAGGTGCGATGAAGGGTAACGATTATTTCATTTTAATCCTTATCAAGTCTTCAAGGTCAGGCGCTCAAGGAGCTAATCTTCCTGTTCTCCACTCTCCATTTTGCCTGAGATACTGTATCCTGTCGTGCAGGCGACTACTTCTGCCTTGCCAGAATTCTAATTTTACAGGCTTTACAATATATCCGCCCCAATGCGGCGGACGCGGAATATTTTCGCCAAATTGCGCTTTATATTTTTGAACGCTTTCCTCGATGATATCGCGGCTGGCGATTACTGTGCTTTGCGGAGATGCCCAAGCCCCAATCCTGCTTCCCGCAGGCCGGGATTGGAAATACGCATCACTGTCTAATTCTGATACCTTCTCTACAGTTCCTTCTATTCTAACCTGGCGCTCCAGTTCTTTCCAGTAAAAGGTTAAGGCAGCGCGGGGGTTTTTAGCAAGTTCGGTTCCTTTATGGCTCAGGTAATTGGTGAAAAATATAAAGCCTTCGTTGGTAAACCCCTTTAATAAAACAACCCTCGCAGAAGGAATTCCATCGGGTGTTGCAGTGGATAAAGTCATCGCATTTACTTCATCAATCTTGCTGTCGATTGCTTCAGTCCACCAGGTAGAAAATTGTTCTATAGGGTTAGCTTGTACGTCTTCTTCAAGCAACGATTTTAACATATAGTCCTTTCTTATACCCGAAATGTGCTCGTTCATTGTTATGCTTTTAATGGTGCAAATGTTATAACCAACAAGTTATATACAAGGAGGAAAAAGCCGAAAAGAATGGTTGCCATTGAACGAAATGTGCCCCTTTGTGCTTTGCCTGACCCTTCGACAATGCTGGGGGTAAAAACTGCTATGCTGACTTCCATTAGAATTCAAAGGTTGAAATGTTACGATGTATCGGAAGCAACAGGTTTAACAGGATGAAAACCTGTATCGAAAACATAAAAAAAGCGGTCTTAAGACCGCTTAACATTTTCTACGTTTAACTCACATACGTTCCAACATTCATACCTTCCACCACTTGCAGCAAAGTGCCCGGCGTATTCATATCGAAGACGATAATGGGAAGGCTGTTCTCCTGGCACAAGGTAAAGGCGGTCATATCCATTACTTTCAGGTTGTTATTGATAACCTCCTGGAAAGAAATTTTTTCGTACCGGATAGCTGTCGGATCTTTCTCTGGATCTGCAGTATAAATTCCATCGACACGGGTACCTTTCAAAATTACGTCGGCTTTAATTTCAATTGCCCTTAGCGAGCCGGCAGTGTCGGTGGTGAAATAGGGGTTGCCCGTTCCTGCACCGAAAATAACCACACGGCCTTTTTCAAGATGGCGTATGGCGCGGCGCCGAATGTAAGGTTCAGCTATCTGTTCCATTTTTATCGCACTCTGTAACCTGGTAAACACACCTACTTTTTCGAGCCCCGCCTGTAGTGCCATACCATTAATTACAGTGGCAAGCATTCCCATATAATCACCCTGTGCCCGTTCAATACCTGTCTCAGCCTCGTTCATTCCACGGTAAATATTGCCGCCGCCAATCACAATGGCTACCTGCACTCCTAATTCGATCACTTGTTTTATGTCCTGCGCATATTGAGAGATCACCTCTGAATCAAGTCCGTAGCTCTTGTCACCCATCAGCGACTCACCACTCAACTTAAGAAGAATTCGTTTGTACTTAGGTAGCATGTATAATTATATATTTGGAGTGCAAAGAAAACAAAAAGTAACGGTTGAAAAACATCGATCTTCAACACCAGTTCTGAAGAAGGGTATAAATGCCTTTTGGTTGCAAGCTAAATAACCTTCATGAAACATCGTTGCGTCGCATTCCGTTCGTCTATTGTTTCGCTATTCGGCTTTGCCCATGCTACATCTGGTCGTTTAAAAATTGAAGTAAGTATTTATAATAACTCCATTGTTGTATTGAAAAACATTTTTACCCTCAATTTCCCTTCCAAGCTGAACTGTTTGATTTAAGAAACCACCTTCTACTCTAAAATTTTTGTTTGCCTTATACCCCATCAATGCGCTAACCCTGTTTTGGTCAAACACGTTTTCACCCACATTCTTTCCAAAACCAATAAAGATTTCATCATAGAAAGCCGCATACCACTTAGCACTTAAAGGAATATCGAGTCTTGGCATATACCGAAGGCGGTTGAGGAAAACATAAGAGGGCCTGTCTGTATCCATAGAAGCAAAACGTCCAAGCCAGCGTTGCTCCAGGCGGAGCCGGTGCATTAAAGCCGACTTTCCCACATTGGCTGTTACAACCAGCTGTTCGTATACCCGGTGCTCCGGAAATCTTCTAGGTACCGATGAAAGTGTATAAGTGCCGTAAGGAAAGGTTTCAATCCAGGCATAACCGGCGTGTAAAGTTACCTGTGGATGAATTTTGTAGTTTACCCCTACACGTAAGAGGCTTTGCTGCCAGTTTTTAACAAGATCATCGCGGCGCCATTGGTATTCGCCGTGGAGGCTTACTTTTTTACTTACGGCCGGAGTGATCGTGGTACTAAACCACCCTATCGTATTGTGTTCGCTGATCCGGCTCTGGGCAAGTGAAAAATGTGTGACTAATGTGGCGGTAATAAAACCGAAAATTTTCCTCATGGTATTTTTTAAAGCCGCAAAGTTAAATGCCGGTCACTGCTTTTACCGAATACATCATGGGAATTTTATTTTCTCGGCGTTTACTCTTCAATAATAACCATCAGGCCCTTTGGAATGTTCCCCGAGACTGAATAAGGAAACGCTTTAAGCAAACTATTCCTTCACTGCTAAAACGTCCCCCTCCTGCTTTCCATTCTCTCCTTCCGTATCATGTGCTTTTATTTCTACCATTTTATACTTGATCGCATAATGGGCGGCTTTTATCGGGTCGTTCACAAACGACGCGTATACCTTCGTGAAGCAGGCACCATAATAGAGAATGAATGAAGTATAAAATACAAACAACAGTAACAGCACAATAGAACTCGATGCGCCGAAAATGTTGGTCAGGTTTCCAAAAGAAAGCATATAACGAATAATAATTTTACCAATTGTAAAAAGAAGCCCGGTAAAAAATCCGCCTGTAAGCACAACTCTCCATGAGGCCCGGGCGTCGGGTAATACTTTAAATAATATGGCAAACCAGGTTGTAACTATAACAAGAGAAATAGACTGATCAAAAAGAATGTTTAAAAAGTTGGCCGCGTGAGAATTTATTTCGCCTGAGTACTGGTGTAGAAAAGTTTCCAATCCCTCGCCCAGCATCGCTCCTAAGAACAAAATGCCAGCCAGCAATATTATTATCATTGAAATGCCGCGGCTGGCTAACTGTAATTTGAATGCATGCTGGGGGGTTGCCTTTACATTCCAAAGCTGGTTGATTGAATCCTTAATAACTTTAAAGAGCGTAGTGGCCACAAACATCAAAAATATAAATCCCCCAATTGCTAAAACCCAATTGTCAGCAAGAGATGTAAACCCTAAAAAAGTAGATCGTACCTGTATCGCACTTTGCCTTCCCAAAAGTTCGGAAAGATGTCCAAAAACTTTGTCGCTTAAATTATTAATACTAAAAAGAAAGCCTATTACCTGCACAAGAATTATCATAATAGGCGGTAAAGCAAACGTGGTAAAGAAAGCAGTCGCGCCGGCCAGCCGTAAAGGCTCGTTTCTTTTAAATTCGCTAAAAGAAACTCCGATTATTTTGCCCAGGTCTTTAGCTGTAAGCCACTTCATTAATTAATTTTATTCGGTAAGAGTGTTATACAAAAAACCTTTGTTACTTGTTCAGTTACTTGCTTTGGGTAAAAGATGATTGCTGGAAGCAGATCAGGAAGAAAAAATAAATTAAGACATACCTGTGCCGTTCAGGATGAATTAATAATACCGCTGGCAGGCTGTGTATATAAAAGAAGCAGGTAACTTTTTAAAGAGTTACCTGCTTAAGATCTTAATCGAATATTTTTGGGCTTATTTAACAGCCTCGGCCTTCTTCTTGGTTACCGATAAACGGGTAAACTCGCTTCCGTTAAACATTTTGGCACTATTTATATCTTTAGATTTATGCCAATTCTCAAGGTTTGTTTCTGTAACCAATCTCCAGAAGTTCTTTGACTTTAGTTCATCATAGTCATTTAATCTTACAAACAGGCCGATGATTGAGTTACGTTTTTTAAATTCAACTTTAACTGTTGGGTTATTCAATTGTTCGGTTTCAACAAATTTAGCTATCTGCTCTGGCAACATATTAATTTATTTATATAAGAGATGTCGGTAAAGCTAACAAATTTGTGTTCATAAAAAAATAATAATTTAGGCTATGTGAACATATTAACGTATTAGTATTCCAAAATAACCTGCCATTAAAAGAAGAATTCCGGCATTTCTACTGCAAACAACATTGGTAACCAATTTTTTCCGTTAATTCAACTGCATATTTGAAGATTTTATGATAGAACTCAAAAGGAACTCTTTTATTGGTCCTCCTTTATGTTTTGGAATTCTTATAGTAAATCTTTTCAAATCGTTAGCCAGATCCTCAACTTTTCCCTGCATCATTTCAACCTCTATATTAAAAAGTGAAATAAGTTCTTTTGCCAGCTCCGGCGATATTTCCATCGTCAACAATCCATATTCTGTTTTCATAAGTTGCTTTTGGTATACCTAATCAAAAAAAATACCGTTAATTCTATAAACAACATGAAAATTTGCCTGCTTCCAAATCCGGATAAAAAGACTGTTTTTAACAAAACCAGCTTTCACCTGAGTAAATTTCACCCTTAGTTATATGAAGATCATGCGGTAAAGTATTTGCAGCAAGGGTAATTAGCAAAAAGTGGAACACTTAATGTTAAATTATAATCTACACTTAATTCAAATAATGTAAAGACTGTACACCCTAAATTTGTAATAATAATGTTGCACGCTCATTTACGACCTGCCGGTTGAAGTGTGCGACGCAACGATGTTGCAAGAAGCGATAAAGGTGGCTACATAGAAAAACTTTCGCTATTTATCGCATTCGAAAAAAGTACCAATAATGCCTTACTCACCCCACAATAAAGTTAGAATTGTTACTGCAGCTTCCTTATTTGATGGCCACGATGCTGCCATAAATATTATGCGACGGATACTGCAATCAAAGGGCGCAGAAATCATTCATCTTGGTCATAACCGAAGTGTTGCAGAAATCGTGGAATGTGCAATTGAAGAAGATGCGCAGGGGATAGCGATCACAAGCTACCAGGGCGGCCATGTAGAATTCTTCAAATACATAAAAGACCTGTTGGAAGAAAATGGGTGCGGACACATAAAAATATATGGGGGAGGCGGAGGTACTATTCTGCCCGCAGAAATCAGGGAACTGCAGAATTATGGCATTACCCGCATTTATAGCCCCGATGACGGACGCCTGATGGGGCTCGAAGGAATGATTGAAGATGTTGTAAAAGGCTGTGATTTTCCTGTTAACGGCAATCTTAAAATTTCAGGTAAGCTGAAACTTAAAGAGGTAAAAGATATACGATTTATTGCACGTGCTATAAGTCATGCAGAAAACGGGCAGGAGTTTGATAAACTTTTGGCACCGGTAGCGGCAAATAAAGGAGATACGGGTAAAAAGCTTTCCCCGGTTTTAGGAATTACCGGAACCGGCGGCGCAGGAAAATCTTCCGTTACTGACGAAATTGTGCGTCGCTTTTTACATACCTATACTTCTAAAACAGTCGCAGTAATTTCTGTTGATCCGTCGAAAAAGAAGACCGGCGGCGCTTTACTGGGGGATAGAATTCGAATGAACTCTATCCATAGCGGACGGGCGTATATGCGCAGCCTGGCTACCCGTGAAAATGATAAAGCCCTAAGTAACCATGTACAGGAGGCAATTGATATTGTAAGCAGTGCAGGATTTGACTTTATCATCCTCGAAAGTGCAGGGGTTGGACAAAGCGATGCGAGCATTTTAGATTATTGCGATGTTAGTATGTACGTAATGACACCTGAATATGGGGCAGCATCACAATTGGAAAAAATAAACATGCTGGACTATGCAGACGTGGTATGTATTAATAAATTTGATAAGGCCGGTGCTTTAGACGCATTAATGGAAGTACGGAAACAATACAAACGCAATCACTCACTATGGACTGTTGAAGATGAAGAATTGCCAATTGTAGGAACGACTGCTTCAAAGTTTAATGATGAAGGTGTAAACAAGCTTTTCGTTGAAATAATAAAAGCAATTGAAGTAAAAACAAAGACGTGTTTCGGCGAAAGAAGTATTGGAGAAATTGAAATTAACCATTCGGTAAGCGGACTGATTGTACCACCGAAAAGAGTTCGTTACTTGTCGGAAATTGTTGAAAGCAACCGAAAATATGATAGCTGGGTAAATGAACAATGTACCATTGCCACCAGGATCTATCAAATCACGGGGGCAATTGAAGTATTGAAAGAAATACGAACCGGGTTAGATACGTCGGCATCTGTTCAGGAACTTGGAACGGCGAGGAAACAGTATGAAGAAAAGCTTGATAAAGAATGCCATCAACTTATTGAGCAATGGCCGGAGGTAATAAAGAAATACAATCAGGATTTTTTTGAGTACGAGGTTCGGGATAAGGTGATTAAAAAATCTCTCACAACTATTAGTTTATCAGGAACGCATATACCTAAGGTAGTACTACCAAAATATAAAGATTGGGGCGATCTGCTCCGTTGGCGGCTACAGGAAAACATTCCAGGAGAGTTTCCTTATACTGCCGGCGTATTTGAATTGAAACGGGAAGGCGAAGATCCAACGAGGATGTTTGCAGGCGAAGGTGGCCCGGAGCGTACAAACAAGCGGTTCCATTATGTTTCAATAGGACAACCGGCAAAACGGCTTTCGACTGCATTTGATAGTGTTACATTGTATGGAGAGGACCCCGCTCTTCGTCCTGATATCTTTGGAAAGATTGGCAACAGCGGCGTAAGTGTGGCAACAGTTGACGATGCGAAAAAGCTCTACAGCGGCTTCGACCTTTGTGATTCGAGAACATCTGTTAGCATGACGATCAACGGCCCTGCACCAGTCATCCTTGCTTTTTTCATGAATGCCGCCATCGACCAGCTATGCGAAAAATGGATAGAGGCGAACGGTCAATGGGAACTGGTTAATGAAAAGTTTCAGGAAAAGTATAAAAATTTCTCCCGCCCATTGTATTACAACCCCGGATCGCCGGAAAGATTGCCCGAAGGAAATAAAGGATTAGGCTTAAAATTACTGGGTTTATCGGGCGACGAAGTATTACCACCCGGGGTTTACCAGCAGTTAAAAATGGAAGCTCTAAGCCAGGTAAGAGGTACCGTACAAGCAGATATTTTAAAAGAAGACCAGGCGCAGAACACCTGCATTTTCAGCACCGAATTTGCGCTGACCTTAATGGGTGATGTTCAGCAATATTTTATTGACAATAAAGTTCGAAATTTTTATAGCGTAAGTATTAGCGGTTATCATATTGCTGAAGCTGGTGCAAACCCAATAACCCAGCTTGCATTTACACTGGCCAATGGCTTTACTTACGTGGAATATTACCTGAGCCGCGGAATGCACATCGATGATTTCGCGCCTAATCTATCCTTCTTTTTCAGCAATGGAATGGACGCTGAATATAGCGTGATCGGCCGTGTTGCGCGCAGGATCTGGGCAAAGGCAATGAAATATAAATACAATGCAAATGACAGGAGTCAAAAGCTAAAGTATCACATTCAAACAAGCGGGCGAAGCCTTCATGCACAGGAGATCGACTTCAACGATATACGCACAACCTTACAGGCGCTCTATGCCATGTACGATAACTGCAATAGCCTTCATACCAACGCATACGATGAAGCAATTACAACACCAACGGAAGAAAGTGTGCGCCGGGCGATGGCCATCCAGTTAATTATCAACCGCGAACTTGGTACTGCCAAAAATGAAAATCCAAACCAGGGAAGCTTTTTAATTGAAGAACTTACCGACCTTGTAGAAGAAGCGGTACTGGCAGAGTTTGACCGTTTAAACGACCGCGGCGGCGTGCTCGGTGCAATGGAAAGAATGTACCAGCGCAATAAAATCCAGGAAGAGAGTATGTATTATGAGCATCAGAAGCATACGGGTGAGTTACCATTGATTGGCGTGAATACTTTCCTGAATAAAAAGGGCAGCCCAACCATTTTACCCGGCGAAGTTATTCGTAGTACAACCGAAGAAAAGCAACAACAGATCCAGAATCTTCACGCCTTTAAAAAACGTAACCAGCCTAAATGTGCTGAAATGTTAACACGACTGAAGAAGGCCGCCGTTACTAACCAAAATATGTTTGAAGAACTAATGGAAACTGTAAAGTATTGTTCGCTGGGACAAATTACGAATGCATTATACGAGGTTGGCGGGCAGTACAGAAGAAGTATGTAACAAGTAATGATTGTAAAACGCAGGGCTGCTTAATTACGTTTTCAAAAGATTTTCCAGCACAAAATCTAAATAAATGTTTTCTTTTATGCTCCAAACAACTGATTTCTTTTGAACATAGTTGCCACGCTCGCTTGTACTGTAACCCATTATTCACCCTGGCAGTTTTTACCCTGAGCCTGCCGAAGGGCCACACACTTATACCGCACAACCTTATCAACCTTTCAACTGGTTAACCGAAAACCTTATGTTTAACTATTCAGCCTTCCTTTGGTTTTTTCAATTAAATTGCCACTCTTTCAAAACTTTCGTTAGGCGCAGGCTTCCTATCTGATGAGAAAATTTCTACAACGACTACTATCGAAGCGTGTAAGCAGAATTGCTGATAAATATTCGTCGCGTCCCGATAAAGATCGCATTCACCGGGCCTTGACAGCGCTTTACAATAAGATCTCTTCGGGCCAGGAAAAAAAAGGGCTGCTAATTCCCTTCGATAATGCCGATCAAAAATTTATCATTCTGTCTGACCAGCACAAAGGCGCGAGAAACGGTTCAGATGATTTTGCCTTTTGCGAAAAAAATTACCTTGCTGCTTTAGACTATTATAACCAGGCAAACTACCATTTCATATCACTGGGAGATTCAGAAGAGCTTTGGGAAAACAGGATACCTGCAGTTGCAAAACACAATGTTGCCGGATTTGAAAAGGAAGCGCTTTTTCTTCAACGAAATGCCTTCACCAAAGTTTTTGGAAATCATGATCTTGACTGGGATAATAACCCTTTGGCAGGTATTGAACTTCAAAAAATTTACGGGCAAAAAGTGCCTATATATGAAGGTGTGATTTTAAGAACAATTGTTAATAGTCGACCGCTCGATATTTTTCTCACTCACGGTCACCAGGGCGACGAATTGAGCGACGGGAACTGGTTCAGTAAATGGTTTGTTGCAAATATCTGGGCTCCTCTACAGGCATATCTTTCCATCAATCCTAATACACCTGCGTACGAAGATCACTTAAAAACCGACCACAACCGGTTTATGTATGAATGGATAGCGCAGCAGGAAAACATTGTGCTGGTTACAGGTCATACGCATCAACCGGTGTTTCAATCAATGACACAAATGGAAGGATTATACAGGAAGCTGGCAGTAGCCAAAGAAGCAAAAAACGAAACAAATGCACAACTGATAGAGCTGGAAATTCAAAAGAAAAAACTGAAAGGACAAACACTTCCCGACTTTACCGGTTACAAACCGACTTACTTTAACAGCGGTTGTTGTTGTTTCAACGATGGCGACATTACAGGAATTGAAATAGCATCGACAAATATCAGGCTCGTAAAATGGGAATACGGAAACGACAAAAAAGGCTTGCCCGGCCGAGTATTGCTCGACGAAGCGTCTTTAGTAAGTCTTATATAATTGTCAGAAATTTATAATTATGCCGGGAAGCAGTTATGGCAACAGCCATACATACAAACTCCGACATGCCTAAAGCTAAATCTGAAACAAATATCCACTGTCAACCTTTTAGGGCCCTGCAACTTTCGGGTTAATAGTTCACTTCCATTCCGTCATTATTTACATAAATCGTTTTACCGTTTCTTGTTTGTACCTCATACATATCCGGCTTTCCCTGGATCTCTACTTTATATATTGAAACTACTTCAAAGTTGGCAGGTTGTTTTGCAATGAAAACACTAACAGGGCGGGGAGCCTGGGGCAAAGGATATTCAGTTCTCATATCCAATCTTTGCCCGGCGGCGTTATAATTGGTAGTTACCCACGATACGCCGGACTTATATCGGGCAGAAAAAATAGAAGTATCCACGTTGTTCCTTGTCCAGGTTGCGGTGTTAGCTTCGGGAAATTGCTTATTGAACGACGCGGTTATGGGTGGCGGAACGGTCCATTGGCTCTCTCCAACGGTACTCCTGCTGCTGCCCCAATTGGTCTGGCCAAACTGTGACTGCCCCGAGCGGTCTACAGCACCGGAATTAGTTGTTATTCCACCATTGTTAATGGTATTTGCATTAAAGGTTGTATCGTTTCCGCCCCTGATAGTTGTACTCGATGTATTATTCCCCCTGTTAACATTATTGCTGGTATTTAAAGTATCGAATGTTTTACCTGCATTGCCTCCTGCATAAACGCCTCCTACAAACGGGCTCGCATTCGTGCTATTTCCATTGGTTGCCGGGTTATTATTAGCAGCGTTATTTGTTGTTGAATTTTTTGTCGCCGAACTTTTCCTTTCCGCACCGTTAAGGTAACGCTCTGTTACAGTCTGGCGCGGCGCAGCAGTTTGCGTAGCGTTATTTCTGCCCTGGGCATTAGCTGATTTACCCTGGGTATTAGTATTGTTCGAAGTTCTCTTTTGACTGCGGGCCCCGATCGGGCTTGTATTTTGACCGTAAGTGCTTAATAACAGTACGGTGGAAACAAAAAATAATATCGCCTTCATAACCTCGTTTATTACAATGGAGGCAAAAACCGTACTAAGCAAAACACATAAAAAGGCTTCACAATGCAATTATATCAATCCTCAGCAAAAAATAACTACATGAAAGGAACTACGATTGGTAGTAACAGGTAAAAAATTCACTTAAACCGCCTTTCTCTGTTTGCGGAGTTGCACTATTTCAAACTTTTCATTCAATTCAACATCTCGCACGTCGCACTATGTCTCTCTTTTAATTAATTTAAAAAAGCGGCTCTCTTTTCCACCGGCGGTATGATCCTGGTATAAAAAAGCAAGCTCGCGGTCGTTAAACGTCTCATACCACTCTTCCCACGAAATTTCTTCTAAACTGCCTTCACCTGAGTAACCTGGAAAATCAATTCGTAAAACTCCTCCGCCTTCATCATCGGCTGTGCTCTTGACCCTTGAGGGTTTCCCACCTCTTTCTTCGGCCCATGTTTGTATGGTTTTTAAGTCCGTTGTAGTTTGTGATGACGACTCCGACATAACATATAATTTTTATTATTAAAGCATAAAAACAGGATTATCTAAAACTGTGCTAGCCACAATATGGGGAAGAATCCAGAGCGTAATTGAAATTTAAGGCTGAAACCGGTAATGATGAACTGAGCGGCCCATCTTTTGCAATTAACAAACCAAAAACAAATAATGGAAAAAAAGATTTTTGGAATTATACTAACCATTCTTGGAATTGTTGGTCTGATTGCCGCAGCAGTGAATTTCGTGAACAGTAGCGGTGGAACCTATAATATTAAAATGATTACGGTTTACGGCCTATTAGGTCTTATCTTTTTCTTTACCGGTATCGGCCTCATCAGGGCCACTAAAGACAGGTCGATGTAGAGGAGTTGAACTATGCCCACAGCTAATGGTAGTGCTAGGCCGCAAGATGGCCGATGCCGAAATTTAGATTTGAAGTGGACCTGGGAGCATCGGTGATCACGCACGTCGCATTCCGGGAAATCTGTTAGATGAATGTAGAAACGCAGGTAATCGAATACCGCAAGCAATAGTAAGCTTTGTTCTACTGAAAAAATAGCCGGTATTAAAAAGTATGGAAACGTAACTAGGAAAAGAGGAGCGTTTACTAACGACAATACTTTTGGGAACTGGCACGAGCAAATTTTAATGAATACAATTGCCGGAAGAACACTCGTGATCAAGCTTCTCGACAAGTCGGGCAATGTAACCACGCAATGGTAGTTATTAAACGCATGGCGAACCAAAATCACCTCCATCGATTTCAAGTCCGACGAAATGAAGTGGTTGTAGATACAATTGAAATTGCACACGAACAATTCATTATAAGCAATGGCGAGTCCTAACTACCCGGCCGGTTTTTATTTTAAGCTTTCCTTTAAAGGTGAAGACGCGGCTTTCCAGGAAGTGTCGGGCATTTCAAAAGAAATGAATATTGAAGAAGTAGTTTGCGGCGGTGAGAACCGCTTTAAATACCGGCCTCCGGTTGTCGCAAGCAGCCAGAACCTGCTTCTTAAAAGATCATTGGTACCAAAAGGTTCGAAGTTGCTTAACTGGTGTTCAAACTGTATAGACCTTGGGCTTACTAGCAAAATTATAACAGAGGATGTTTCGGTAAGCCTGCTGAACGCCGACACCACGGTATTCGTCATGTGGACTTTTCACGATGCCTATCCTGTTAAATATTCAGTTTCCGATTTGAAGGCCCGGGAAAGTGAAGTGGTGATTGAAACAATAGAGCTTGCTTATTCCTATTATCAAATTTGGGAAAATGATTGACTGTCGAAACAATAGAGTAAATAACTGAAAGGGAACTGGAAGTACTGAAAAGACAAGTTCCGGATGAACGTAAAAAAGAATTGTTTCAGAAAGCACTAAGAAAAATATTTATCACCCATAAAAATAAAAGCGTCTTGGGGTGTTAAAACTTCTTGTTGTAGCAGTAATAAAAGCATAATGTGGCTACCAACATCCGATCGTATAGCGTCATCGTTGCGTCGCAATACGTTTATCGGCAAACCCAAATGCGGCTTCAGCCTTTATTACCACAGGTAAAAAAAGATATTCTACATAATGCGAATGGCAGGATTTTTTATCGAAAGGCTTGAGAGTTTTTAATTCCACATTAATAAATAAAAACAAGTATTTATGAAAAAAGTATTCATGCTGTTAAGCTCCCTCGTTCTTGCCTCGGTAGTTATACAACAATTGTTAGGGGAAAAGCCCAGGAAGCATATCAAGTCGAGAAAAGATGATCCAACAATTCCCCCTATATCAACAAAGGCATTTTAAGATCCATAATTTTTGCCGGAGGCTGTTTCTTAATGAGGCAGCCTCTTTTTTCCACCAATTTCTTCAGCTATACATTTTTTTCGCTGCTTTCAGCTTCGTGCATCGCTTCGTACCGAACAAAAAGTATAAGAGTGCGACGCAACGATGTTTATAGTAGCAGTACAGCCGGGTACAAAAAGAACCCAAACCTTTTATTGGAACGTGTGTAAATAACCACTACTTACCAGTTTTATTACCCCTGGTTTAGCTAATTTTGTTAGCAAATGAAACGATCAGGTTCTGCAAATCTTCCCCTGCATTATGGTTATGTACCACAATGGCTTGCTATTAGAATGGCTAAGTTAGGGCTTGCAATTACCGAATCGATCATTGCAGAATATGGTAAAAATGAAATACTTCGTCGCCTTAGTGATCCTTTCTGGTTTCAAAGCTTAGGGGCAGTAATGGGTATGGACTGGCATTCTTCCGGAATCACAACATCAGTAATGGGGGCATTGAAACGGGCGATTAACCCGCATTCGAAAGAACTAGGTATTTTTATTTGCGGTGGAAAGGGAAAGTCGTCGAGACAAGCACCGGATGAACTTATTTCGGTGGCAGAACGAACAGGACTCGACGGACACAACCTGGTACGATGCAGTAGGCTAAGTGCAAAAGTTGACAATACAGCCATCCAGGACGGGTTTCAATTGTACATGCATAATTTTATTGTTAGCGATAGCGGAGAGTGGACGGTGGTTCAGCAGGGGATGCATACTGGCAATAAAACAGCCAGGCGTTATCACTGGCATTCGGAAGGTCTACGATCTTTTGTAGAAGAACCTCATACAGCAATCTGTGGTCCTAACCAGGGAACGATATTGAATATGACGGATGCGGAGGCCAATCCCGTTAGAAATGGAGTAATTACGATCACGCGCGAAAAGCCTGAGCTGATGATGCAGGAAATACAGCAACTCGTAATGCCTTCGCGTCACGACGTAAGAAGTGAGGATATAGATTTAAGGAGGCTTGGTACGATCCTATGGCTTGCACATGACACAAAACCTGCAGACTTTGAAGAATTATTATTGCTGGAAGGTGTTGGACCACGTACTATGCAATCACTCGCTTTGGTAAGCGAGGTTATACACGGAACGCCATCAAGGTTTAAAGACCCGGCAAGGTTTTCATTTGCACATGGCGGAAAAGATGGACATCCTTTTCCTGTTCCTGTAAATGTGTACGACGAAACAATAAGCACGCTACAAAATGCCGTACAAAAGGCAAAACTTGACAACAGCGATAAGCAAACCGCCATTAAAAAACTGCATGAAATAGCGCAGCGGGCAGAAAAGGATTTTATACCCCGGGATAATGTAGAAGCATTAATTCAAAAAGAAAGAGATGATAGCTGGAAATATGGCGGCAAAACAGTTTTCGGCGATGCTAAACCGCCAAAGAAAGTAAGTAAGGGAGTGCAGTTGAGAATGTTTTGAGAAAAGTGTCCATAGTAGTCCATAAACCATAGTTAATATAACAATTCGAACCCGCCCGACGGTTGATTACTGAAGATGCGTATGCGACTCATTCTCTGTGGACTATAAACTATCCCCTGATTCCTACATGAGGCGTTGGGCTTTTTTCTGCAGTTACCTTTTTGCCATTCATTTCCGGCAGTGGCTCTCGTTCAGGTTCATTATCTACCAGCGTCCGGGTTTTAGGAAGACAACCGGGATAGTTTTTCTTTATGAAAGTAATGAGGTTTTCACGAACATAGCATCTCAGGTCGAATGCATCTCCTGAATTTGCTGCACTCATCAAACAACGCACCTCGATGCTACTATTCTTTGCATCTGTTACCTGCAAATTGCTTGCTCTTCTATCCCACAAATCTGAACTTTCTATCAGGCGCTTAAACTCCGTTCTCAATTTGTCAATAGGTGCAGTATAGTCAAGGTGCAGGAAAACGGTTCCTATAATCTCAGCCGAATTTCTTGTCCAGTTTTGAAATGGTTTTTGAAGAAAGTAATTGATCGGTAAAATCATCCTGCGTTGATCCCAGATATTCAGCACGACATACGTAAGCGTAATTTCCTCTACCCTTCCCCATTCACCTTCCACCACAAGCACATCATCAATACGTATTGGTTGCGTAAATGCTATTTGGAGGCCCGCAAGTATATTTCCAAGTGATTGTTGTGCAGCAAAGCCAATGATAATCCCACTTATTCCGACACCGGTAAGCAGGCCTGTCCCAAGCCGACGGAGGTTAGGAAAACTCATCAAAATGGCGCAGCCTGTAAGAATGATAATGATTGAAACGACCATTTTTTTAAGAAACTGTAGCTGGGTTCGTATTTTTCTTGCCTTCAGGTTATCCTTAACGCTCAAATCATAGTTATGCATTATGATATCCTGGAAAACCTGCACAGTGCCAATTAATAATACAGCAAACGATATGATGAGAAGTATTGCTGTTATACGATCAACAATATTAAGTTCCTCCCTGGTAAGATGCATAAAAGGCATCATGAGGTTGAAAACAAATAACGGCAGAAAAAGCGCTACCGGCTTTCCCAGCCTGTTTAATATCGATCTGAACAGGGAATATTCGTTTGCCTGTATTGAATATCGTTTAAATAATAAAGACAGTACCCATTTAAAAATTAATCCTATTAAAAGAGCAAGAGCTGTGATCATTGCATTCCAGGCAAGTGGTGGAAGGGAGTCAAACTGCTTCAAAACATTTTCGAACATAGGGAGCCTATTTAGTATTATGCCAATTTTTAAAATATGACCCCTTTTTTACAAAAAATAAGCCATAATAGAACGAGCTATAAACTTTTAAGAAACAGTTCTGCTTAAAAAAGCAAAGGACAAGCTATAGAGTCCCCAATTGCACTACTAACAAGTCAACTTAAAAGTGTGGCTTAGTGAAAGGCCATATATGATCCCACTGTTCCGGAAAAAGACTTTCTCAATCTGACCTTTGAAGTTTCACGTTTAACATGGCATTAATGTAATCCCCACTTGTGTGCCTGTTTTCGCATAAACGCCAAACTTTCCTGTGCAAGGGTTGCTGCATTGTATTTTGACGGTCGCCATAAAGAAGTAGGTCCCACCAGTTCAGTAATTTCGGAAGAAAAGTTTTCAAGAACGAGGTTGCCGGAAAAATTAATTTCGGAGAGTGCCCTAAATAAATCTTCCCAATGAACATTTCCCTCGCCTAACATTCCCCGGTCGCTTTCTGTAAGATGTAGGTGTTTTAACAAACTCTCTGCCTTGATGATGGGATCGTAAAAATTGCTTTCTTCGATATTCATATGAAAGGTATCGAGGTGTAGAGCAAGGTTACCTGCTTCAATAGAACGGATAGCGTCTAACACTTCCTCCGCACACGTAAAAACATAACTTTCGTAGCGGTTAACGGGCTCGATTGCTATGGTAATAGCCCTTTGTTTTGCATATGTTGCCACCTCGGTTATTACTTCCTTAACGATAGCTCTTTCATCGGCAGTACAGGGCTTGCCAGTAAATGTTCCAATGGCTGAATGTAAAACACCTCCTAAAAGATCACCTTCCATTTCTGCTACCTTATCCAATGCCGCTTTAATCAATTTTACTGCATTTTCCGGATAAAAAGGAATGTGGCATTCAGTAGGAAGATTAAGGGTGCATACAGCATCAATTCCGTTTTTGGCTAACTGCTTTTTTACTGTTACAGAATCAAACTCCATCGAACAAGGTAGCAATATTTCGAGCAGGTCAAATCCTGCTTCAGCAGTCTTTTCAATTGCATATAGTCCTGAAGCTGCTGTCCATTTTGGAGGGATCCAAGACAGTATTGATGCACCGAATTTTAACATAACTGAAGAAGTTAGAAGATTATTTTCAAGCCGAAATAAAATCCGAAAATGTGACAACTATACCGTGACGAACAATGTTACGACAACCAACAATTATAAAGCATTTAATGTTGCCGGGTAGATTGCACCAAAAGCCACCCCCAAAAGGATGGCCTTCTTACGCTCAACCCATTATTTTTAATCCCCATAACCTATTGGTGCGCACGAGTTCCAGTCCTGAACCCACGTTTGCAAGCGGTAATTAGGTGAAACTCCTTCGAGTATTACTGCTAATCCCTTTCAGTCAATGCTTCTTTATATTTCTGCTCATTTTCAATATCCTCTTGGGTGATTTGTTTATCGTCGTTAGGATCAAAGGGATTGGGCACAGTAGTTTCCTTTTCGTCTTTTGAAGAATTATCGTCATTGCCGACACCGATGGCCGGGTTATTCGCATTATTCATAATTGTATTTTAATTACTATTAAAAAAATAAGACCACGAGATTCAAAGACAACTGCCTATTAATTATTCCTGCTTTTTAAAGTCCCGGAATTTTTTATATCTGAAGTTTTGCTTATGGACAGCTAATTTACCCTTTGCTTCCGCACTTACACATTTTACAACAAGCACTTTAAACAGAAAGAGCCCGGGGAAACCCGGGCTCTTTCGTAAGCTTTATAACTAAATCAACTAATATATTTATTGAACCCTGCCATCTTTTTTGTCGGCTTTACGGCCAATTATATAACCTCCGCCTGCACCTATAAGACCACCTACTACGGCTCCCACACCTTTCTTCTTGCTAATGATAGCTCCGGCAACCGCACCTGTACCGGCGCCAATTGCTGCACCTTTAGCTGCCTTACTCCAACCTTTCTTTTTTGCAGGAACCGGTGCTGTTTCAGTATATACCGGGCCGGCTCCGCTAGAGCTGCTCGATCCGGTACTTGCTGTGCTTGTACCAGATGAACTACTACTGCCTGACCTTGTTTTTGTCCTGGTTCTCTTCGTAGTAGTTGATTTTCTTTCTGTTGCTTCAGGTGCTACTACTGCTGCCGCGTTAGGATTTACCTTAACGTATTGAGACCCGTCTTTTGTTACCAAAGTGTCGCTTAAACCGTTCAATTGAACTTCATTCGCCTTATCATTTAACAAGTTCTGGTTGTTAATTGAGTCGGTATAGCTTAAACTCCTGGTAGTGTCAGCTGTCGGTTGCGTGCTCTTGTTGCTCTGGCAAGCTGCAAATACTGATGCAACTGCAATAGCAAATAATGTCTTTTTCATAACTTTTATTTTAAGAAGTTTTCAATTACCAACTCCTTTAAACCATAATTATTAAGGGAGCAGGCATTTTTAATATCATTAGGGATTTTATATTCTCTTAAATTTAGACGGGCTTTTCTTGTGAAAGTTTACTGTAAACAAATAAAAAACCAGTTTAAATCCTTATATGCCTCTATAAGAGAAAACTATGCCAAAAATATTTGGAGAAAAATTGCTACTAAAAAAGCGATTGTAACGGGTTCAGCATAAACAGGTTATGCTTGGTTTGAAAGAAGCTCAAAAAGAAATAGCATGTTCTCTTTTAAATTCTATATGGGTCAGGTACTTTCTTTTCTATTGCTAACACCAGTTTTACTACTTTTTTGTTTGGTGAACCGCTTTTTCCGGGTGAAGTATTATTCTTTACTGAAGAATTATAAGGAAGGTCTTTCAAGAATTTAGCTAAAGAAGAAATTTTGTTTGTATTAATAAAATCCACGCGGATGTTTATAAGGGTTTGCCATGCATTCAGGTTATCGGGGGCATCCCAAAATCGCAATGGTTTGTTTAAGCTGTGGCACAAATTTATTTCTGACTCAATTTTCTTTTTATCCTTCTCATAAATTTTGCCCTTTCCGTTCCAGGTAGTATAATCTTTTAGATTAGCGCTCATAAGGGCAATCTTTGCCAATGCTTCTTTACTGTATTTCTTCCTTAATTCTCCGTCGAACATAATATACGAAGGATACTTTTCGAACAAACCTTGCCAGGGCCGTTTTCCGGAAATCGTGAATTGTACCAGCGGATTTTGGGTTAGTTCAGGAAACCTTTCAATTGTTTCCACGAGTTTATTTAACGTAGCAACCGCATTCGTTTTTACATCGATCAGTAACTGAAGCTTTTTAGATTTATCAGGAAAGGGAGAACCTCCATTTTTTCTAATACAATCTACAATAGGCATTAAATAAGTAGAATCAAGTCTTATTTTCCTCGAACCCAACTCCTTTTTCTTGTGAGCTACCAGTAATTCATCAAATTCTTTTACCAAAAAGATATCCGCTTCAATGCTTTCAAATCCGTGATTATAGGCATCCCAAAAGGGAACTTTTTGTTTATAGTCATTATGTGAATGCCCATTTAAATTATAATAATCATAGGGCTGCGAGAAGGCAGACAAATTGAAAAAGCAGAAGAAACAGAACAGGGTTAAATGCATGTTCTAGGAAATTATTTAAGTTATTGGATTTACAAGTGAATGCAGAATCTATTAAAGCAGTCACAACTACTTTTCATATTTTGCTTCAAGCCGGGTAAAAACAGGTTGTAATGCCTTAAAGCCATTTACATGACTTCTTCCACATATGAAAGTACCTGCTGATAACTTTGGAAAGAACCGTGAATCCACGGAAAATTCTTTCTATTTTTCATTCTCAAGCAACACAAAAAAGAATAGTGACGATTTAACTACTCCTTTTCATTTAACTTAATTTTATTACTTCTTATTGCGTGAGGAAAAAACTTTTATTAACATAAGGGTACACTCTCTCTGAACGTTTTTTACATCCCTATAAATTCGAAACGAAAAACTACGGGCAGTTTCAATTAAATACAGACTAGATGGTAAAACTGATTTTTTGGGAAACCGGCTGTAGTTTTTATTGCATCTGTGGTTGTGTCACTCACTTGTACAGTTGGTTTTAGTGGCGTCGCGAAAGGGGAATACTCTTATTTGTCTTAATTCTTTTATGGTAATGTTATTTATTACCCGTTTAACCATTCACCATCATTGCCGTTGGCTCAAGATTGTATTTGCCGTAAAAAGTATAGGGTTATAGAGAAGAAACAGAAACAATTATCGTCTCAGGAGGAGTGCCGTCAAAACACCGAGCTCCTTCGGAGCTCAAATACTTTCGGGTCTGCGATTTTCTATAAACACGAAGCCCAGGGGCTTAAGTAAACAACATTGATCCACATTCACCTTTCCCCATTCACTTTTCTCCATTCACCTCTTTCACCTACTACGGCACAACCAATGTTTTTCGCTGAACTGTGTGTGCACTAAAATATCCTAAAGCTCCACCTTCAATATTGGTTACCGGGTTAGCCGGTGTAGCGCTTTGGTTGTCGCCGGTCGAACTTTCTGTCAGGCTGTACCAATATTTATAAATGGGATAATCGATGCATAACATTTCAACCTGCAGGTTATCGCCCGTTTTCATTGCAGCGCTGTCGTCGCCGTTGAAGTAAAACAGCGTTCTGGTGATGGTGCGACCGTCGCTTAAATCATCATCCCTCACAAAAATTGTCTTTTCTTTTACTCCGTTTACAGACTGAATATAACGGTAAGCATTGCCTTTCCCGGAAGGATCGTTGTAGATTATTGTTGCAAACTTTCTTGTATCTCCGAAGATATTTCTTTCGCTAACATAAATACTATCGATAGGAACGAGTGAAGGCATAGTAGAAGCAGCGGTAAATACCTGCCCGTTTATTATCACGTTTAGTTTGTATATGTGCCCTGGCTTTCCGGTAAAAGCGGGTGCTGCATAAACACCTGCGCTCGTTTCTGTAAGTTTTACCGGCGTTTCATTGTTATCTGCGATGGTTATTTGTGCACCGCTAATACCGTTGAAACTATTATCATCCTCAAAATTCTTTGTTTGCGACAGGGTCACTGTTGCTGAATTCGGTTGGTCGGTAACTACAGCTTCGATCACATATTTCTTTTCTGCCTCATTTAACTGAACGTTGATTACTTTTTCGCAAGACGCAAAAAGGGCTGATGCAATTACAATAAACATCAAAGTGAAACTACGGCGGGATAGAAAATGGTGGTTGGCCTTCGGCGAATAAAGTAGTTGCCGTACAAGTGAGTGACACAACGGAAGCCGAATGAAGTTAAAAAGCCGGCCCCAAAAAAAAGAACATAACTGTATATATTGCGATGACATGTTTTTAAAATTTGAAGTTGAAGGAAACAGACGGAATGTATTTAAACAAGGCTGTCTGAACGACTTCTGTTTTCTGGGGATTGTCTTCTGCCTCCCGAAAAGTGATGGTATAGGCATTTTCACGGCCGTAGGCATTGTACAGGCTAAAGGCGAGCTCAGATGAATACTTCTTTTTCTTTTGCAGCTGCAGCGTAGCTCCAAGATCGAGGCGGTGATAATCGGGTAAACGATAGCCATTGCGTTCGGTATAATAAAAGATTACCTGGTTATCGATCCTGTATTTGCCACTCGGGAAGGTGACAGCATCGCCTGTATAATAGATCCAGTTGGCAGAGAACGTCCACTTTTTATTCAATTGATAAACTCCAACAACCGCTATATCATTCGTGCGGTCCTGGCGTGCATTGTACCATTGATCGTTATTGATACCATTAATTTTTCGTTCAGTTTTTGAAAGCGTATAACTAAGCCAACCCGTAAACTTGCCCGTTTGTTTGCGCAGCAACGCTTCAATACCATAGGCTCTTCCCTTACCGAAAAGCAATTGCGTTTCGATAGCGTCGTTGCTAAACACATTCGCACCGTTGCGATAGTCGATCTGGTGCTGCATACTTTTATAATAACCTTCAATGGTAAGCTCAAATTTATTATCGGCCAGGTTCTTATACCAGCCCAGGGAAACCTGGTCAGAAATTTCAGGCTTAATAATATTGGTACTTGCCACCCATTTATCGGTTGGAGAACTGGTGGTAGAGTTTGAAATAAGGTGCAGGTTTTGAACATTTCGTACATAAGAAGCCTTTACAGAAGCTGAAGGATTTATGACATAGCTGAGCGCAACACGCGGTTCAACATTTACGTATGTTTTCACAAATTCACCGCTTTTATAAGTGCTTGTGTCTGTAATATTTCCGGCAGCATTGATGGTATAAAAATCGCCCTTACCCAGGATGCTGAAAGCCGTGAAGCGGGCCCCGTAGGTAAGATTAATATTATCGGACGCCTTAAAGGTATTGGTAGCATAAGCTGCATTCTCCCACGAATACCTTCTCTGGAGATCTTCATTGTTTAAGTTCGATAATGCCGAAGCAGTTATTTCGCCGGGACGGATCGTGTGATGAATTGAGTTTATTCCAAATCGCAGGGTGTTTCGGCCGCCTGTATACCACTGGAACTCCTGTTTCAGGTTCAAATCCCGAATTTGTGAGAATACTTCGAAATCGTTACTACCACTGCGGATAGAAATTTTGTAATCGTAATTGCTGTAAATGAGCGAAGTGTTTGAAAATAGCTTACTGCTGAAGATGTGGTTCCACCGTACAGTTCCTGTACCATTACCCCATTGCAGGCCAAAAGTTTCTCCCACGCCCAGTTTATCACGTCCAAAATAACCTGAAAGATACAGGCGGTCTTTTTTGCCTAACTGGTAATTGATTTTTGTATTTAGGTCGTAAAAGTATAAACTGTTACTATTAATATTTGAATCTTTTGAAAGCTTAAGAAACATATCAGCATACGTTCTACGGCCTGAAAGCAGGAAGGACGATTTGCCCTTTTGAATCGGGCCTTCCACGTTTAGTTTTGTGGAGATAAGGCCGATGCCGCCACTTACATCATACTCCTGGTTGTTGCCATCGTTCATTTTAATATCGAGAACCGAGGACAGCCTTCCTCCGTATTGTGCCGGCATACCACCTTTATAAACGGTAACGTCTTTAATTGCATCGGAGTTGAAGGTGGAGAAAAAGCCGAGGAGATGGGAGGCATTATAAACAGTAGCCTCGTCTAACAAGATCAGGTTTTGGTCGGCTGCCCCGCCACGCACAAAAAAACCACTGTTGCCCTCGCCGGCCGGCTTAATCCCCGGCAAAAGCTGGATCGCCTTTAATATGTCTCTTTCGCCCAGGAGCATCGGGATATTTTTCGTTTCTGCAATTGTTAGCCTGTCCATGCCCATTTGGGTGTTGGTAATGCTTCGCCTGTTAGGTGTAGCCGTAACTACAACTGTTTGCAGTTCCCTGGTTTCTTCTTCGAGCGATATATTCAGCACTATATTTTTGTCGAGCTGCACTTGTGCCGGTTTCGATTTTTGTCCTACCGCACTTACTTCTATACTATAGCTGCCTTTTAATAATGTGAGAGAATAGAACCCGTACTCATTACTGCTTGTGCCAGCTGTGGTTTTAGCAACGCGAACAGAAGCTCCGATAACTGTTTCACCTGTTTTAGCTGAAGTAACAGTTCCACTGATAGTAAATTTTTGCTGGGAGAAGAGTAATGTTGAAGAACCAAGCGAGATGATAAAGAAAGAGAATAAAAGTCGCAATTAGTGTAGAGTTTGGGTGTGAAAGTAGGCAAACAATCTTTTGCAACAGGAGATGTGATGGTTAAAACTATATGAATTTTAGAAATTCGAGCGGGAGAAGCGTGGCTGTCGGCATAGTATTAAAAATTAAAGAATCAGTCCCATCGCTATAAAAAGATAGTATTATCGGCGTTTAAAGTTATATGAACAACTTCTGCCATCCGCTTATTATAAGATAACTGACAGTACATATCTGGCATTAAAATTATACGTCTTGCTTACATGATTCATCCGAATACTGAACTTCGGTTTATTAGTGAAGTGATAGGCTTTGGCGTTGTTGCCACCCGTTTCATACCTAAAGGTACCATTACATGGGCGTACGATAAACTGGACCGGGCTTTCAAGCCTGCGCAGGTTGAAGCAATGGATAAAGTGTACAAAGACATTTTGTACAAATACACCTATCGTGACCCCGATGGTAATTATATTCTTTGCTGGGACCATGCAAGATTTGTCAACCACAGCTTCAACTCAAATTGTATAACAACAGCATATGGCTTTGAACTGGCAGTCAGAGATATTCACCCCGGAGAAGAGCTTACAGATGACTATGGTTACCTTAATTGTTCTGAACCTTTTGCCTGCCTGCGTGAACCAAATACCACCCGAACTTATGTAATGCCGGATGACCTGCTCCATTTTTATAAAGAATGGGACAGTAAACTTATTGACGCATTTCACCATTTCAATAAAGTATCCCAACCTCTGGCTACAATTATTGACCCTGCTTACCGGAATAAAGTTGCCGCTATTGCCAATGGTTTCGAACCTATGGATTCTATTTTAAACTGCTACTATAGCGACGATGATAATTTAATGCTGGTGAAAGAAGGACTGCTGCATAGCTACGCCTGATTAAGCCGGGAGTTTTAACCCCTGGCAACTATTATATATGACCTGTGAGTGATTAATTGTTTGAAGACAGAACAGGCGTTTCTCTTTTACAGATTCTCGCCTCCATTTCCAGGAATGAGTAATACAAAGAGGTGGTTATTTCTCCTGGTTTTCCATCACCAATTGTTTTGCCATCCACATGAACAACGGGCAGAATGCGTTTCGTAGTACTCGTTATAAAAATTTCCGAAGCGTTCTTCAACTCCCCTACTGTTACATCCCGTTCTTCCACTTTATGATTTCCGCTGGCAAGCTCCAGCACTTTCATTCGTGTAATTCCAGGTAAAACATTTTTGGCAGGGGTAACAATCGTACGGTCTTTTGTAATTATAAAAACATTTGACCTGGGAAATTCCAGTATGTAGTTGTTATGGTAATACAACACTTCGTCCGCCATTTGTTGCTGCAATTTTTCTGTTAAGTAGATACCAACAAGGTAGTTTATGGATTTAGCGTGTGGTATATCACGCATGTAATCGTGAAGGAGAATCCTAACTCCCTTGTTGAATTTTTCTGGCGATGGCAGTTGAACGGGATGCTGACCGATGATAAAATTAGGTGTGGCCGGTTCGAAACCGTCAGCAGAGTAACCGCCGGTTAAGATCATTTTAAAGCCTGCGGCCGGCTGGTTGTTTAGCCTGATCATGTCGCTGATGATGCTTCTTAATTCTTCCCTGTTATGGAGTGGTTGTAAGCGTAATATTTTCGCGGATTTGTAAAAACGGTCGAGATAATCGTCCAGGAAAAGCGGGATATAATTGCTTGTACGAAAAAAATCAAATATGCCATAACCTCTTTGTATAGAAAGGTCTCCTATACCCAGAACAGCTTTTTCCTCGTCGATAAATGTATTGTTTACAAAAGCAACCATAAAGGTGTTGGTCTTTAAGCTGCTAATTTAAACATCTTTCAACGCCGGCGCATGGTTGGAGGAAAACAATTTCGAGGAGCTTTGTTCTTTTTAAAATATTGGGCAAAAATTACAGGTACAGGTGTACGACCCTTCGACTAGCTCAGGGCACCCTTCGGCAGGCTCGGGGTAAAAACGGCTAGGTTGAGTAATTTGTTACAGTACAAGCGAGCGTGGCAACGGAAGCCCAATTACTGACTGTTGCCGGCCCACAAGAAAAAAACATTCACCTTTAACGAATGAAGTTTTATATGACCGGGTCTACCCAGGCATCGCTCTCCTTCAAAAGCATTATGAGTTCGGAAACTGCAATCTCGCTGTTTACATTTCGTTTAACCACTTCTTTTCCCCTGTATAAAGTTATTTTACCAATACCGCTGCCGACATAACCAAAATCGGCATCAGCCATTTCGCCCGGCCCATTGACTATGCAACCCATAATAGCAATTTTAACGCCTTTAAGGTGGTTAGTTACAGAGCGAATTTTTGCAGTGGTTTCCTGCAAATCGAACAGGGTTCTGCCGCACGAAGGGCACGAAATATATTCGGTTTTTGAAATGCGGGTACGGGTAGCCTGTAAAATTGAAAAGGCTGTATTATTAATGAACTGCTCGAGGGTTTGATTGTTAAGATAATTTCGTCCGGAAGCATTGTTCACAGAAGCATTGTTGTAAGCATCGCCGGTTATTCCAAGACAAATACCGTCTCCAAAACCGTCGAGCAGCAAGGCGCCACATTCGGTAGCATAATGAATAAGATGTTCATCGGCAGTTTGCCAGGAACTGTCGCAAATAATTACTGCGGGGTTAAGGATATTTCGGCACTGCAGCTCCATAAACATGCGTCGAACTGCAGGCATTGCATGAGCATTTGTACTGGTTAAACAAAGAACAACCGTTGTATCGTTAGCTAATCTATCTAAATAAGTAAAGTCGTTTACATGCGTTTCGTCGTTAAAGCAATCGATCATCACAAAATTTACCTGGTTGCTTCTTGCATCGGCCTGCGCATACCCGCTATCCTGGAAAATAGGAAAGTACTTAGCTTTGTCATCCACCTGCATCCAGGCAGTCGGATAAACAATAACTTTTAATGTTCCCGGAAGTGCAAAAGGTAAAACCTGGTTGCCGGTAAAAACATAATCAGCAGCCGCATCGCTAATAGTCCACTTATCGGTTTTCTCATTGTAGGTGTATCCGATACTTTGCAAGTGTTGTTCGGTTATGCTGCCTATTTTACTAAGATCGGCAATTACAACGGGAACATGATGCCCGCCAATATTATCAACAGCAAAAGATTGTCGCCTTTGATAGACAAAAGGATTGTAAGGAACTTTGTCGATGGGAGGGATTGTTGAGGAAATAGTTGACGGATCACTGTTGACAGTTGGTGCAACAGAATTGCTATCTTCTGTCATCCGACGGCCGACAACCGTCATCCTTCTCTCGTACCTCTTCACCAGGTCTCGGCAAACAGGTATTTCAAACTCCGGGTCTTCCGTGAGGCTTACGCGAACAGTGTCTCCAATTCCGTCTTCCAATAAAGTTCCGATGCCTGCTGCACTTTTCACTCGTCCATCTTCACCGTCGCCGGCTTCGGTAACACCCAAATGCAACGGATAACATTCGTGAAACTCCTGCATCATTTGCTGAATTAGTAAGCGGTAAGCCTGCACCATAACCTGCGGGTTGCTGCTCTTCATACTGAGAATAATATTGTGGTAGCTTTCACTTCGCGCTACGCGTAAAAACTCCATGGCACTTTCCACCATTCCCATCGGGGTGTCGCCATAACGGCTCATGATACGATCGCTTAAACTTCCATGGTTGGTGCCAATACGCATGGCAGTCCCGTACTCCCTGCATATTTTAACCAGCGGTGTAAAACGTTCTCTTATCCTTTCAATCTCTTCGTTGTATTCAACATCGGTATAGTCGATAAACTCGAACTTCTTTTTATCAACGTAATTGCCCGGGTTAACACGAACTTTCTCTATAATGCGGGCCGCAATTTCTGCTGCATTAGGGGTGAAATGGATATCAGCAATCAGCGGCACGGTATAACCTCTTTTTTTTAGTTCCTCCTTTATGTTGCGTAAATTCTCCGCTTCTTTTTTACTTGGGGCGGTAATACGCACTAATTCTGCACCTGCGTCGACGCAACGGATCGTTTGTTCAACCGTTGCCAATGTATCCATGGTATCGGTGGTCGTCATTGTTTGAAGACGAATGGGATGGTTATTTCCCAGCAGTAGATCACCTACTTTTACTTCACGCGTTGCCAGTCTTTTATATTCAGTAAGCGAATTACAATATAATTGCATGATAAATGATATTCTAATACGTCAAAAGCCTGACGGGGCACAAAATTACAAATAATTGCCCGAACGGGGTTAAAGGAGCGATTACGGAAGGGTTAAAGTTGAAGGGAAGAAGAATTAGGAATTGGAAAATAGTAATTAGTAATTCTTAGCTGTTTAATTACCAATTTCTACCAGTCTTTACCATTGGAACTGCCGGTACTATTTTTCTTCTGAATGTTTTGCTGAAGCTTTTTCTCGTCCTGGCGCAAGGCATTCAGCATTTGCTCGACCTGCTTTTTGTTGAGCTTACTATTGTTTTGAGGCTCAGGCTGCTTTTTGTTTTGCTGGTTATTCTGCTTCTTTTTATCCTGCTTTGGTTGCTGTTGGGGGGGCTGCTTTTTTAATTCGTTCAATGCCTTTTGCAGGTTTTCCCTCGCCTGTTCATCTACAGGGTTGAGTCGCAGGGTTTCTTTGTATGCCTGGATACTCTCTACCAGTTTGTTCTGCCGGGTTAGTGAAACTCCTTTATTATAAAGTGCTTTCGATTTTGGGGCCGCTGCTTTAGCATTTTTTGCGGCTGCAGCATAAGCCTTTTCAGCGGCTTCCGTTTTCTTTGATTTATATAATGCGTTTCCCAGGTTGTAGCCTGCTGTGGAATTTTTAGCATTAATATCACTGGCTTTGGTGTACTCCTCCGCTGCTTTCTCAAATTGCTGCTTTTTGTACAACTCATTCCCTCTTCCAATCAAAGCCTGGTCTTCCTGCGACTTTACACTT
The DNA here is from genome assembly GCA_028288485.1 of Segetibacter sp. Lineage (GTDB taxonomy): Bacteria > Bacteroidota > Bacteroidia > Chitinophagales > Chitinophagaceae > Segetibacter. The sequence continues at coordinate 36,487 of JAQBNO010000137.1, forward strand.
TTCGAAAGGAATATTACGAGTATAGTAAAAATTATTTTCCCCATGAGAACCACTTCATTTTTCGTTCAGGAATAACTGTTTCAAGTATCAGCAAAATAAAAGCTACCAGTAAAAACCACTGGAAATAAGAGTTATACACTCTTATCCCTGTTCCACCTATTTGTTTCTTTTCCATCTGGTCCAATGAAGCTATTACCTGCCCTGCAACCTCATCAGCATCTGCAAACAGGTGATACTCGCCACCGGTTTGGGCAGCAATTAACTGAAGGTCCTTTTCATTCAGTTTTGTAACAACGGTGTTGCCGTTTTCATCCTTTTTATAATCGTTTAACCCGGGATCGAAAATAGGAGCTCCTTCAGGTGAACCGATCCCTATTGTATGTACGACAACGCCATTCTCCTGCATCACTTTTAAGGCTTCAGCAGCCTTCTCATCGTGATCTTCACCATCTGATATCAGGATAATAGCTTTGTATTTTTTTTCTCTTGTGTCTAACGAAGCATTGCACATCTTCAGTGCATCACCGATTTCTGTTCCCTGCGTTGGCACCGCATCTGGGCTCGCATTCGAAACATATAATTTTGCTGCAGCAAGGTCAGAAGTTAAAGGCATCTGTAAAAAAGCCTGCCCGGCAAAAACTACAAGGCCCATCCTGTTATTGCCCATTTTATCGATGATCCTGCTCAGCACCTGTTTGGCTCTTTCAAGCCTGTTCGGTTTTACATCCTGCGCAAGCATGCTGTTGCTTACGTCTAAAGCAATCATTACATCAACTCCTGACCTGTTACCGGTATTACCAGCTTTAGGAGAACGGATATTTGCGGCCCCGATTATGCAAAACACAATGGCGAGGGCAATTAAAAGAAATTTTAGATTATAATTTTTAGCGGAATAATCTTCAGTTAAGGCATTCACCAATTCTTCATCGCCTATTTGCCTTTTTACTTTTTTCTTCCAGTACAGTACAAAAAAGAATAACGAACAAAGCGGTACCAGTACCAGCAGTCCCAATAAAAATTCGATATGTTGAAATGATAACATCAATTAAACAAGTGCATTTGCTGCAAGCTACGGTGGAAGTTTACTAAGGAAAACAAAAAACGAACCAATTACATCTTGCCTTGCAGGAAACCAAGTTGTTTTAATATCCCTTTTAAAACATTGGTTCTTATTTCCCGAATATCCAGACCAGGTGCACCTTCAAGATTTAAAGCAAAAAAATACGGATGCCGGTTTTCTTCGACCCAGCCGACAACCCAACCCAACTCGTTGCCATTCTCCCGATTTCCCCACCCGGTTTTATAAGCTAAAGTATAATTCGAATTTTTTTCCTGCACCATCATCTCCTTAACAACACGCATGCTTCTTTTTTGAAACGGCAATTGGTCAAAATACAATCTTTTCACAAGGCCCAGCTGTTCATCTGCCGTAATTTTTATAGAGTTATCGAGCCAGAAGGTATCTATCTTTCCTATTTTAGCCTTTTCGTAACGTGCACCGTACCCCAAACTGTCGAGCCAAAATTGCATCGTATCCTTTCCAACACGCCTGGCCACTTCCTGGTAATATGGCACAGCTGAAACTTTAAAAGCCTGCTCCATTGTTAAATCTTTATTCCATTCATCAATCCGCCTGGTAACACCATCCCACTTTATCACCATTCTTTCATCCCTTATCTTCCCGGTTTCCAAACCGACAAGAGAATTCACAATTTTAAAAGTGGATGCCGGCAGATAAGCGCTGTCTTTAAAACGACTTAGATTGTAGATAGTAAATTCGCGAATGCCATTTTTATAGATCCCAAAAGTTCCGGTAACATGATTATCGTCGAAGAATTTTTTAAGACTGTTATCAATTGTTACATTATTCGGACTACAGGCGCCCAAAAAAATTACTGAAAGCAAAACAACACACCAATTCTTCATTAAAAATATTTGCTCAAAGATAGAACGCGAAACGAAGTCAATTCTATTGATTTTTAAAGGAACATAACAGGTAACTACATTCCGTTTAAATGATCTTAGAGAACTATAAAAAAATTGCGCAAAAGAAGCGATTGTTTTTTTGCAGCGAACATAGTTTAAAGCCCACATGGTGGTCCGGACGGTCCCTTTGGTGATGTCAGTCACTCGCACTTTCACTTCTAATTGCCGCGATTCTACCGATGTGTATTGCTTCATTAGTTAATAATCGCGGTTAAACTGCATTTGTCTTATTGCTTTAATTGATAGGTGGAATAGTTTTTTGGGAGTTGATTGTACTCCTCATTTTTAAATAACAATAGCCGCATGGAACCACTTTTTGAAGCAAAAGCAACAGTCAATGAAATTCTCACTGCCTACAATATCTACAGAATAGACCAGGAAAATTATAAGGCGGAAATTGTCAAAGACGAAGATTCCGATTATAACACTTCAGCACCGGAAGAATTGACTCTTACTAAAAACCACGGGACATGGACAACGCATGACAACAACAACAACATCGATCTTGTAGCCACTTTGGGTATTGAAATCGACGTTTTCAATAATGGATATGGCGCACTGCTGGGTAGAATTGGTGTTAGGTGAAATAATCGCTTCTACCCATACTGTAGCCGGACCAGGTGTTCATTACCCCGGAAACGGATAAGCAATAAAGATGTACTTTTAATTTGTTTGCTTCACTTCTATTTACCAGCTTAGGTTTTACAATGTTGCATGAATTGGTTTTGTTTTTGATGATAATAGCCATGCACTAAAAAGCCAGTTATCTCTTGTATGCCTAATGGTGCCAGGAAATAAGTAAGTAGAACAGGCATCAAATATGAAGCTGAAGGATTTAGGTGAACAAAATTTCTGACTTTTAATAAACACTGGAAAACTTAATACTCATTTATGGCCTTTGAAACTATTATTTCTTCTTTTGGCAACCGTTCTGTTATAACCCTCAAGGACTTATCTACCAATACCTTTGCAGAAATTTATTCGTACGGCGCTTTATTAAATCAATTCTCGGGAAGGCACGGAGGCGGAATGTTGAATGTAGTGGATGGTTTTTCAGGATTACAGGAAGCAACAGAAAAACTAACTACATTTTTTAAAAGCGCCAAACTATCTCCATACGCATGCAGGGTTAATAATTCAAAGTACAATTTTGGAGAAGGGAATTATTCTCTTACAAAGTTCTCGTTACGTGGCACTGCCATTCACGGATTGTTATACGACGCAGATTTTTCAATTAAACAACACTCTCACGACGAAAACGGTGCCCGCGTTAAGCTGGAATTTACTTATGACAAAGCCAGCGAAGGTTACCCTTTCTCTTACAAGTGCGAAGTTGAGTATACATTAACTGAAGGAAACGCACTTTCTGTAAGTACCACCGTAAGCAATGTAGACGAAAAGTTGTTACCTGTTGTAGATGGATGGCATCCTTATTTCACCCTGGGAGACAGCATTGACGATTATCAAATGGAATTTCAAAGCAAGGAAATGCTTGAGTTTGATGAGAACCTCATTCCTACAGGCAATGTTCTGCCGTACCAGGAGTTCGGCTCTCTTAAACCCTTTGGTCCTACCTTACTCGATAATTGCTTTACTCTGAATTTTGCAGAGTGCCAGCCGATGTGTGTGGTAAGGAATCCTAAAAGAAAAGTGCAGCTTGAAATTTATCCTGAGAAATCTTATCCTTACCTGCAGATCTACACCCCCGACCACCGGAAAAGTATTGCGATAGAAAATCTTAGTGCGGCTCCCGATGCTTTTAATAATGGCCTCGGGTTAAAGGTTCTTGAACCGGGTGAAGCTGCTACTTTTACAACTAAATTTATTATCAGATCACTACAATAATTTTTATGTCATCAGAAACCATTATCGCAACATTTGCCGAAAAGTTTGGAACTACACCAAGACTATTTTTTTCGCCGGGAAGGATTAACCTGATCGGCGAGCACATAGATTATAATGACGGCTTTGTAATGCCTGCGGCTATTGATAAAGGAATCTGGCTGGCTGTTGCCCCGAATGCAACGGATACCGTTAATTTTTATAGTGTTGATCTTAAGGAAGCCTATTCGACGCCGTTATCTATAATTGCACCTGTTCCCGGATGGCAGAATTATTTGTTGGGTGTAATTGACCAGGTACAAAAAAGGGAATTGACTATTCACGGTTTCGATGTTGCTTTTGGAGGTAATTTACCAATTGGTGCCGGCATGTCTTCTTCGGCAGCAATAGAAGGCGGCTTACTGTTTGCGCTTAACGAAATTTTCGACCTTCACTTGCTAAGGCCTACCATGGCTACTATGGCCCAGAAAGCAGAGCATACTTTCCCCGGGGTAAAAGTTGGTATTATGGATATGTTTGCAAGCCTGATGGGTAAACGCGACCAGGTAATTCTGCTTGACTGTGTAACACTCGATTATAAATACCTCCCCTTACAATTGAACGACTATTCTTTAGTACTTATTAATACCAAAGTTCACCATTCGCTGGCGAGTGGCGAATATAATGTTCGCCGGCAGCAATGCCAGGAAGGCTTTGCCATCTTACAGCAAAAGTTACCCAATGTAAAATCGTTCAGGGATATAAAACCCGAAGACGTCGAAAAGCATAAAGATGCCTTAACCGGTGTTATTTATAACCGCTGCTTATTTGTAACCCAGGAAATTGAGCGAACACAAAAAGCGGCAACCCTGCTGGAAAGCAACCAGGTTGAAGAGTTCGGAAAGTTAATGTTTCAAACACATGAAGGACTTAGCAAACTATACGAAGTAAGCTGCCCTGAACTTGATTTCCTGGTAAACAAGGCTAAAGAACACCCCTCTATTATAGGAAGCCGGGTGATGGGCGGGGGCTTTGGTGGTTGCACCCTAAACCTGATCCATAAAAACGATTGGGCCAGGGTAGTTAGTTCAATTACAGATGAATATAAAAAGGAGTTTAATATAGACGCAGAAGTGTACGAAGTGGCGCCAAGCGATGGCACGTACGAAGCAGCCCAGGCATAATTAAGCAATTCCGGTTTTTTTTGTACTATTTTCCCCAATTCCCGCGTTACATATAGGCGGGAATTGTTGTTTAACAACGGTCATTAGTGCTTCATAGAGATATAACCGTAGAAGAGTGCGACGCAAGAGAAGCTAAATTGGAGTAATGAAGCCAGGCCCAAAAAAAAGAACTTTCCCGTTTTTTAGATCGTTTTACCGTTAACAGTATTGTTGTATAGCGTACTGCCGGCTAACGATTTCCCTGGAAACCTTATTCTAAAAAACCCGGTGGTTCTATGCTTTTCAATTCGTTCGAATTTCTTGTTTTCTTTCCAATAGTTACCATTGCATATTTCTTGTTGCCACACAAATTCAGATGGCTTCACCTGCTTATCGCCTCGTGCATTTTTTACATGTATTTTGTTCCTGTTTATATTCTTATACTTTTCGCAACCATTATTATAGACTACGTAGCGGGAATATTGATTGAAAAAGCTGAAGGTGGCAGGCGAAAGACATTTTTGATCATGAGCCTGCTGGCAAATATTGGCGTGCTCGCGGTGTTTAAATACTATAACTTTTTTATTGATAACATTAATCATGTTACCGGCTCGGGACTGCCTTTTTTAAAGATCATTCTTCCTATCGGTCTTTCATTTCACACTTTCCAGGCGATGAGTTATACCATTGAAGTATACCGAAAAAATTTTGCTGCGGAAAAACACTTCGGACTTTATGCCTTGTATGTTATGTTCTACCCCCAGTTGGTTGCGGGGCCAATAGAACGGCCAAACAATGTGCTGCCACAATTTCGTGAAAAGAAAACGTTTAGCTATCTGAATGCAGTAGCAGGCTTCCGGCTAATATTATGGGGCCTGTTTAAAAAAGTAGTGATCGCGGACCGCCTGGCTCAATTTTCAGATCCGGTGTTTGATAACCCTCAGTCTTTTCCCGGAATTACTATTGCAATAGCAGCTTTTTTCTTTGCATTCCAGATTTTCTGCGACTTCTCAGGCTATTCCGATATTGCTTTAGGAACTGCACGGGTAATGGGCTTTAAGTTAATGACCAACTTTAATAAGCCTTATTTTTCGAGGAGTATCTCAGAATTCTGGAAAAGATGGCATATCTCTCTATCAACCTGGTTCAAAGACTACCTGTACATTCCTTTGGGTGGAAACCGGGTGCCGCTTCCGCGGGCTTACTTCAATCTTTTCTTTGTATTTCTTATCAGCGGCTTTTGGCATGGAGCAAGCTGGACATTTCTTGCCTGGGGCGCCTTGCACGGCTTCTATTTAATTTTTGCATTAGTTACCAGGAAACCGAGGGAGCTATTCTGCAAAAAGGTGGGTTTAGATAGCATGGGCCCTTTATATAATTTTATTAATGTAGCTACTGTTTTTATTTTGGTTACAGTAGCCTGGATCTTTTTTAGAGCCCACGATGTTGGCAATGCTGTTTTTATGATTAAAAAAATGGCTGGTATTCCTCGCGAGTTCGTTTCATGTATTAGTACCAACGACATTAGCATCTTGAATTTCCCGATAAAGCTCCGCCTGGTTTATACCTGTTTGCTATTAATTGTTCTGCTCGAAGCAGTACACGTGATACAGTTGAAGGCACATGGAAATAATTTGTTGGATAAACTTCCGTTATACTTCCGGTGGGGCGTTTATTATACTGCCATAGCAATGATTATATTCCTCGGGGTTTACGAGGACAAAATGTTTATTTACTTCCAATTCTAAGTTTAATGAATGCATTTCCTTTCATAAAAAAACTTTTGATCTTTACTGCAGGCCTAGTGCCTATTGTAGGTGTTTTGGCTGTCTATACTTACAGGAGCGACATAAGGTTGCACGGTTTTAGAAGTATGCCTACTAACAATTTTTCTAACTCAATTTCATTTAATGCCCTGGTTCAAAACCTACATGAGACGAATAAAATTAACGAGTTGGAGTTTCTTGTTCTCGGTTCGTCAATGGCATTAAACAATGTTTCGGCAGAAATGATGGAAGACTCTCTTCACCTGAAAACCTACAACTTCTCTTCATGGGGAACAAAAGGACCAGGGCTTCTTAGAATCATAGAGAATATTGATTTTAGTAATTGCAGGCAGGTTTTGCTTCCTTTTGGCAACCAGGACTTGAACGACTCTATTCAGTTTGAAATTAATAACCTGCCCTTAATCAACACTTACCTACGCAACAGTAATAATTGGGTGTCGCAGGCTGAGGCATTTTTCTATAAGTTCAATTTCAACAATTTTCTTGATACCTGGAAAGTACGGTCCAGAGATCTGTATAAAACGAATACTTATACAAGCCTTAAATATGGAAGATGCGGCTCGGTGTTACTCGATTCTACAGAATTTGAAATTAGCGCTAAGAGGTATGAGCGATATTTCGATACAACCGGCTTTTCCAGTTTCTTTACAAACATAAATTCTCTTCACGCGCTGTTAGCAAAGAAAAACGTTACACTCACACTTGTTTATTTGCCTTGGAGAAATGACCTTATTACGCCCGGGAGACAGCAGGCGAATAATAACGTTGTTGCAGCTTTAAAGGCAAAGTTTGGAAAACATTTTATTAATCTCAATAACTTAAAAATAGACAAGTCATTATTTTGCGACGGAAGTCATTTATTTAGACCAGGGGCTGAAATGCTTACCAGAAATATTATTGATTCGATCAGGGGCAATAAAAAAGAAACGCTTCTGGTGACCGGCTTAAACAAATAGCTCAACATCGTCGCCGCCACTATGCGGCTCACTTACACAGAAAACCACCATTGAATATCTTTTTATACAACGTCAACTTACTTAACGCCGGCTCATTTAATTTAAAACTTCACCAGCAATCCAATTCCACGGTTATTTGCGCCGATGCTGTGCACAGGTTTAAACTTGCTCCTGTTAAAGGATGTAAGATTTGTATTGTAAATATCGACCGCTGACTTGAAAATAAAAATCCCGGAACTGTGAGTACCGGGATTTTTAAAAACAATATTTTAAAGGTCACTTATCCTAAAGCCACTCTCTTAAATTCCAGCACCTTCAGTTCACTATCAACACTCTTCAAATATTCAGCAACTGATTTACTGTTATCTTTTACGAAGGGTTGTGCAGCTAATGTGTTTTCTTTAAAGAACGCATTTAGTTTACCATCAGCAATTTTCGAAATCATTTCTGCAGGTTTGCCAGCCATTTTAGGATCAGCAGCAATTTGTTCAGTAACAATTGCTCTTTCTCTTTCAATAGTTTCAGCAGGTACAGCCGAAGGATCAACAGCCAAAGGGTTCATAGCTGCAATTTGCATGGCAACATCTTTACCTGCATCAGGAGCAACATGGTTTAAAGCAACCAAAACGCCCATACGGTGTGCACCATGTATATAAGATGCAACGTAAGGAGCTTCAATTCTTTCGAAACGGCTTACGGCTATTTTTTCGCCGATAGAAGCAAGTTTGTCGTTAATCATGTCTGAAACCTTGGCCCCGTTAACGGTAACTTCGTTTAGTTCTTCAACACTTTTTACATTGTTACCAATAGCAGCATCAGCTACGCTGGTAGCAAAAGCAACGAAATCGGCATTCTTGCTTACAAAGTCAGTTTCGCAACTAATGGTAAGAACAATACCTGTTTTATTATCGAAAGTAGTACGGGCTACAACCACACCTTCTTTCGCTTCACGGTCGCTACGCTTTGCAGCAACTTTCTGACCTTGTTTACGTAACCAGTCAATAGCACCTTCAAAATCGCCGTTGGTTTCGGTAAGTGCTTTACGGCAATCCATCATACCGGCTCCTGTTGCCTGGCGCAATTTATTAATATCCTGGGCTGTAATTGTTGCAGTTGACATAGTATATAATTTGAAAATGAATTAATTTGAAAATTGAAAATGAAAACCACATAGATCCATAGCACATGTTATGTGTCTATGTGCCTATGTGGTTATTTTATAAAGAGCCAAAACGTTTTGTCAGTACAAGAGTGCGACGCAACGATGTAAAATAGTAGTCGTACAGCCGGGCTCAAAAAAGTCCTCCATTTCTCAACGACCGAATTCCTCTATGACTTAATGGCCCTAAGACTTAGTGACTAGAATTATCTGGGGCCACCCGGACCACTTGGTCTGCGACTTGCTCCACCCGGAACACGACGCTTTTGAGGACCACCGGGACCGCCTGGTCCAGCTTGTTGTCCACGACCTCTTCCACCACGTGCAGCTTCACCTTCGGCTTCAGCTTGTAAACGGGCAGCTCTTTTTTCAGCTTCATTGTCGGTATCTTCAACCTCATCGTCTTTTGCGGCGTGACGTTCGGCAAGACCTTCAGCAATAGCAGCAGCGATGTAGTTGGTTACGATTGCGACAGATTTAGTAGCATCGTCGTTTGCAGGAATAGAGAAGTCAACTTTGTTAGGATCGCAGTTGGTATCTACCATACCAAAAGTTGTAATGCCAAGGCGTTTTGCTTCAGCAAGAGCAATGTGCTCGTGCCCGATATCAACAAGGAATAAAGCAGCCGGGGCACGACCTAACTGGGCGATACCACCTAAAACTTTCTCCATTTTGTCTTTGTCGCGGGTAAGTGTTAAACGCTCTTTTTTAGTAAGGCTCTCAGCACTGCCGTCGTTCAACATTTTTTCGATATTCTGCATTTTCTTCACGCTCTTACGAACCGTGTTGAAGTTCGTAAGCATGCCGCCTAACCAACGTTCGGTTACGAAAGGCATGTTTATTTTCTTGGCAGCTTCGGTAACAATTTCTTTTGCTTGTTTCTTGGTAGCAACAAACATGATCTTTTTACCGCTCTTAGCAATACTTTTCATAGCTGCAGCAGCTTCCTGCAAACCTTCTACGGTTTTGTTAAGGTCGATAATGTGAATGCCTTTTTTTTCAGCGAAGATGTAAGGCAACATCTTTGGGTTCCACTTCTTCTTCAGGTGACCAAAGTGTACACCGGCCTCCAGAAGTTGCTGTTGTAGTGAAGTGTTATTTTCCATTGTTTTCTATTTTGTCCATGGACCACAGACCATAGTCCATTGTTTGTATTTTGATAAAAATGTTTTTCAGGAACTACCATCGTCCATGGTCTATGGACTACGGTCTTCTTCAAATTATCTCTTACTGAACTGGAAGCTCTTTCTTGCTTTCTTCTTACCTGGTTTTTTACGCTCAACACTTCTCGGGTCGCGCTTTAATAAACCTGCGGCTTTCAATATAGGACGTAATTCTGGGTTAACTTCAAGTAAAGCACGGGCAATACCTAACTTTGCAGCTTCAGCCTGTCCTTTAAGTCCGCCGCCTGTAGCGTTGATTTTCACATCAAACTTGTCGGAGGCTTCAACAGCTTTAAAAGGTTGTTCTACCTGGTTCTGTAAGTAAACAAGCGGAAAATATACTTTATAATCTTTATCGTTTACAATGATCTTGCCTTCGCCCCTGTTAAGGAAAACACGTGTCACAGCTTCCTTACGACGACCTACGGCATTTTTTTGTTTTTCCATTTTTTTGTATGATTTTAGTAGTAAGTAGCAGGTAGTAAGATTAAAACGATTGTGGGTATTGTGTCTTAATACTTGATACTAACTTCTTGATACTTTTTTAGAATTTAAGTTCCTTAGGTTGTTGTGCAGTGTGTGGATGCTGGGTACCTGCGTACACGAATAATTTTTTGTACATCTTGCGGCCTAAACGGTTTTTAGGAAGCATGCCTTTTACAGCTCTTTCAACAATCACTTCAGGACGACGCTTCAAAAGGTCTTTTGCAATTTCTACTTTTTGGCCACCAGGGTAACCAGTGTAGTGCATGTATTCCTTTTCGTCCATTTTGTTTCCGGTAAGTTTTACCTTATCGCAGTTTATTACGATTACAAAATCACCACAATCAACGTGGGGAGTATAATACGCTTTGTTCTTACCTCGAAGAACTGCTGCGATTTTAGCACAAATGCGACCAACGGTTTGATTAGTACCGTCTACAACATACCAGTTATGTGTTACGGTAGCCTCGTTCGCACTTTTGGTTGTGAAATGTAGTTTGCTCATTATTTATAGTTTAAATTAGATTGGCGCTATCCCGCCAATTTTTAAATGGACGGCAAAGGTATGCGGATATATTTTAATAAAGCAAGATTTTAAGTACTTATTTTTTATGCTACCTTTGTAACTACTTGATTTTCAATCAAAATTTTGTTGTTAAATTTTAGTTGTGGTTTGGTTACCGGCATTTTTGCTACTATTCGGCATCGTTGTGTCACTCACTTGTACACATTCCGGTAATGGAGCTGCTAACGATGAGGGAGTTAAAGGCAAGAAAAACTGAAGTTGGATTAGCTCCCGTTAGGCTTTTGGAAGTTGTAGTAACTTAAAATGGTACAATAATTATATAGTTTTTTCCATGCTAATCCACTTACACCCGGTAAACCCTCAACCGCGGCAAATAAAAACAATTGTTGAATGCCTGCTCGATGGGGGTGTAATTATTTACCCTACAGATACTATTTATGGGTTGGGGTGCGATATTTACCAGAAAAAAGCAGTCGAACGAATTTGCCGCATCAAGCATGTAGATCCTGAAAAGGCGCAGTTAAGTTTTGTTTGTCACGATTTAAGCGACCTGAGCAAATACACAAAAAGTATTTCAACCCCGCTTTACAGGTTATTAAAAAATTACTTACCGGGGCCGTATACTTTTATTTTACCTGCAAGCCGCGAGGTTCCGAGAATATTACAAAGCAAAAAAAGCACAATAGGTTTGCGCGTGCCCGATAATGTAATAGCAAATACAATTGTTGAACAATTAGGCCACCCCTTGCTAAGTGCATCGTTACCAGGCGAAATGGTGGAAGAATATACCGACCCCGAACTCATGTATGAAAACTTTGAGAAACTTGTAGATATTGTAATTGATGGTGGGAACGGAGGTATGACTCCTTCTACAATTATTGATTGCACAAGAGAACCATACGAAGTTATTCGACAAGGATTGGGGGAATGGGTAGAAACAATGTAGCACTAAGCCCTAAAAGGGGAATAAAAAGCAACCATAAATTTCGGCGCTAAAGATGTGTGAAGGTTGTTTAGATCATTTGTGAAAGCTCAATATAGATTTGCCGATGTAGTGACTGTCATCACCTCCAAAGGTGTCATTAGACAAAGGGATCCCTGCGGACCGGGATGTTAAACTTTTGTTCATAAGCTGGTGCCAAAAAAACCCGATAACTAAGCTTTTGTTACCTTTCGCACCATAAAGTTTGCGCTTAGACCTGTTCTTACTATCTTCTCTTTTTAAACCAACAAACAGCTTATGAAACTTCTTCGTTTAACGTCGTTGTTAATTTTTGCCTTCGCCTTAATTACTTCCTGTAAAAAGCCATTTCCAAACCAAACCCGGTACATTCCAAAAAGTGCAGCGTTTGTAGCCACCATAAATACAAAAGCATTACAAGGTAAACTTCAAAAGAACCAGGCTGCCATTGAAAATATCTTAAAATCTGTAAATGGAAGCGATACTTCGGTAACAAAAGGAAAGCAGGAATGGGAGGATCTGAAAGCATCAGGAATTGATCTTAATGAAAATGTTTACTTGGCCGTAGTGCAAAAAGGTGGCGGAATGAGTATGGGAGAAGGCGCAATGATAAGTTCGGGCATTGGAACGCTAAAAGATGAAGGTAAACTTGAGGCCTACATACAAAAGAAACAACCTGGCAGCGAGGTAAAAAAAGAAAAAGATTATTCGTACAGTACCATGCAGGGAAATAAAATGATTGCCTGGGGGAAAGACGTTGTAATAATGATGTTTTATCAAAAATCTTTTGCAAACCAAATGGAACTTGATACAACTACCGGTGCTTACAATTTCAAAGCGCCTGTAAATGCCGCGGCAGACATGAAAGTTGAAATGGACAGCTATTTTAATTTGAAAGAAGAGCAATCTGTGGCTTCGATTCCAGAATTCCGGGATTTAATGCAGGACAAAAGTGATATGAGCATGTGGGTAAACTCAGCCTCAAGCATCGACAACCTGCCTTTACCTTTACCAAAACTTAAAGACCTTCTTGCCAATAGCTTTACAGCTGCCACGTTGAACTTTGAAGACGGACAGATTACGGTAAACAGTAAATCTTATTATAGCAAGGAATTAAGAGACCTTCTTAATAATTATACCGCTCCTGATGCCAACCTTGCTTTAATAGAAAATTATCCTTCCAGTAATATAAACGGATTTAGCGTTTTTTCTTTCAACCCCGATTTCTTTAACGGTCTTGTTAACTACCTGGAAGTAGGGGCAATGGTCGATGGAACGCTGACAAAAATGATGGGAAGTAACTATACTCTTCAAGAGGCCTTGAAGGCGCTTAAAGGAGATATAGCAGTTGTAGTTTCCGACTTTGCCTCTGATTCTACCCGGGGAACCAGGAACAACATTATCCCTAAAATGAAAATGGTAGTTAATATTACCATAGGTGACAAAGTACAAATGAACAGGTTATTGGATAAAGTTGTTGAGATGAGGTTATTGGTTAAAGACAATACTGGTTACCACCTAAATCCGTCTATGCAACAAACTGGGTTACGGTTATCAGTAGACGATAAAAATCTCCTTTTTTCAACCGACGAATCTACAATGGATCAATACAGAGCGAAATCAGGAAAAGCAGTTTTCAAAAATGATGTGATGGATGAATTTAAGGGCAAATCGCTCGTAGCCTATGTAGATCTCGAAGGCATTTTAAATGGAGTTGTCGCGGAAAATGGAGGTGACCTCTCAAAAGTGCTGCCTAAAGCGAAAGAAACTTTTAAAGACGTTATTGCTTACACAGAGAAATTTACTGGAAAATCGGTGGAAGGACATTATGAACTTCGCTTTAAAAATGAAAAAGAAAACAGCCTTACGTCGTTGCTCGGCTTTATTGAAGTTGCCAGTAAAAATGTGCATTGGGGTAACATGAGAATCAATGGACAAGATGTAATGGCCGATTCTCCTTCTGTAGCCATACCTGTAATTCCAAGATAATATGATCACCTATTCTTAAAGGTTGCTGCAAAGCAGCCTTTTTTAGTTTATGTAACTAGTTCAACTAAAAAGCAGTAGCGATAAATGCAGATACAATTACATGGAGTAGTTCCTGTACCTCTGAAAGACAAATTCAGCAAAAGAGATTCTGACCTGTGGAACACTTCTGTTACTTTTTTGCCCGGAGAATGGATCAAAATTGTAGCACCAAGCGGAACAGGCAAGACTACTTTGATGAATATCCTTTATAAGATCAGACACGATTATGAAGGTTCTGTTAGCTGGGATAATAAAGACCTGAAAACGATTTCGAGGGACGAACTTGCGTATCTCCGGCAACAAAAGGTGAGTGTGATCTTCCAGGATCTGAGGCTGTTTGAAAACCTGACCGCCAGGGAGAACATCGAACTGAACAGGGTTTTGCAAAAGCCGTATTACGAAGCCGGCAAAATCGATGAGATGGCAGAGGTGGTTGGTATTACGCACATCCTCAGCCAAAAAGCAGGCGTATGCAGTTACGGAGAGCAACAAAGAATAGCCATTATTCGTGCACTTGTTCAACCGTTTGACTGGCTGATCATGGACGAGCCTTTTAGCCATTTAGATATCGCAAATACCAATAAAGCTGCTACGCTGATTGCAGCAGAATGCAGGAAACGAAATGCTGGATTTGTTTTAACGGATCTTGATGAAGATTCTCTCTTTCCTTATACCAAATCGTTTAGCTTATAATTTCAAGGACTGGACATGCTCAATCAACTATTAAAGAAAATTATCAGGACAGGTGTTGGACCGGGACGTTTTATAATGGCGGCTGCAGGGTTAACCATTGCAATGTTACTTATTTTGTCGGCAGTTCAAATCCAGGTTAACTATAACGAGCTTTTGTATGGAAAAAATAACCAGGATAGCATTGCTAACTTTCTGGTGATTAATAAAGTGATCAACGGCAACAAAAGAGAAAATACCTTAAGCAAGGAAGAAATTGAAAAACTTAAACAACAGCCTTTTGTCGAGGAAGTCGGGCTATTAACAGCCAGCCGTTTTAAAGTTTCCGCTCAAAGTCCGAGCGATAATTTTCCCTTTTACACCGACCTTTTCTTTGAAAGTGTGCCAGATAAATTTATTGACGTGCAAAGCAAAGACTGGGCATGGCAGCCCGGCTCTACAACCATTCCGCTGATCATTCCGAACCAGTTTTTAGATATGTATAATTTCGGCTTCGCCCCCTCACAAAACCTGCCTCAGTTAACGCAAACTATGGTGATGGCCCTGCCCATTGTACTGAATGTGTCGTTCCAGGGCCACCCGGTTCGCTTTACCGGGAAGGTAGTAGGGTTCAGCGACCGGATCTCATCGGTTCTTGTTCCGCAGAATTTTTTGGAGATGGCAAATAAACAATTTGCGTCACAGGCTGAAATAAAACCTTCGAGAGTGGTAATTCGAACTAAAGATCCGGGTAGCCCTGAATTAGTACAGTATTTAAAAGACAATGGAATGGTAACCGATGCAGACAAAACAAGGTTTAGCCAATACCGTAAAATAGTAAATACAATCGTCAATGCTTCGGGAATAACAGGCGGCGTAATGCTTTTGTTTGCCTTACTGGTATTTTCATTGTTCATTCAACTAACCATTGCCGCAACTAAAAATGAGATCAACTTACTGATAACACTTGGTACCTCTCCTAAACAGTTACAACGTTTCCTGGTGAAACAGTTTCTTCCGGCTAACGTAATTATCACATTTGTCTGTTTGGCCGTAGTTGCCATTCTTCAGTACGTGCTGCAGGGTTATCTACAAAAGCAGAATATGCATATCAGTTCTTTAGTATCTTATTATACAATTGCTGCTGCCGGTATCATACTATTAGTACTCTGGATAACGAATGTTTCGACTATTAGAAAATATATACATCAAACAGAAAAATAATTATTACAAAAAAGCCCTGCAAATTGCAGGGCTTTTAGTTATATCGAAGGTTCCGGAGCAGCCTCACTTCCTTGTTTGGGAGGCGTTTGCTGCGGTGGTCGTTGTTGTTGTCTTTGCTGTTGCTGTCTCTGGTCACCGGGCTTTTGCTGACCGCCGGGCCTTTGAGGCTGCCTCTGCTGAGGTGGCCGGTTTTGCACATTTTGTTGTCCGCCCAGGTTAGAACCACGTTGAGGATTTTGCTGTTTTCCTTGAGCAGGAGTACCTCCGGCTGCAGGTTTTGAAACATTTCTCTGCTGTGCAGGGTTTTGAACCGCTTTTTGTTGCCCGCCCTGCCCTTGCTGAACCGGTCCCCTTTTTTGCTGGTTTTGTTGAGGCTGTCGACTTTGCTGACCTGTAGCCGGTTGATTACCTCTTGGTTGTGCATCCCTGCTGTCGTTCGGTCTCGTATCCCTGCCTTGTTCTTTATCTTTGCGCCGGCGACTGTTTCTCTCAAGACTTCGTAGGCTTATCTGTCCCACAACATCTACAAATTCAGGCTCAACTTCCTTCGGCTTCGAACTTACAATCTCGACAGGCTCCAGTTCATCAGGCTTTAATCCCTGCGCATTCATTTTTTGAATTTCCTTTACACGTACGATGGTAAGCGGGTAATGTTTCGTACTATCCGGCATCGTATACCACATTAGGTTTTTGAAAATATCTTTTTTTACAAGATACGCGGGGCTACGTGTAATATGTATTACATCTGCATTGTCTGGAAAGTGTTGTAATGCGTCAAGGTAGGTATCCAGTTCATAATTCAGGCAGCACTTAAGACGACCGCACTGGCCGCTCAGCTTTGTCTGGTTGATCGACAGGTTCTGGTACCGTGCTGCTGTAGTGTTTACGCTTTTAAAATCGGTAAGCCAGGTAGCGCAACATAACTCACGACCGCAACTACCAATCCCACCAACTTTACCTGCTTCCTGGCGAGCACCAATTTGGCGCATTTCTACTTTTACTTTAAACTCTCCGGCGTAAGAGCGTATTAATTCTCTAAAATCTACCCTGTCGTCTGCTGTATAATAAAAGGTCGCTTTTTTGCCATCTGCCTGTATTTCAACTTCTGCGAGTTTCATTTCCAGGTTCAGTGCTCTCGCCATGGCCCGGCTTCTCACCAAAGCTTCCTTTTCCCTCGCTTTATTTTCCTTCCATTTACTTACATCACTATCTGTACTTCTACGTAAAATTTTCTTTATTTCCGGGCTAAATTCATCCACCCCTTTTTTCTTCATCTGAACCCGAACCAGTTCACCGCTCAGGCTTACTTCGCCAACATCAAAACCGCTTACTCCCTCTACAGTTACACATTCACCTTTTTCAAAATACTGCAAGGTTGCGTTTCTAAAAAATTCTTTTCTGCTGCCATTATTAAAACTAACCTCCACAATTTTACAAGTGCTTTCAGGGTCGCTGAAAGGAAGGTTCATTAGCCAATCGTGTACGTTCATCCGATTACAGCCGCCCGTACTGCAGCCTCCGTTACTTTTACAACCGCCCGGTTTTCCACCTGTAGCAGTTCCACAACTTCCACATCCCATATTTTAATACATAAAAAAATTAAAAAATAATACATGGGACTAATAAGAAAGAGATTTTGGTAGCCGGCATATTGCTGCTATATGGCATTCGTTGCGTCGCACACTTGTACTATTGTAGGTATATCCTGCTTTTACTTCTAACAATAAAAGCATTGTTCTTCTCCTTTAGTTTATTTCGCATTAATAAAGGAAAAAGTATTTTAAAAACGGTTTATAGATCCTACATACTCAACTTCTCCAACTTCCTGCCTTCTTCACAATTGTCCGCCCACACATTATCTCTCCTTCTGCCAAACAAAACGTTATGGCTTCCCTAACTTCAAAAATATGATTTAAAAAGAATAAAAACTCATAAAGGTTGCAATAGCATTGATAATCAGCTTTTTTTCTTCCCCGAAAGCAACTTTACAACCGAATATTAAAGGAAAAAAGGATTGAAATAACCCGGTCCAACGGTTGAATTTGAAGGAGAATAGCGAAAGGGTCGATAGACTATACCAGAG
The DNA here is from genome assembly GCA_028288485.1 of Segetibacter sp. Taxonomy (GTDB): domain Bacteria; phylum Bacteroidota; class Bacteroidia; order Chitinophagales; family Chitinophagaceae; genus Segetibacter. The sequence continues at coordinate 54,496 of JAQBNO010000137.1, forward strand.
AAAATGTTCAAAAAGTCAACGACAATCGCCTTTCCAATTGTTGTTTCCAGGTCAGGCAGGATATAGAAAAGGATGTAATTAAATTTAAACGAAAGTAATTACGATGCACTGACTACCACCTTGTCTCTTATAATATGCAACATCTTTATAGTTAGTGCGTGAAACAGCATTTTACCATTGGCATTTCTTTCGATGTAATACGAGGCCTTGTCCAATTCTGTAACTATTGCCTGTTGCTGCGTTACGCTTGTAATTTTATTTAATCGCTGTGCAAAATCTCTTTCAGCCTCTGAAAGACTAAGATTTTCAGGTCCTAAGATTCTGAGGCGCACGCATTGCTCCAGTAAATGATTATAATACCGTAAAAACTGCTTTTGATTTTCGCGGCCGAGTTTTGATACCTCGTCTACCCATTTTACCTGCGCACCATTGTTTGCTTTAAGCGTTGCATTCATCCAATCGCGTAGCAGGCTAAGCCAGTCTTCTTCTGCATGTTGCAAAAGCTGGAGGGCTTCGTGATAATCACCCTGAGCAATACCGGCAACCAGCCTTGCCTGTTCCGGTGCGACCTGGCTTCTTTCAATCAACGCATTTTCAACCTCTAAATTTTCAAGCAACGGAATTTTTACCAATTGCGTTCTTGATAAGATTGTCTGCAGAATTTGCTCTTCACTTTCGGCAACCAAAACAAATAAAGTATTGGGGGGCGGCTCTTCTATAAGTTTTAAAAGCTTGTTACCTTCTTTGCCAAGGTATTCAGGCATCCACATGACCAGTATTTTGTACTCACTTTCAAAACTCTTTAAACTCAATTGCCTGATAATATCGTTGCATTCTTCCGCCGTTATATTTCCCTGTTTATTCTCTGCTCCTATAAACTGCAGCCAGTCATACACATTTCCGTAAGGGTTTTGCAGGAAAAACTCACGCCATTCTGCCGCAAAGTCGGTTGACTTAGGTTTGTCACCACTTTTTTTTGTAATCACGGGGTAGGAAAAATGGATATCGGGATGTACCAATTGCCTCGCCTTACTACAGGCAGAACATTCTCCGCACGCATCCTCCCACGACTTACCACTCTGTAAATCAACAACAGGTTCTTCAAAACCAAATAATGGCGCTCCCTGTTGGTTAGACGCAGATTTACCATTTACCTTTTCACAAACTACAAATTGTGCAAAAGCCATTGCCAAAGGCAAAGCGCCGCTTCCCTGTTTACCTAAAAACAGCAATGCATGGCTAAGCCGGTTCAATTGCACCATTTCAGCCAGGTGCTGCTTTATTTCACTTTGCCCGATAACATCTTTAAAAAGCATAAGGACGAAGTTAGGCTGTTAACCACTTTCTAAAAACCAAAAAGTTTTTGAAACAGGTACAACGGTTTTAACTAATAAAGTGCCAGCAGGAAAAAGGAAATTTATGAAACAATTTATTGTATTTTTTGCAGCCTTTCTGGTACTGGCCGCCTGCAACAAAACAAATGAACACCTGGTTATCAAGGGAAAACTAGTTTACAGGAGTTGTGCTCGGTAGTAGTACAGGTTCTTGATTCAACAAAATATTTTATTTCACAAGATAGCTGGCAGCTGCATTCGTCGAAGCCGGTTTACAATTATGTTTTTACCGCTTCAAACCATGTTCTTTTCCGGGTTCTGTTACTGTAGGCCAGGAGTTTAATTTTATTGTAATTTCAAAAGATCCGCTGCAGAAACTTTGTGTTGTATGTGCGCTCTTCCACGATCGGCCTAAAAAAATGAACATGATCAAGGTAGTGGGAGGAGAAGATTAAAAATGACGTGAAGGATGAAAATAAGTGCAGGATAAAAGATGCCTGGAGAGATAAGGATGAACGGAGCGTCGCAATCACTGCTCCTTTAAGTACAACAGGCGGAAAACTAAACATTACTTGGCAGTACTGTGAGCCTTTAACCGGAAAAGAAATTGCAGGCAAAGAAAATTGGGTGTTCATGAAAAAGGCCTCTTACGAGGCCCATTCAGTTATTTTAGATATTTAGTTATTTCTTCCGATTCCGGCGTCACTTTGCTTTCAAAGGCCGCTAACAGTTTTCCGTTTTCGTCGAGCAAGAATTTCGTGAAGTTCCATTTAACAGTTGCATCCAACACACCATTTTGATCTTTTTTCGTAAGCCATTTAAACAGAGGATGCGTATTGTCGCCAACGACATCTACTTTGCTTGCCAAAGGAAAAGTTACTCCGAACCTTACTTTACAGAATTCCTGGATCTCTTCATTGGTTCCCGGCTCCTGGTGTCCGAAGTTGTCTGCAGGAAACCCTACGATGACCAACTCATCTTTATGTGCTTTATACAATTTCTCAAGACCCTCGTATTGCGGGGTGAAACCGCATTTGCTTGCAGTATTAACAATCAGTATTTTCTTCCCTTTATACTGCGAGAAGTCAATTACACCACCTTCAATCGAAGGCACTTTAAATTCATGTATCGTTTTTGGTGCTGCCATAGTATCTGTTTTTTTATCTTTTGAAGTTGCCGAAGTACAGGCAATAAACAATACAAGCGCGAAGAGAAACTTATTCATTTTTAAGGATTTACTATTAATAAGACAAAAAGAAGGAGGTAAAGTTTAGTAAAGATAAAAATTAATGTTCATAACATCCCAGGTCGGGTAAATCTGTACCTCCACCCATGGGTCTTTGTTTTCCGTCCAGGTCAATAGTAACACCTATATAAGCACCTTTGTTAATTGCAGGCGAGATTGCAGGGGAACCTGTTTTCAGGTGAAAATCGAAATATCTCCTGCTAACGTCTACGCTATCGAAAAGCGGCAGGGCGTTCCGGATAATGTTGTTAAACTTAGCGGCCGGCTGGTCGTCTTTGTTTTTATACAACACATTTTCAAATTTTACATCAAAATCAGGGGAAGCAGCCGACGCTTTCCTGGCAACAATTACTTCATTTTCAGCAGTGCCTCCCTCGCCGTAAAAGATACAATTGCGAAATATTGCTAATAAGGGATATGGGATATCGTCGTAAGCATCGGTTACATATAAAACAGGATTTTTATGAGGTACGAAAAAACTTCCGTAGGTAACCACTGTACAATGGGCAAATGAATACGAGCCACCGGCAACAATGGCAATGTTGCTTCCGCAATTGCTGATCAGGCAATTGACTGCCCTAATACTGCTTGCCACGCCAATAATTCCTGCATCATATATATTATCTATGGTACATTGGTTCAAAATAATTTTCGGACTGGCATTCCTTGAAGGGAGTTCGGCGATTATGCCCTGGTAAGCATTTTTAATTACAGCATAATCGAGCACATTGTTTTTACTTGAACTGGAAAAGTAAACTCCCGGCCAGCTTCCCGGGAAGTCCCTGTAGTCGGGGTCGAGCCGGTCGCCCTGCAAAACTACATTTGAACTTTCGTTGGCTTCGCCTTTAATTCTCAAAGTTCCGTTCACAATAAAAGGGGCATCGGCATGAAAGTATACCTTACAGCCTTTATTGATTGTAAGGGTAATATTGCTGTCTACTGTTACGCCTCCCAGAATAACAAAAGGCAAGTTATTATTCCATGAACTATCGGTGGTTATATGGCGGTTGCGGTAAAAGTTTGCATTTTGTCCAAATGCCTCTAACTGGAGGAACTTGTCATTTCCATTATAATTTACCAGGATGCTATCGCGAACAATAAAAGGGAGATTTGCAGCATTTGGATTAACAGTTACAGATACGAAAACGTACACACTATCGTTAGGCTCCAGTTCAATTCCCGAGAAACTTGCACCTGGTGTGCCATCAACATTTAGTTTAAATGCAGATGAGACCCCGCCCATTAGTTTAACGGAAGACAACCGCAATTTTTGCTCATTCTGGTTAAAAATCTTAAAAGCCTGGGTTACCGAGCCGGTTGAGGTAAAAACGGTATCGAAGTGTAGTGTATCTGTTGAAAGGCTTACTAATGCGTCGCCCCTCTCAATAAAAGAAGTTTTTTTGCAAGAGGTGATAAGAAAAAATAAGATGACTACAAATCCATAGAACAGGGGCTTCATTACTTCAAAAGTAAATTAAAAAGCTTTATAAGGTATAGCCTAAAGTGGCGATACTCAAGGTAGTTCCACGAACTTTTAATAGTTCTGATCCACACGCTTCCAATGATGCACCGGTTGTTACCAAATCATCTACCAGCATTATGTGTTTGTTTTCAAGTGCTTCCGGTTGTGAAACTGCAAAAACACCGTCCATATTTTCCCACCTGGTAATTCGACCCCGCTGTGTTTGTGTTTCGGTATATACCTTTCTAATGACTGCGTTATTTAAAACCGGTTTCTTCCAGGCCGATGTTATTCCCTCGCATATCACTACTGACTGGTTATAGCCTCTTTTCTTTTCGCGTCGCGGATTTAGCGGCAAGGGCACTAAAGCATCGACACCTGAAAAGCGTTCGTTATTCATAAGGAATTTCGACAGCAGCTTTCCGAAATAGAACCCAATCTCTTTATTGCCTTTATACTTCAATCGATGCAGCAAGGTTTGGATTAATGAATTTTTAGTAAAAAAATATCCTGCTGCTGCACTCCTTACAGGAATTCTTCCATAAAAAATTTTTTCTACCGGGTTGTGTGGCAGATAAAAGAAGTTCGTTTCGGGAAGTTCGGATAAACAGTGCAGGCACAACAGTTGTTTGTCATTTAGTATATCAGAGCCACATCCTGTACAAACATGCGGAAAGAAGAGATGAACCAAATCCTGAAACGAAGTTTGTATACCTGACATCAATATAAATTTTTATCGTGACGTTTTTTTGATACCAGCACTGGTTTTTATTGAATCACCGTTGCGTCGCAATCACTTCATCCGCAAACCAATGGGCAGCTGCAGCTTTAATGGCTGGAACCCTTTTTTTGCACTTAAATAATTCCTGGTTGTATATGTTAATTTACAAACAGCAGTTGATACACTTCCTGTACTTCCCCTACCGGTATCACCTTAATACCTGTTTTCTGGTTATCAAATCCTTTCTTATTGTATTTCGATACTATGATCTTTTCAAATCCCAGCTTTTCAGCTTCAGCTATTCGCTGTTCTATCCGGTTAACTGCCCGGATTTCACCATTTAGGCCAACTTCGCCGGCAAAACAAATCTTCTGGGGTAAGGGAACGTCTTCGAAACTACTCAGCAAAGCACAGATGACCGATAAATCAATCGACGGATCTTCTACTTTTAAGCCTCCGGCAATATTTACAAAAACATCTTTAATACCAAAATGAAAGCCGCCCCGTTTTTCAAGCACAGCAAGCAGTAATTGTAACCTTCTAAGATCGAAACCACTTACCGTTCGTTGAGGCGTGCCATATACGCTTTGTGTTACCAGCGCCTGCACTTCAATTAACAAAGGTCTTATTCCTTCCAGGGTTGCAGCAATGGCGCTACCGCTTAGTTGCTCTTCTTTTTGTGTAATTAATATTTCTGAAGGATTTGATACGCTTCTCATGCCGTCTCCGGTCATTTCGTAAATGCCTAACTCTGCAGTACTTCCAAACCGGTTTTTTAGTGTTCGTAATATTCTATAAGCGTAATGACGGTCGCCTTCAAATTGAAGAACAGTGTCTACCATATGCTCTAAAATTTTTGGCCCTGCGATGCTTCCGTCTTTTGTGATATGTCCTATTAAAAAAACCGGCGTATCTGTTTCTTTTGCAAACCGTTGAAACTCTGCTGCACATTCTCTTATTTGCGATACACTTCCGGGAGAGGACTCTATAAAGTTAGATTGTAGCGTTTGAATTGAATCTACAATGACCAGTTGTGGACGAAGTTTTTTAATTTCCTGGAAAAGAACGTTTGTTGCAGTTTCTGTTAAAAGGTAAAAGTCGTCGTTAGAGGATTTTAGCCTGTCGGCTCTCATTTTTATTTGCTGCTCGCTTTCTTCACCGCTGATGTACAAAGTCCGAACGCCTTTCAGCTGCAGGCCGACCTGCAAAAACAACGTACTCTTTCCTATACCGGGTTCACCCGCCACTAATACAATACTTCCCGGAACAATGCCTCCACCTAAAACCCTGTTCAGCTCCCCGTCTGCTGTTAAAATACGGTCTTCTTCGGTAGCACTTACTTTGTTTAACAGGATCGTTTTCGTATTTCGTTTATCGCCATGGTAATCTTTCCAGCCATTTTCATTTTTTTCGGTTCCTTTCGACAATACTTCTTCAGAGAAAGTATTCCATGAACTGCACGAAGGGCATTTTCCCAGCCATTTTGCACTTTCATACCCACAATTACTACAGAAATAAGCTGTCTTTACTTTGCTCATGCCCTAAAGGTAATTTTCAAAGTAATGCCAATGATAAAAGGAAGAAAAAGCAGTGGAGATAATCTAATTAAACAAAAAGGGCTGGCAAGAATGCCGGCCCTGTTACTTACTAACCCATTAAATTCTGACACTAAATTACAAATATGACTCACATTTCAAAAATTATTTTTGACCGTGTGAATAACTTTTAAGGGTAAAAATCAGCTCAGATTGCTACAAACCGCCCGATAATTCGAAGCTCTCTCCTAAGTTTAAGACAATCTGTCTACGCATTATTCTTTCTGCGCCTTTCTGTCATGCCAGATGGCGAGATGTGACAAATGAATGAATTGGAAGAAAATTTGCAATCACTCTTAAAAACACAAATAATCATGTCATCTATATTTTTAATATCCCTCATTTTCCTCGGAATTAGTCTCCTGGTTTCGTCGATATTAAAAGGAAAATTTACTACTTATAGCCGAATTCCTTTACGAAACGGGATGTCGGGCAGAGAGGTAGCTGAAAAAATGCTGCGCGACAACGGGATTTATGATGTGAAAGTTACATCAGTCGAAGGCCACCTGACCGACCACTACAACCCGGCAAATAAAACTGTAAATTTAAGTGCAGATAATTATGTTGGGCAAAGTGTTGCTGCGGCCGCAGTGGCTGCCCACGAATGTGGGCATGCAGTTCAACACGCAAGGGCTTACCAGTGGTTAACGTTACGCAGTACTTTGGTACCAATAGTGCAGTTCAGCAGCAATTTGGTTCAGTGGGTCTTGCTTGCAGGCATTATATTAATGCAGGTATTTCCCGGGTTGTTGCTTTTTGGTATTGCCTTATTTGCTGTCACCACATTGTTTGCCTTTATTACTTTACCGGTAGAATTTGATGCGAGCCGGAGAGCTTTAGTATGGTTAAATACTACAAACATTGCATCGGGCGAACAACATGATAAAGCCAAAGATGCTTTAAAATGGGCTGCAATGACTTACGTGGTAGCGGCAATTGCATCACTGGCTACTTTAGTACAATACATATTACTATTCCTTGGTAACAGGGACAGGGATTAATAAAGTAAAGCTTATGTTGCAAATTGAACATAAGTACAAGTGTGCGACGCAAGAATGTTTAGTATTGTTTCAAAGCTGGAAACCAAATTACCGATACCTAGCCGGAGAAATCCGGCTTTTTTCATACCTGCTCTTTAACGATCGTTTTTGCGGTTTTTTCCTCAAACAGCGAGGTATATCGTGGGCTTTCGGTTCTTTTTAGTTTATCCCAAAAAGTAAAGTACAGGCCGAAGTTGTATTTAAATTGTTTGTGGTGCAACGAATGATGAGTAGCGCCGATCATCCACTTGCCGATAAAATGACGGTGAAAGTTAGCGGGGTAGGTTTCAATTTCAAGGTGATTGATCACACTGCTAAAAGTCATTATGGTAAGTTGAAACAGCAACACATAAACATGCATAGGAAGAACCATGATCGTAAGCGGTAGAATAATTGCCTGCAAGAGACCTTCAAGCGGGTGAAATGAAAATGCAGTCCAGGCGCTTGTGGTGTTGCTATCGTGATGAACCTTATGTAATAGCTTAAAAACCGACGGCCTGTGCATCCAACGGTGAAGCCAGTAATAATATGTTTCGTGAATAAACATCGACATTACAAGACTTACGGGCAGGTACCAAAAACCATATTCGTTTATGTCGGCATACATACGAGTGTGGCCTTTTTGCCAAAGAACGGCCGTTGCAGAACCGGCGAAGGCAAAAATCAAAGAAGTGAAGACCGACCACTTAACCTCCGTATTAAATTGCTTTATATCAACCGCTTTCTTCCCCAGCCTCCTGTTAAACCACTTGTCTTTAGCCCAAACATAAAACCACAAATGAAAGAAGGCAGCAATTAAAAAATACCTGCCCACCACTACAAGAAACATCAGTAGGGTAATTGCAAAAAAATTAACCGGGTTTAATAGATCAGGCATAGACCGTTGCTTTTAAGAATGCTGTTTGCTTTGCCAACTTCCTTCCACTGCATTTGTTGTTGCAGTAAATAAACCTATTTTTCTTTTGTAGCCAGCTTCACGACTCTCACCAGGCTTGGGTTGCGTCGCACACTTGTACTTTCTATCCACCGCAACTGGAAGTCGGCGAGACAAATGTGTTTAACAATGGAACTAACAATCGAGGCAGAAGTAAGTTCAAAAAAATACCCGGCAAAAAGCCGGGCATTTTTTAAATTTTGATCTCTTCTTCATTTTGATCGAAGAAATGAAACTCGATGAGGTGGTAATTGGTATTAGGCAGAACCTTTATTTTGGTTTTAAACTTTTTATTCCACTTATACTTAATAGAATTGAAAAACCAACCTTTGGTAAGATGCGAATGAACGATTGGGTTTACAAACAGGGTGAGGTTTTTATGCTGGTGCGTAACCATGTACAACAACCTTTTCTCTATTTCATCAACCAACAATAAAGTAGAGGTTATTTTTCCGGTTCCGTTACACGCAGGGCAAAATTCTGAGGTGTTAATATTCATTTCAGGCTTCATTCTTTGCCTGGTAATTTGCATTAAACCAAACTTCGAAATAGGTAGTACAGCGTGCTTAGCTCTATCAGTCCTCATGAAGCCGTCCATGGCATCCTGCAATTTTTTCTTATTGTCGGGCAGCTTCATATCGATGAAGTCCACAACTATAATTCCGCCAATGTCACGAAGTCTCAACTGGCGCGCAATTTCCTCCGCCGCTTCCATATTGGTCTGTAAAGCATTCTCCTCCTGGTTGTTACTTACGCTTTTATAACCGCTGTTAACATCAATCACATGCAAAGCCTCGGTGTGCTCGATTATCAAATAAGCACCGCTGTTTAGGTTTACTGTTTTACCAAATGCACTTTTAACCTGCTTTGTAATCCCGTAATGATCAAATATTGAAGCACCGTTTTGGTGCATTCCAACTATTTCAGCTTTCTCGGGCGCAAATTTCTGGATGTAATTTTTTGCTTCCTGGTAAATATTGGTATCGTTAACAATTATTTTATTGAAATCCTCGGTAAGAAGGTCGCGCAACATGCTTGTTGCTTTCGTCTGTTCACTTAAAATTTTCGCAGGCGCTTCTGCCCCTTTCAAATTTTTCTGAATAGTCTTCCAGGTGTTAATAAGCGTAGTAAGGTCTTCGTGTAGTTCAGCTGTATTTTTTCCTTCAGCAGCGGTTCGTACAATTACGCCAAAATTCTTTTCTTTTATAGCTTCAACTATCTTCTGCAATCGCTTTCTTTCTTCGGCGCTGTGTATTTTCTTTGAAACAGCAACAATATCATTAAAAGGAGTGAGTACTACAAAACGACCGGGCAAAGAAATTTCGCAGCTAAGACGCGGTCCTTTTGCTGCTATCGGCTCTTTCAGGATTTGAACTAAAACGCTCGGCTTCCCGCTTAATACTTCATTAATTTTGCCGGTTTTAACGATCTCTGGCTCTACTTCAAACTTTGTAAAATCCAGACCATTTTCAGATTTATCCGTTATGCTTAATTGAGTAAACTTTAATAGGGAACGCGCAAATGGACTTAAGTCGGTATAATGTAAAAAGGCGTCTTTTTCAAAACCTACATCGATAAATGCTGCGTTTAACCCGGGGATGAGTTTTTTTACTTTTCCAAGATAAAGATCACCAACCCCGAAATTAGCATCGGTTTTTTCATTATGGAGCTCTACGAGTTTTTTATCTTCCAGCAGGGCTATCTCCACTCCCTGGGGAGTAGAATTTATTATTAATTCTTTGTTCAAAATTGCAACTTTTAAAAAATTCACACAAGGTTCCCTTCGAGGAAACGTACCACTTCTTCACCGTGTTGAACCAACACAGAGTTATCCTGCCACTTTTTTGTTTGATAAGGTAAAGGTAAAAGTTGCAAAACAGGTGGTTGGCAGACCAGTAGAAAGTTGCAAATGCCGGAGAACAATTTGTACTCTCCGGCATTGCTAATAATGACAGGATGAGAAGATGAAGTTACTTCTTCTTTTTATGACGATTTTTTCTTAGTCTCTTTTTACGTTTGTGTGTTGCTATTTTATGTCGCTTTCTTTTCTTTCCGCAAGGCATGATCAAATAATTTTTAGTTTATAAAAAAAATCAAGGTTATTGTAATGCTTTAATTCTTATATCCAATTCTTTCTGAGCTTCAGGGTTAGGTATTTTCTCCTTCACTACCTTATACCATTTAACCGCATTTGCTTTATCGCCCTTTCGATCATAGGCTTCTGCAAGGTTTAAAGTTGCTTCAAGGTTTTCGGGCTGCTTATTTACAATTATCAGGAACCGCTCAATTGCTTTGTCATACTGACCGCTCTTAATACCTCCCAGTCCCAGTATTAATTGCCCAAATAAATTATCCGGGTTTTTTTGAACTACCTCTCTTATCGGCCCGATACCTTCCATAGGATTATCTGAGATATTACCGAAAATGTAACATGCTCCTAAACCTATTTTGCTGCTGTCGTTCGCCGGATTTACCTCTAACGCTCTCTGAAAAAGATCTTTTGCATTTGTTGCCAGCCAGTTCTGCATAGGAGGTTCTGCCTCCGTTTTTAGATTGGTTAAAAACAAATGGGCTGCAAAGGTGAGGCTTTTTTCAGAATTTTCCAACTTAGCCGCCTGGGCCAGATAAAATGCGTAGGGTTCAAACAGTTTTATGGTATCTCCCCAGAATGAAGCGAGTTGCCGATACACGCTAAGTTGTTGATTTTTAACGTCTCCTCTCTTAACACTGTTTTCCAGCGAAGTAACTTTTTCAAGTTGTTGAGGTGTTAATCTTTCTTTGGCGTGGGTAAGCAATTTTTCGGTATCAACGGTTTTTTCCTGGTGAGGAGTATTTGCCGCAATTGGAGCAGCTTTTTTAGGAGGGATTGTATTTCCGAAAAAGAATAAAAGGATTAGCAATAAAAAACCGCCGCTAACCAAAATAATTTGTTGTTTTTTCACAATTACTGATTATGCGGCAAAAGTATATTAATTGACGTCTGTAAAATCTCTCGGGAAGTTAAAATGAATGATAAGATGTTAATTGTAAATGTTTTATTCCCCTTCATTCCTCCTTTTACTTTTAACTTCACTAACAAATTCTTTAGCAGGTTTAAAAGCCGGGATAAAATGCTCGGGGATTTCTACCGCTACATTTCTCTTTATGTTTCTGCCAATTTTTGCCGCCCTTTTTTTAGTTATAAAACTTCCGAATCCACGTATGTAAATATTTTCACCTTGTGAAAGACTATCTTTTACCTCTTTAAACATGGTCTCTAATGTAACCAAAACATCAACCTTCGGAATGCCTGTTTTTTCTGAAATTTGATTTATTAAGTCTGACTTTCTCATTGGGTATTTTGTTTTTTCTTTTCAACGCATGCTCCAAAGTCTACATCACAAATAGTATGAGGAGCAACTTAAATTTTTATAAACCCTTGTTTTGTTACTAGTTTAACCTTTTGTTTAACTGTATGATTATCAAAAGAAATTAAGCTGCATATATAATATTGCCATTAGAAACGTGCTCACCTTACACTATCTTCGGGTCAACGGATGAAAAACAAATTTACCCGACGACTGATAGAATGGCACTTAAAGGAGAATAAAAGAATCATGCCATGGAAAGGAGAGAAAGCGCCTTATAAAATTTGGATTAGCGAAATTATTCTTCAACAAACGCGTGTTTTGCAAGGACTTGCATATTATAATAATTTCATCAAAGAGTTTCCCTCCCTTCAAAGCCTCGCAACAGCGCCGGAGGAAGCAGTTTTTAAGGTATGGGAAGGCCTTGGCTACTATACCCGGTGCAGAAACCTGATTTTTACAGCAAAATACATTCATGAAGAGCTGCATGGTCAATTTCCTCAAACTTACTCTAACATTCTGGCGTTAAAAGGAATAGGTCCTTATACTGCGGCAGCTATTTCTTCTTTTGCGTATGGACTTCCACATGCTGTTGTTGACGGCAACGTTTTTAGGGTTTTAGCAAGATATTTTGGGGAAGCAATTCCAATTGACTCTACAAAAGGAAAGGAATATTTTAGCGGGCTTGCTAATCAATTGCTATTTAAACAAGATTCTGCTTCTTACAACCAGGCGATTATGGATTTTGGCGCTACGGTTTGCAAACCACAAATTCCTGAATGTGAAAGCTGTATTCTTCAAAAAGACTGTATCGCTTATAAAGACGGGGTGGTAAACAAATTACCGGTAAAAGAAAAACAACTAATAAAGCGAAAGAGATGGTTTACCTATTTTATTTTTCACATCGACAGCTGTGTTTTGATTAATAAAAGAATTGAAAAAGATATTTGGCAGAGCCTTTACGAATTCTACCTGTTCGAATCCGATAAAGAATTGAACTGGCTGCCTTCAGTAATAGAAAAATGGTTACACGAGCAGCTGGGAATAAAAGAATATTCAATTGATCATATCTCTAACGTATATAAGCAGCAATTAACCCATCAAAACCTGGAGGGGAAGTTCATTAGCATAAGAATTTCAGCTATTCCTTTTTCATTGCGGAACTATAAGATGGTAAAAATAGCAGATTTGCCAGGCATCGCATTTCCAAAGTTTATTAACCTGTTTTTGCAAAATCACGAACATATCTCAAATTATTATATTCGTACCTGAACCAGCGAAACCTGGAAAAGTTAATAAAAGAACCAAAAGAAAAAAGGAGCGTCGCAACGACGAGGCCATGAAATACAATAGCTGATAAACAAAAAGTAATTAAATTTCCCTTTAAATTCAATATTTTTTTTTAATGCTTGAATTGTTATCTAAAAAAAAGTAATTTTAAACAGCTAACCCATCATTAGGCGGGTTCATTTAAAATACGACAATATGAGAGGGGTAAACCGAGTAATACTTATTGGGAATCTTGGTAAAGATCCGGATGTACAATATTTGGAAGGAAATATAGGGGTGGCAAAATTTAGTTTAGCCACCACGGAAACTTATAAAGACCGTGGCGGAAAACTGGTTTCACAAACCGAATGGCATACGGTGGTACTTTGGCGAGGCCTTGCAGACCTTGCTCAAAAATACCTGCACAAGGGAAGCCTGGTTTATATTGAAGGACGTTTAAGAACACGGAGTTGGGAGGATAAAGAAGGAAATAAAAAATTTGCAACAGAAGTGGTTGGAGATAATTTAATAATGCTTGACAAGCGCGGCGATGGTCACGCTTTTAACGCCGGGGTCCACCACGACAACCTTGAAGGAATAAGCAATGCTGATATTCCACCAATTGGCGAAACATCGGAAGACCTGCCTTTTTAACTACACCCTATAAAAGTTGATATATTCGCACCTGCATTGGCTATCGAAATCAGCCATTTTATTAACCAAACCAGCATAGCTTTGGATTATCACCCGGAACTTTTTAATTTTTTGTTTGCAGAGAACCCTGCTGTTCTTAATACTCAGGCCACCACCATTCTAATATTTTTGCTGATCATCTTACTACTGATCTCGTTCGTAGTCTCGGGTGCAGAAGTCGCTTATTTTTCACTTTCGTTTAAGGAGCTGAATATGCTTAAAACCAAACAGCAACCTGGTTACAAGCGTATCGTTGACCTGCTGGAAAAGCCAAAAAGCCTGCTTGCTTCGCTGCTTATTGCTAACAGCTTTGTAAATATCTCCATCATTATTATTTCAAATTTTGTAATAGACAGCCTTATTTTATTTAACAGCCAGTTATGGTGGGTTGAATTTTTAATTAAAGTGCTGGCGGTAGCGTTTTTACTGGTTTTATTTGGTGAAGTAATGCCCAAAGTGTTGGCTACACAAAACAATATAAGGTTTGCAAAAGATGCGGGGCCATTGGTGGAAGCCGTCTCCTATATCTTTAAAGGCCTAAGTGAACAACTGGTAACAACTTCTGATTTTATTGAAAAAAAGCTGGCTAAAAAATCCAATTCTTCGTATAGCCTCGAAGAATTGGACCATGCAATTGACCTAACAACAGAAAGCGAGGCGTCGAAAAAGGAAAAAAATATACTGAAAGGGATAGTAAAATTCAGCAATATTACAGCCAGGCAGGTTATGAGGGCAAGACTTGATGTTAGCGGGATAGAACTGTCCACCTCTTTCGGAGACCTTGTAAAAAAGGTGGAAGAACTTCACTACAGTCGCTTGCCGGTTTATAAAGAAGACCTGGATAATGTAGTAGGCATGTTACACACAAAAGACCTCTTGCCCTATCTTGATAGTGCGCCCGACTTCAACTGGCATACTGCCATGAAGCCTCCTTTTTTTGTTCATGAGCAAAAAATGATCGAAGATCTCTTGCAGGAATTTCAAGCCAAAAGGACTCACTTTGCTATAGTAGTAGACGAGTTTGGAGGAACGAGCGGCATTGTAACGCTTGAAGATATCATGGAAGAAATCATCGGCGACATCAAAGATGAGTTTGACGAAGAAGAGATTGCCCATATAAAAGTGGATGATTATAATTATGTTTTTGAAGGGAAGGTGATGATCCACGATGTATGCCGGGTTATGGAATTGCCTATGGAAACATTTGATGAAGTAAGAGGCGAAAGCGAGTCGCTGGCAGGACTGGTTTTGGAACTTACGGGAGAAATTCCGCAGGTGAATGAAGTTGTATTGAGCGGAAATTTTGAATTTACAGTGATGGAGGTGGAAAAGAATCGCCTTCAAAAAATTAAGGTTACAATAAAACCGCATACAGAAGAGTAGGTGTAGCTTTGAATGATTAATTAAACATTCTTGAAAAAATCCTCGCTAATTCTCCCAAGGCAATTATCTTTTGTTCTTATTCTTACCACAGTCTGGGGTCTGTGGTCTATGGTCCTTTCCTCGTGCAATAGCGACTATACACCTAAGCCGAGAGGTTATTTTAAAATACAGTTTCCTGAAAAGCAATACCAGGTTTTTAACCAACCAGGCTATCCTTATTCGTTTGAATACCCTGTGTATGCAAAGGTTGTAAAAGACAGCAGTTTTTTTGGTGAAGCAACCGAAAATCCGTGGTGGATAAATATCGATTTTCCGCAATTTAATGGCCGCATTTATGTAAGCTATAAGGATCCGAGAAAGGAGAAGTTCGACAAGCTGATAAGCGACTCTTATAAAATGACTAATAAGAATACTGTTAAGGCTTCCAGTATAGATGACTCATTGATTGTAAACCCTAATAATGTTCATGGTATTTTTTTTAAATTGGGCGGCAATGTTGCTACCGCTAACCAGTTTTTATTAACTGATACTACCCGGCACTTTCTCAGGGGTGCACTTTATTTTGATGCAACCCCAAACGAAGATTCTCTCGGTATTGTCAACAGGTTTTTAATGGAAGATGTAAGGCACATGATCAATACTTTTGCCTGGAAGGATCAATAGGTCAAGGAAGCGGAAATCCTGTAAGTCTTTTTGGTAGTGATCATTTTACCTTTATTCTTCTCCCGTTGCGTCGCACCGTTGTACTGAATTTCCCTTATTCAGCCAGTTCTTATACAAGTTTGTTTGTAAATAATAAATCAAGCCGTCTCCTTCAGTTCCTTTTAAACGACAGTGTTAGCTGACTGTTAAACACCCGTATTTATTAATTCGACGTTAGTTTATGAAGATTATTTTACAACTATCTTCGTAAAAAATTAGCCCGTTTAGCAGGGTTACAAATTATGATAGCAATTGATAATGTGCTGGTAAGTGATGAGGTGGTAGAAGAACAGTTTGTTTGCGACCTTACAAAATGCAAAGGCGGATGTTGTGAAGATGGAGATGCAGGTGCGCCACTGCAAACAGAAGAATTAAACCACCTGATTAATTCTTACGATATTATTAAAGAATACATGACTCCGGCTGGCATTCGTACAATCGAAAAAGGTGGAAAATATCTATATGACCGGGAGTTTGGTTGGGTAACACCAACAGTAGGTGGAAAAATTTGCGCCTACGGCTACCGCGATAAACAAGGCATTATTAAATGTGCCATAGAACAGGCTTATAACGATGATAAAATAAGCTGGAAAAAGCCGATAAGCTGTCATCTTTTCCCAATAAGAATCTCTAAAAGCAAAGACGAGCTGACTGAATACGTAAATTACGAACCGCGGCCCGACCTTTGTGCTGCAGCTTGTAAGCTGGGCAAAAAATTAAAAGTTCCTACCTATATATTTTTAAAGGAAGCTATTATTAGAAAGTATGGAGAAGAATTCTATGAAACCCTCGAGGCAACGGCAAAGCATATGGAAAAAGCAAAGTAATTTTTCTTTTGCTTCAGCGAAAATGTTCTTCTTTAAATAAACCTATTTGTTATGCCTGCCGGTGCGGTTGAAAATAAGAAAAAGAATAAAAGTGATAGCAAAGTTGCAACCGGTTTAATAAGG
>JAQBNO010000149.1 GCA_028288485.1 Segetibacter sp.
CTGTTAAACAAGGTCACGAAATAGCTCATCATCTTAAAGACACGTTGAGAAAAGAAATTCCCCAAATAGGGAATATTTTAATACACGTTGAACCTAATGAATAGAATGAAAATGCAACAGGCGCAGAGCAATCATATTTTTTTACGTCTGTTTAATAGCTAATAAAGGTATAACGATATGATAGCTTATTTCCCGGGTGACACTACCTGTAAATAATTGCTCGAAAAATCCTTTTTTTGGAAACATAGCCACAAGGTCTGCATGCTTATCTTTAATACTTTCCTCAATCAATAATTCTATGTCTGTGCCTGTTTTTACATCTATTGTTATTTTTCCATAGCCTGTCAATGCTGTAAATTTCTTCAACTTTTCCAATGCGATTATGTTCTCTGCTATGTCATTTTTTGAAACATAAACAATATGAATAAATGCATCAAAAATCTTTGCGAAAACTACTATTGCTTCAATTTCTGGAAGTGTATCTTTCATATCTGCAGGATATACGATATTGCTGATACTATTAACATTTGCAGCTGGAGGGACAGTAATTATAGGAACAGATAGATGCTCTATCATACCTAAAGCAAAGCTACCCAACATCACATTTTCTAATCCCGTAGTTCCTATAGTTCCAATAACAGCAAAATCAATCTCGTTTTTTTGTATAAAATCATTAATCCACGCTTCTACGGGAAATTGGTAAAACACATGCGTTTCAATATTGCCTGCATCCATCCCTGCCTTAATCAAAATTGCTTTTATCTTTTTCTGTTTTTTATGCGCGTCCTCAACCATCTCATCGTCGGTATAAGGCCACAATACGGATTTGTGAGGAATGGCGTGCAATAAAATAATTTTTGCATCCATTTTCCTGGCAAGCATAGCTGCATACTTTACAGCTACATTGGCTACTTCAGAAAAATCTGTTGGTACTAGTATGTTCATAATGATGCAATTGATTTAGTTACTCCTTACCTAATTAAAAATAATAAAGGTATCGTTTTCATAATGTTCCTGATCTTCGTGTTTCAACCTGCATTGAATCTTCATTACTTTTAGTTTACCTCAGAAATAAATTTCATAGTTATATACCGAAGTGAAAAAATTAGCATTTATCCCGGAGGTCGTTACGGGGTTTAACCAAGCTCATTTTAAAGATTTTATTTCTATCCGTATTTGAATTATCTGTACCTGAGGAAGCTGTTTGAGTTAATTTTGCAAACAACGCTGCATCGCAAAAGGCTGCTTTGAAATACTACCTTTGAACGGAGCGTCGCCAATGTCGCTTCATTATTGAAACGATGCCGGTAACCAAAATAAATAACTCCAACTACTTAAAAGGCTTTTGCTGGTAATAAAATTCTAACCATAAAATCACCAGCCATTTTTCAGGACAAAACTTCTTTATTTAAATCGGGTTTCAAAAAACTATAACCTTCATTTAAACGTAGGGCAGCTGACTTTGCAATTTATCACATACGAATACCTACGATATATGTGTTCCGTGATGCGTGGTAAGCCTTGATCTTCCTCGAATTGCACTTTCAAAAGGAGTTCATTTATTTGTTCTTTCGTAATCTTTTACATGCATATAATCTACGATTTTATGTAACAACTCGGCAATATTATCATTCGTTGATCGCAATATTAAATGACGCTCAACCAAAAGGCTCCCGCTCATAAGTTACTCGAAAGAAACAAAGTCTAAATATTCAATACAAATGTTTTAATGATAATAATCACCTAAACAAAAGGTTTGTTTATGACATTAATCATAAAAACCTTCCTTATTCGACTGTAACTTCACCAATAGATGAAAAAACTCACACTCATATTATTATTACTGATTTATGGAGTGTCTTCTTCAGGCATGTCGATTACCGTTCATTACTGCATGAGCGAGGTTGCAGGTTGGAAATTATCGGGCAAGACTTCATCTTCTTTATGTGCTTCCTGCGGTATGGAGGAAGAAGGAAACAAAGGCTGTTGTCGCGACGAAACAAAGATTATAAAAAGTGAAAATGACCAACAGAGAGTTGAAATGTTCTTCGACAGTCATAAAGTTCCTGTTACTTTAATCTCCTCTAACTATTCAGATTACAACCTAAACTGTCTCTCAAATACAATCGAAGAACTTCCTTGTAGTCATGCACCCCTTTGCAAACTAAAAGTTCCGGTATACATTTCCAACTGCGTTTTTAGAATTTGATTTTTCTTCTGCTTATTTAAATGTATACATCCTGTTATACATGAACCTATTTGAGTTTTTCTACTTTCTTATTTATTCGAATATAGGGTAGTGCTATTGCTGCCCGGATAATTATTTTTTCCATTTTTTCATAACATAAAAACAAAAACCATGAAACGTTTAATCATTATCATGCTACTCGTAGTATGTAGTACAGCAGTATTTGCTCAGAAAAAAAGTCAATCAAAACCAGCCAAGGCAAGGTATGCCTGCACTATGCACCCTGATGTTACCAGTTCTAAACCTGGCAAATGTCCTAAGTGTGATTCTAAACTCGTTGTACAGCGCAAAGGGAGCAAGCAAACAGGACCAATTGTTTACACTTGTTCGATGCACCCCGATGTGGTAAGTAACAAGGAAGGTAAATGCTCACAGTGCGGTATGGAACTGGTGGTTAAAGGAAAAGAAAAGAAGTAATTCAATAAGGAAAATTAGCAGGCATAAGATGGCAGCAATTTTTGCTGCCATTCTTTCTTAAAAATGGCAATAATAGAACGATATTTCTAATTGCACTAATCACTTTAAACTTCACGCTGTTTCTCCCGATATATCTGATAAAGGAAGCAACTTTTATAACTTTTAACCTGATGGTTAATCGAAATCGAAATAAGGCATGATTAGCACCTCTATTAAATGGGCTTTAAAAAACCGGATGGTTGTTTTGCTGATAGCAGCAGCAGTAGCAGGCTATGGCTTCTATTCGGTCAACAATACCAAGGTAGATGCTATACCCGACTTGTCTGAAAACCAG
>JAQBNO010000170.1 GCA_028288485.1 Segetibacter sp.
GTTGCACCTAAATCCTGCCCATCTTTTTCTACTTCTGCGGCAGAAGGGACTTCAGGCAAATGATTATGCTTTTTGATGTAGCTTTCTACATCAGAAAGAGAGCGGAGTTTGTAGTCGGGATTAAAAACATAGTCGGGCCACGGACTTGAAGTTGCTTTTACCTGTACTTTTGAAAAAATTGCAGAACCATTAACTGCAAGGGCATAATCATTTAGCCTGGTAAAATCTACTCCGCCGATTGCAACTTTTTTACTAAATCTGGCATTACCGGTAACGTCGATTCCTAACCCTTGATTTTGATGGTCGTAAAACTTAATAGATCTAAAACCAGCATCACGTGATAGTTCGATATTGCCATTATCCTGGCCATTATTGTGAAATGAAATTGACGCTTTGTTTCCGGTCGAAGCAGTATTTTCGGCAATAGCAAGGGTAAATTTACCGTAGGAGCAACACTCGAAGCTCGAATCTTTTGTGATGAGCGCCTGGCCTACTACATGTAATTTTTGCGAAGGATCTTTTGTTCCAATTCCAACTTTGCCATTGCTGGCAATTCTTAATCTTTCTGCTAAAGCATTTGCCGGACCGCCCGGCATCTTCGTTGAAAAGGTAACATTCCCTGACCAGTCACCATTATCAATTACCTGAATTCGTGATACATGATGATCCGAAGCAGGATATGTATCCATATATAAGTTTGCCGTATTGTTTGTATTACCAACTGTACTTGTTAAAGTAAGAAGATCGTTTGTAGTGCCGACCACCTCTAATTTTGACTTTGGAAATGCTGTTCCTATACCAATCCTTCCTTCCGGACTTATCCGCATTGTCTCCTTACCTGCTCCTAACACTAACGGAACATAAGGATTAGATAGTAATCCGGCTGATGAAGATGGATACGTTGTACCCCACATACCGCTATATGAAGACGCTTGAGGGTTGGCATAGAGCATTGCTCCAGAGCTTTTGTTATGTACGGTGACCTCAGTCCATAAATTCCCTCTATCTGCATAGTACATTCCAAAATTATCAGGGTAGCCGACTGAATTAGTTCCTAAAGCAGTCGAACTTGTTAAAATCGAACTACCAATTACATGGAGCTTCGACTGAGGACTAATTGTTCCAATACCCAGATTACCGTTATCATTCAATCTCATCCTCTCAACTATGCCCCCGGTAGGGCCTGCACAGCAAGGATTGGTGTAAAAGCTCATATAGGTATCGTATGAACCGTATCTTCCAAATGCTATTGCTGCCCCTGCTCCACTCATCGCTGACTGATAGGTAATAGCATCTTGTGTGTAAGTGCCTCCTGATCCGTCGATCCTAATACCATTGTCGAGAAAAGCGGAAATGTTTGTTTGGGAACCTGCTCCGGCTACAGATGTTCCGTTAATAGTAAATTTTGCTGCAGGAATTGGAGTCCCAACGCCGACCTTTAAGCCGTTGTTTTGAAAGGTGTGCTGCGAGTAGGTAGTACAATAAAAGAAACCGGGTGCTAATAGGACTAAAAGTTTTTTCATCAATTATTTCATTTTAATAAATGCATTTATAAGGTATGGTCACAAGAAACGATTAGTCTTTTCTTGTAAGTTCTATAAAGACTTCCCCACGCATAGCATCAACTAATCTCAATGTTATTTTAGCTGGTTTCAGTTGCACAACTTGCATGGGTCCTCCTGATAATAACTGGGCAATTTCATTGTAGGAAGAATCACTTGGGCTATTTTTCACAGACACTGCCCGGTATTGTGGAGTTGAAGGGTTGGAATGATCAGCACCAGTAGCGACTATAGAGGAGGAGTCTTTTGTAATTAACGGAAGTGAAAAAATAAATTTATCATTATCCTGTTCATGCCAATGACCTACCATACTATTGCTACCAGTTGCTTCTATTAGAAATGTACTTGTATCGTCCTGGTTGAATCTAAATGTACTGTTGTTAAACGAAGACTTTTTATCGGCTTTTTTGGAAGTAATTAAATACTGATTTACTGTCCAGGCTTTGTTCCTGGTGATAGAGTAGAAGCTTTCTTTAGGTCTCTCAATAGAAGATGCTGTTTTTTGGGCTCTTACTTTCCCACTAATAAATCCAGGTAAAAAGAATAGTAACAGAGGTATGGCTCTGAATGTCATGGTATGGTGATTTAGACTTTAGAGGTTTATTTAAACTAAAACGGGCTACTTAGTATTATCACGAAGTTTTTAAAACACATGTCCCACCCTAAACAAAACCGGCTGTCTCCGTGGCACCTGCCGGTAACTCAAAAAATCCCACAGCAACTGAAGATTATTGGTCTTCTTACCAATCTTATATTTTTTGGTAAGCCCCATCAAACCGCTGGTTTGCCAGGCGTTCAAATCTTTTAATTGATTAATTCCGCTAAAGGCACGTTGATAGTTTTGTTCATATCCTCCACTGATCCAGAAACCTTCTATCTTGCCAAAAATGGGTTTCAACTTCCAGTCGAGATAGCTTCTTAAGCCAACTCCTTCATTGGTTATTTTGATATCTTTCCATCCGCTGCCCCAGCCGAGTTTATAACTGGCACCTATTCCTATTACACTTTTATCGTTGAGTTTATAGCCCGCTGTTAAAGCAAGATCGCTGGTCACAGGTAAAAATGAGTTCGTCTTTTGGCTTTGTACATTGGCTCCGTATTCAATCCTTTTCAGAAAACTTTTTGTCTTTTGGCTATTGGGTTTGAAGTCGGGCATCTCGAGGTCGCTGCTGCCGCCTCCAGGCTTATTTACCTTATCTTTTAATTTGCTTAATTCACCTTGTGCAACGCTCATTTGCTGTTGCAGGTAGCTCGTTGCCCCTCCGGCTCCTCCGGCTGCTGTTGCAGAAGAGGCTGATGCTCCAAAGCGTTCCTGTAGTTGATTTTGAACCGATGCTCTTGTTTGCAATCCGGCCAAAATTTCTTCGTTTCCATAATTATCGGGCAGGCGGAATAACTGGGCTAGTTGGGAATGCTTTTTCATAAACTCGGTAAATACAGGAAGCTTTCGTAGCTCAGCAATAGCTCTTGCTTCTATCTTCTTCGGATCTTTTAAGAGGTCTTTGTATTCGTTGAGTTGCTGTTGGTAGTAATAGACTTGTTTATTCAGCTTCTTCAATTCCTTTGGCATCCCATATTTTTCAAATTGCTCTTTTAGTAACTGCTTCCGCTCTTTCATGTAATTCTTAATTTCATTGGCTTGTTGCAGTTTTGTTTCGAGACTCTGAATATTCGTGTTGGCCAATTTAATTTTTTCGGTAATGCCAGGGGGAAGTTTTGAAGTGAGCGCTGATGGTTGATTTAAAAATTTCAGGCTTGTTTTTAAGCTGTCGAATTCAGGTATGTACTCGGTAAATGTTTTACTTGCAGACGGCACTTTAAGTTCAGCAGCCAGTTGCTTGTATATGTTTTCTGCTTTTTGTGCCTTCTGGGTTAGCGACGGAAAAAGGTTTGCTGCAGACAAACTATCTTTTGCAGCCAACTTCTTTTGCAGCTTCTTTTCATGCTTTTCGAATTTCTCCAGAGTTTTCAGCGCTTTCTCTTCAACCTTTTCCGTTAGGCGGGCCACCCTGCTATTAATATCCCTTACAAAGTGGTTAGTAAGATTTTTTGTAAGGTTTACATCCTGTATGCTATTCTCCTGTGCAAGGCTATTAAGACTTGCATCGACAACGAGGATAATTATGAGAAAAATCTTTAGCATTTTTTACAGCAATTGCTAAACGTATTGCTAAAACAATACTAAATACATTAGTTCGAAAATGCAAGACAAATTGCTATAATTTTTTATTTTTTATTTTTATATCTGATACAAAAAAACTTATACATTTGACATTGTTTTTATATGTGAATTAAATTTAATTGAACCAGCTTTGTGGTAGGAAATTGTACCGGGAGCAGTTCGGGGCATCGTGGCAAAACAAGGAATTAGAGGGCCGGCAGGTTCATTCCTGTTTATGAACCTGAGGTTACCGAACAATCAAGCGCTTGAAAATGCAACAGGGGTTAGGTTCTTTGCCGTGAACATGGCCGAAAGAAGAGCAGGCAATTGATTTAATTCATAAAGGTATCTATGCTTTTGTAACCGGGGCTATCGCAGATACTTTAATCGAAGGTCCCAAAACTACTCCTGATGTTCGTAAAGGATGGACGGTAGGAGGGAAGGCCAATTTTCTTACTATAATTTCTCCCGCCGACGCTCATGGCCGGCTTCACCTGTTTTCGTAAAAGTAAACCAGCAAACAAAAGGAATGCTCTTATAATTTAAAGTTTCGGCCGCGGTATAAGTTACAGGTACAAGAGTGCGACGCAACGATGCCGGGTACAGTACAAATGCCGGGTACAAAAAAAGAACTACTACATCTTATCGTCGGCTGCATTCCTGCGAACCTTCTTTTAACCGATTATAAATACCACTTGAATGAGTTTACCAATGGATCTTTTTTGTGAGCCAACTTTATGAATTCTATTTTACATCGTTGTGTCACTCCCTTGTACTTGCAGATATTCTATTCGGCTTTTATTTATACGATGCATAAAGAAAGCACGTTGAAAGATGTTTAAAAAGAAAGAAAAGACAAAAAGAGCAAGGCCAAAACAATGGCCCTTTAGTCGTACCTAATTTTTCTTTGGCTTTAGTGGTGTGGAATGAAGCAGTTGTACTTTCCAGTCTTTTGACTCTTTTACCAGGACTGCACTTTCAAGCCACTGCACATTCTTTTTTTGTCCATTCACACTCATTTCTGCGCTGTTATTATATGCCACCCATGCTGTATTCCCTTTTACTTCTGTATGAATAAAATTCAAATGATTTGTTCTGCTAAAGCTGCCAGATTTTAGAGGATTCAATTTACTCGTCAAGGTATCCATGTTCCAAACCGCACCATCTTCCAGCAGTAGGAAATCTTTGGTAGTATGTTGCTTCATTATTCTTGTATCCAACGCTGCAAGCCCAGCAAAAAAACCTGTTACGGCCTGGTTTACCTTTGCTTGCTCCTGGCTTTTTTGGATTTGTGCAGTTAAGCAAGTTGAAGCGACAATAAAAAAGAGCGACAATAAAAAAAGTTTTCTCATAACAGGTTGTTTAAAAGTGAATGACTGACTGATTTTTCCGTTAACGGTAAGGTCTTGCAATATGGCGGCAATAGAATTACTATCACCGCTGTTAAGGTATACACCCCAATTGAAAAAATTTGATGGACTAAGTTTCATCACCTAGATATTGACCAAGGTTAGAACCTGCACTAAAACGAAAACCAAATTCTTCGAGGCGAGTTTGTGGGCAAAGTTCAGGTTGTATATAAATCCCGTCTTACCCAGTTCAAATGATACAGCATTTAGTTTTGGCTTATCATTTGTTTGTGCAGTGCAAAGTGTTACACAAAGAAGAATTGCACCAATTGAAGCTAAGTAAGTTTTCAGGATTGTAAGTTAGTAGTGATTGTTTGTGAGGCGGAAAAGCTTTTCCTGATAGTCCCTTTATAAGGTTCATGGTGTTTCCGAAAAAGCTTGCTGGTATCCGTTCTCAACCTGGCAATTTCGTGAATTTTTAGTGCTAAAGTTATTAGAATTCCTACTGTCGAATATAGTATAATGTTACATAGAAGAACATCCTTCGCGACCTTGCCAAACGATGTTAGTGGTTCGCACATTGTTCGTCCAGGTTATATTGTCAAATTCCTATCGAATATTTTTTTCGATAGTCAACAGGTGATAAGTCGGTAATTTTTTTAAAAACCTTTCTAAAGGCATCGATGTCGTTGTAACCCGTCGCATAAATTATTTCGTTGACTGTTTTTCGTCCTGCTTCCAAATGCTTTTTTGCAAACTCGACCTTCACTCTTTGTATATATTCCAATATTGAATTACCAGTACAATTTTTAAATCTTCTTTCAAAGGTTCTTCTGCCTATGTTGAATTTTTCGCAAATGCTATCCACTGTATAACTGTCGGTAGGATTGTTTTCTATAAATTCCTGTGCTTTCAAAACGATTTCATTCCCGTGCTTTTTTTGTCCTGTAAATATCACAAAAGGGTTTTGACTCTTTCGTTCGATGTCAATCTCGAACATTTTCGACGCTAATACGGATATTTCCCTTCCCAAATGCTTTTCAAAGACATACAGCAACAAGTTCAAATAAGCATATCCGCCTCCGCAGGTATATATTCCTTTTTCGTCGGTAATAATGCTATCATCAATAACTTTTATGTTCGGAAACATTTCCTTAAAATCATTCTTTGCAGCCCAATGAACTGCACATTTCCTGTTGTCTAAAAGTCCCGTAGAAGCAAGGTAAAATGAACCCACACAAAGACAGACAACTTCTGCACCTTTATGATATTGGGCAATGAGCCAGTTTGTGTATTTTTTGTTTTCCTGGATGGCTTTTTTGAAATTACCACATAGCAACGGCAACACAATAATGTCAGTCTGTTCTATCTGGTCGATCGTCTTGTCGGTATTGATTGTATAAAGTCCGTTGGAGAGTTTTGTGCTTTTTGCCAGCCCGACTAATTCTATGTTGTAGAAAGGCTCCTTTCCCTGATACCTCATAAAGTCGTTCACCCGGCTAAACAGTTGATGACTGCTGTCGATACTGCTCAGCGTTGCATCATATAACGGCAAGATAGATACATGTTTCATTCCGATTTAAATTGATGCCGCTAATATAGAGAAATCATTTGTCGCAAACGACAGGGAAGTTTGTCGTTTTTACAGGTATTAGACTCAAGTAACAGGAGTATTTTTATGCTACAATAAAATACCAAAAATGAAAACGGTAGAAATTATTATGATTCCTGTTAATGACAGGCAAAAAGCAAAAGAGTTTTATCTGAAACTTGGGTTTCAGGTTATTGTAGAAGCACCGGCTGCTCATGGTGAAACGTGGATACAGATGGGGCTTCCCGGTAGCGATACCACCATTTCGCTTGCGAGCTTCCACGGCATTATTTGCGAAACGGATAATATTGAAAATAAAATTAAAGAGCTACATGAAAAAGGGATTGAGGTGGGCAAAATTGACAATACTCCCTGGGGTCGCTTTGCCTGGCTGAAAGATTTGGAGGGAAACAGTCTATGTCTTCACGAAAAATGACTTGTCGGCTTAATTAGCACTGGTCTTTCAGTGCTTGCCTATAACGTTGAAGATGTTCATGTAGTACTGGCATTTGAAATGCGTCTGCTTCAAAGAACCTGGTGGTGATTAAAGAAAGAAAAGATGGGTTTATGTTATTAAGCCAGTGTTACATAAAGATGCCTGTTGGTGCCGGGCTATTTTACTTTCAATATGTGTCTACCGTGTAAAGTGTGTTCAAAGCGTCACCGTTACTTGTGAATAAGATTTTCTTTCCCCATGCAGACCATTCTATTTTGCCGCATTTTCATATAGTATATTTCGAAACAGCTACAATTCCTGGAATAGAAGCTGGAAAATGGCTGATCCAGCAACTCCGCCTATCACTGTTTTACCTGCATTATCTACGGTCATTATAGCCATCAGCAAACTGCTGCGGGAAAATTGCTAATGATAAAAGTATTTTCAGGATTATCGTCATTGAAAAATAGCGCACAACGTTACAGCATTTATGAAGTTGTGGCAATTAAAAAAAAGTAAGTTTCAATTAACTACAAAAGCAAAATAGTGATTTATAGTGGAATGCTTAACGTGGAGCCACAATTTTATAAACACACCGTTGGGCGAAGTTTGTTCTATTCATTGTATCGTTTTATGATTTCATCAATCACTAGTTTTGGATTGTCATAGAATATATAATGTCCGGAGTTTTTAGCAAGCAAATATTTTCGATTATTAAATCCTGTAGCAAAAATCTTCATGCACTGTTTCCATCTTAGACTGTCAGCACCCTGGAACGGTGGCTTATCCGCACATATAATTGTCAGAGGTATTTTCAATGATAGAGCTGCTTCTCTCATTACATTGCTGGTGTATTCGTAGTTTTTCACGATATAATAAAAGCCCAAACTTTCTTTTTTTATCACTTCTAAACTGTCATGAAATATACGTTTTACTTCCAGCGCTTTATCTTTAGTCATAAAGCAAGGAGAAACAATGTCAATAAATACACCACCAACCACCTTGCCACTATTTCGGTAAGAAAACGTCATTGCATAGTTTCCTCCCAACGAATGTGCAACTAAGAAATATTTATCAACAAATCCTAGTTTTCTTAATGCTATTTCCAAGCCCTTGATTTCAGTAATTATGTTTATGTCGGCCGTGTCAATTTCACTTTTTCCAAACCCCTGTCGGTCGTAAGTAATGAGGGTAGTACCAAGAGAGTCATGTAAGGGCTTTAATAACTTGTCCCAGACACTTCCGTCATTTCCTGCACCTGCCTCAAACAGAATGGGAACACCCTTACCTTGAAGTACATTAAAGTGAAGTTTATATTTTCCTACGTCAACTAAAGTGTCAATATTCTGAGACCGTGCCGTTATAAACATTCCTATTAATAGCAAAGAAGCAATCAATCTTTTTATGTAAATCATTTATGCTGCATATGGTGTCAGGTCTGTAGAATTTCGCACAACATCAGTTTCAAACTTAGAAAATAATACGTTACCTGTTCATAATCCTTCTGTTACGCTTGCGTTTCTTTATAGGTGAAAATGCAATAGAAAGCGCTATGTCGCTTTCATCTATAAGAAAAACGCATCGTGTGGTTTTCATCTATTTAAGAAAACGCAACTATACCCCAAATTTTAGTAGAAACAGCAAACTTAAAAAATGTGAAGACTTATCAAACCAGGCCGAACAATGAGATCCAGTCAAAACGGAGCGTCGCAATTACTGCCTCGTGGAGATGAAATGTCGGTGACCAAAAAAACTTCTAATTCCTCTTACGCGATTTCTTCTGCCACTCATCCAGCAGTTCCCTTTCCGACTTAAGCGGCGGCTCGATCTCTATCTTTTTCAGGTAGATCGTCACCGATTTTTTTACAGAAGGGCGGTCTTTTAACCAGGCGGTTACAATAACGGAATCTGTTTTGGTATCACGGTCGAAAATAAGGCTATTGCCTTCCCACTTGCCGGCTGTACTGGAAAAGCCCACTTCATCGGCCATTAACGGCTGGAAGCTGCCGGTTGAGGTTTTGCCATCAACATTAATGTAATTATGAACGCCTTTCTTTAAACTGTCGGTGTACAGGTTAAAATAGATGCTGTCTATCTTTTGGGCCCGGGCCACAAATGAAAACAATACGAATAATATGAGGAGGATACTTTTCATGTTATAAACCAATGCGACGACTGTTGAGTGAATTAATTGTTGTTACACCTATCAACTCATCATGCCGGCCCGATAACGACCGGTAATAAATTAATACGGTATAATCGTTTTCTGTTTCCCAGTAATTGCCGTCAGTCTGCTCCGTTAGCGCTACACTGTTTCGGTTACGGGCATCTTTGGCAACATAGGTATAGGAGTAATATCCCTGTTTAAGGAACAAGGTTTTTTCGTATACACCCTGTGTCGCATTATACGTCATGGCGCTAGAATCATCGAGGTTGTACTTGTTCATTTCGCCTACCACAAAGACTTTCTTATCGGGAAAAGGCTGGTTGCCCCTGGGAACAAATGTGAAGTGAACGTTGGCATAGTCGGACTGCCACCAGGGATTGTTTACATCCGTCGATTCAACGAAATAAAAACCATTGTAATCGGTAAATTTCAGGTAGCGTTGCTGTGTTCTTTCACCGTCGGGCTGTAAATAAACGTGTATGTTTCCCGGCCTGTTTTCTACTTTGGCTATCCGCTCGCTTTGAAAGCGGAAGCTCCGCAGGTCGGCCCAGCGAAACTCTTTGCCTGCAGGAAAAACAAGGTTCTCCTCGGTGCTGAACTCCATCATGTTGTTGCGTATGAAGGTGGGCGGAATATTTACTTTCGCATTATCCCACCTGAAATTCTGCAAAACAACTGCTTTGATTTGCTGCACCGGGTTTACCACGTTCAACTGTCCCTTGTTTACCTGGAACTGTATCTTTTGATGGGTCCTGAAGAGTTCTGAATTAAACGGCTGCATGATGGCCGATCCTGCTTCCGCCACTTTATCGTACACCAGCAAACGGCGGGTAAAAGCCAGTTTATTCGTATCGCCGTCCAGGAAAACTTTTAACAGGTAATTACCGCTTCGCGAGGGAACGCAATTGCGGTCGGGGAGTATCGCCTGGTAATGAACGTACTTTGTTTGCGAAATGCCGGCAACACGGTATTGATTGAGGCGAACCTGGCTGAAGCCTTTTAAGT
The DNA here is from genome assembly GCA_028288485.1 of Segetibacter sp. Taxonomy (GTDB): domain Bacteria; phylum Bacteroidota; class Bacteroidia; order Chitinophagales; family Chitinophagaceae; genus Segetibacter. Next base: position 10,272 of record JAQBNO010000170.1, read on the forward strand.
AGTCGAAAGTGCTCAGGTTAACCGGAGTCCAGTCGGCGTTGCAAAGCTGGTAAGTATAGTAGTAATTTTTTACACGTCCGTCGAGGTCGTCAAAGTGCAATTCAACGGTTTCTCCGCCATTGAGGCTGATGATAGGATAACCTAACTGGTTGCCTTGCAGGAAAAGTTTAATGCCGCTGACATTTTGCATTACTGTAACATCAGGACCTTGCCCAAAAGACAAGAGAGAAATACTAACGCCAAGTAAAAAAGATAAAAGTCGCACCATGTAAAAAATTATTGAGGCCTCTAACCTACAACATATAAATGATTTTGTTGCATTGGAACCATCAATGTAGTTTTGGCAATTATCTAAAATCATGCCGATTGAATGTTGCTGTTTTTATAGCCCGCCGGATTGCCTTTAATTCACAGCAATCATTCTCCCGCTTCATCATAAGGCTTGCTGTTACTGCAACTGCAGTGAGCGTTGCGGCCATGATCATGACACTTGCTTTCGTAAACGGTTTCCAGGAAACGGTGAGCCAAAAGGTCTTTAGTTTTTGGGGGCATGTGCGCCTGCAACAATATGAACCCAACAAGGCCCTGGTAGCAGAAGAAAGCCCGCTCGAAAAAAATGACACCATTATCAATGCATTAAAGAAGCTGCCGCAAATTGAATCGATCCAGGGATTTGCCACTAAAAGTGCGGTGCTGCAGAATCAAACAAGCATCGAGGGAATTTTATTCAAAGGCGTGGAGCCGACCTACAATTTCGCCCATTTGAAGAACTTTTTAGTACAAGGAGCCTGGCCCGCCTTCAGAGATACTTTATATAGCCGCGATATTGTGATCTCCCTCAAAATTGCGGACCAGTTACAAATAAAATTAAACGACAGTATTAAGATCCATTTTATTGATGCTGCCGGTGGTAAAAGTAATTTCAGGAGACTGAGGGTGACGGGGATTTTTAAAACAGGTATCGAAGAATACGATAATCTTTTTGCCATTGGCGACGTAAGGCTGATACAACGATTAAACAACTGGGAGCCGGGGCAGATCGGCGGCTACGAAATCATTCTGCACGATTACAAAACAATGGACCAGGTGAATGCGTCTATTCTCGACAGCGACCTGATCCCTCAAAACTGGATCAGCAAAACGGTAAGAGAAGTGTATCCAAACATTTTCGACTGGCTAGGCATCCAGGATGTGAACCGCGACGTAATATTTATCGTAATGGCTATTGTGGCGATCATTAACCTGGTTACCTGCCTGCTGATACTGGTGCTTGAACGAACAAGAATGGTGGGCATTTTAAAGGCGGTTGGCAGCGACGATGCTACCATTCAAAAGATCTTTTTAATTCATGCTACTTATATAACGCTGATAGGTGCCGGTGCCGGTTTTCTTTTTGGCGTCGGTTTATGCCTTTTACAACAGTATACGGGTTTTATCACGCTCGATGAAAGTGCCTATTATGTATCGGTGGCACCGGTAAAGATCATTTGGTGGCAGGTGGCTGTTGTTTGTGCAGGCACAGTGGTGGTTTGTTTTTTCTCTTTGATAATTCCAACGATGCTGGTTAAAACGGTGCAACCGGTTAAGGCGATCCAGTTCAGGTAGAACCGAGATTGTTTTGATTTTCGATGATTATAGGGAAATGGGAATGCAGCATGCCGGTTGGATATCCCTTTAATACTACAGCTATATTCCATCTTAATGAGCCAGCGGGGTAGGTGGAGTTATGTTTTTTAAAAGTCATATTTATGGTACGGGCCGAAGAAATCCTGCTCAACATCGTTGTGTCACTCACTTTTACTTTTAGTTCTTTATTCGAAATTCCTGCGTAGGCTTAATTTGAGCGCCCATTAGTAAGAAATTTAGAATGTGCAATCAAGGTCCTTTACTTTTCCCTCTATTGTAAATTGGTTCTTGTGTAACCGGCCTTCCTACATATAAGGTTTGCTACTTTCTTTTTCTCGATGAAAAGAAAGTAACCCCTGGTGGAAAATCGGGCCAGGCTCCAAAAAATCAAGAATGAAACGATTACATCACTTTTCTTGTTCGTTGATTTAGCGGTAGTGCTACTGTGTCTTCATCATTTGCTTTTCATGCTTCTTCTGCCTCCACCAATAGGTTGTGAAATTGTAAGGTATCAAGGCCGGCATGCGTTCCACCACAGAATGAAGAGTTCTATCTCGAAAGACGGGACCTATACTACCAACTTCATTCTTCCTCCGACCTCCTGGAAAAGGCGTGAAGAAAATTAGCGGGACAGGCGTTAAGAACTGTGAAGCAATCACTGGGACCATTTAAAAAAAAATAAAAATTACCGAAAAAAATGAAATACATGTTACTGAGAGTTGCTCGTATTCTTGGTTTGTAAGTCGTGCAAAAGCCCAAGCATCTTCACCTGTTGTTACTTATTGCATTTTAGCCTTTTCTATGGCGTCTCGATTTTTTTGTTTCTTTTTTATCGAGAAAAAAGAAAAACAAAACAGGATCAGTAAAACATGAATAAACGTTGCCAGGTGTACATAGCTTCACTAAAAACACAAAAAAACCTTAGGTAAACGACATAGAATGAACTATAGCAAAAATGTTCTTAGAAGTAGGGGTAATTTTGAATCAATTCAATTATTTTTAACGTCACATATAAAGTTACATGGAACCAGCAGTGTTTAATGAGTAAGAAGAAGCTCCATTTTCGACATGAAAAGACATCACCAAAAGAATTTTCGAATCTCAACAATTATAAAACGGGCAGTTGTAATTACCGTAATACTGGCCCTAATTGAAGTTGTTTTCATCTTTTTCTTTATGTCACAAAAAAAAGAAAAGAGTCTTTCGGTCAGCAAGGCAAAAGAAAAGCCTGCACCCACGCTTACTGCTTCTTTAAATGACACTGTAAAAACATCTTCCCGTAAAACAACGGCAGAGATCCAAAATTATAAGGATATTGCTGATACCAAAAAAACACCGCCGGTAAAAGAAGAAAATCCGGCAGGTGAACAGGTAGCTGCAACCGGCTATGTAACTCAACAAACACCTTCGCAACCGCTACCGGAAAAGCCAAAAGAAAAACTGCCGCCACCGGTCACTATCTTACAGGGTAAGCCAATTGTAAAAGAAGTTAAACAGGCAAAGCTTAAACCAGCCGATACTTCTGCTTCTACTAAAACGCTGGCACTCGCCCCGGTCGTTGAAAAGCCGGTGTTGAAGCAATTGAGCCAGCAGAAGATGGCTGAGATTTTAAATAAGATTCAATCGGAAAAAAACAAAAATAAAAACGCGTCTAACTGCATTCAAATCCAGAAGACAAATACCAGCAACGTTGAAAATGCTTTTGCAATTGCTAAGTTTCTAAACTCAAATGGTTTTATCATTTCAGGCAGGCTTACTGTTCCGGGCAGCCAGGAAGGCTTTCACATAGAGGCAGTGGGATCGTGTATTAAGCTTACGATTGGCAGTTTATAATGTAAAACCTGCACTTAAATATTGCCTTTTTGCTGCCGAAGAAACAATAGTACAAGTGAGTGACACAACGATGACGAACAGAACCTCTACCGTTGGTGAACAAAGAAATCAGTTTAAGAAATAATTCCTGGATATTAATTTATAAAAGAATTACTAATAGTTTTGGTGAGATAATCTTCTGATATATTGTTAGTTATACTTTAATTATTTAAAATTACGTTCAATACTAACAAATCGTTAACAACTGGCACATTTTTTCGTATAGGTAATAAAAATAAGTGTAAAATGGACATTGAATATAGGTTTATCGAGCATTTGAAAGAGTATAGTGTAGAGGAAAATGGTTTCAACTATTATATGCCCTGTTCGTACGTTTTGCGACTACTTAGCTACTGTAAAGAAACCGAGGACCAGGAATGCTGCCCTGTTGAAAACTGGTATAGGAATTTAAAGGAAATCGAAAAAAGAGTAGTAGCAAAAAAACCTAAAGACGAAGAGAAGCTCTCATCGATCTGGTAATTTTTGAACCCTCCATTTATACCTGCTAATTGCCGTTTTTTAACACGTTTGTTTCTCTCAATCCTTCCATTTCGTAGCTTCCGTTTTTTTACCTCTTTATCGAGCAGGATTAATAATCGCATTTGCTGACAGTAACAATCCCTCTATATTCTGGGTTAGCTGACGCATCCTGTACATCCGTTCCGCCATCGAATCTTCCCGTTGCGTTTCGGGGCAGTTAAAATCGCCTTCAAAACTTTCAACCTTGTAGCCCAACCGGTGCGCAATATTAAAGGCGTAAGGTCGCCAGCCCCAGCCAATATCATTCGCAACGTTTTCGAGGTAAGGTACAACCTGCCGGGTAAGCAGGAAGGGGCCGTACGTATATTCAAATGGTCTCCCTATTAATTCGCCGCAACAGTTATTGATTGTTGTTTCCGTGCTTCTCTGGAAAGCAGGAAATGTAGCAAAAGCAGTAGCTGAACGGGAAGCTAATAGTATTCCTAATTGATCATCATCTTTTGCAGCAGCAATAAAACCGGGTAATGAGTTACGAAAGAAATCCTTTTTATCGGGCTCGGTATATAATATAAAGGGAGAAGCTGTGTGGGAAGCGGCCAACAAACTGCTTTGCGCCTGCCCCCAAAGACCTTTTGCCTTCCGCTCAACTATTGTAAAATGCGGAAAGCTTCGCAGGAAATCTAAAAAATTATTACCAGAGCCGCCGTCGCATACAAAAACCGGGATTTCAAGTTCAGCAAGTACCTGTAATGAGGCACGAAGCAAACTTTCCTCCTGTTCGTCCCTCGCCCATGTAATAGTAGCTACTGTAATATTATTTTTATTCATTGATATTCTTCTTGCTTAAGTTGCCCGCAATATTACAGCACTTTTCTGGCCTGCCTGCCAAGGCATAATTTTTTTTACATTGACTACAATATCAGATATTGCACAACTATTCAATAAAACTTTACACTTATGGCTGATTCACATTCACACGCTAAGGAACAATCTTCAGTAACAACACTAATTATAATTACTATAATTCTTCTTTCCATAATTTATTTTCTGGCAAAAGGGTGTACCAATCATGCCGAAAATACGGCTCCGGCATCAACTCATGGTAAATCAGCCACTACCACCGGTCATTAAGCTAATTAAGGTTATTAGGAAGGTGCGGTCCTATATCAGAAATTGCATAAATACTAACAGGGTTGAATGTTTGTTGTTAACAGCCTTAACGATATCAGTCTGATTGAGAACAACCGTTTTCTTATATCTCTATAACCTTATACCTGTTAATACTACTGTTTTTATCTCTATAATTCGCCCTGTATACAAAAATTTTAAGAGCCGTTCTTATAGTATTAATGCCTGAATTGTTACGGTTGTCAGCATCGGCATTAATATTTTTTCATAATTTTCACCAACATCCTGGCGATCATATGATATCCTTTGTCTGATGGATGAAGACCATCGTAAGTTACATCGATAGCCTCGGGTGGATAAGGATAATCATCGGTTTCGGGGTTAAAAGGAATACCGATAAATTCAGGGTATCCATAATCCTTGTAGCCACCCGTTTGCGGATCCTTCAAACGCTTAAACTTTACCAGGTTTTTCAGCGCCATCCCGCTTTCATTGTACAAGTCAGCCACTTTAAAGTTTTCAAAGTCGCTTATCAGTTTAATGGCTTCAGCAAATTGTGCCAACGACTGTCCATTTTTTTCTTTGTACGAACCGTAGGCGTTATTCTTCATATTTTTTATGTAAACAAAATCGACCCGCTGCATTGGAGTGATAAGAATAATCCGGGCATCTTTATTAAGGCTGCGAAGTTTGTTAACAATAATTCGATAAGAACCATACACCGTCTTATTGCCGGTATTGTCGCGGTAATCTGAGAGGCTTCCTAATGGCCGCCCTTGCCACCAATCGTTAGTTCCAAGGAAAACGGAATATACGTCTGCCTTTACCAATCCCAGCTTTTCAATCGCAGCCGCAATTCCTCCTGAAGTCCAGCCGTTATGCCCCTGGTTAATGAAGTGTATATTAGGTAGTTTTTCTTTCACCCGCGTCATATATCCTTTTGTGATCCTGTTGCCTGTTTCATCTGCATGATCATTTAAATAAGTGATCGAATCGCCAATGGCAACCCAGGTAATTTCTTTCTTTGCGAAAGAACTGATCATACAAACCACCATAATTGCTAATATCACCTTTTTCATTTTATTATATTTCTATCTTTATTAACGTCGTTTTTTTTCGAGCTATACAAACCGTAATTTAACCTGTATTAGGATAAGATTTATAATACTTTTTCTTACTTTCTATCGAAGGTTCGTACACATGGGTTTCCTGCTAACGTAGTTGAACAACGTTTATTAGATCACTATATATTATGCTTCTCCTGCCAACTAATGTTTTTACAATTACGGGCTTTTTTTTCTAAGCTGGCACGTGTATAGATACCATTTACCTGATTAACAACTTCACTTTATTTATGAAAGCTGGTAAAATTTTACGATCCGGGATAACAGGAACTTCATTAATGACCCTGTTCAGTTATACTGTTTCAAATCTTAAGAAAGAAAATTTTAGAGAACCGGAGCTACTTGCTGAGTTATTGGAAAATGCGTTGCAAAAAAATAACCTGGCATTACCGGCAGGATGGAGTATGCATTATAGCATGGGTATAACCTGGGCCGCCTTATTTGAGTATCTATTCGACCAAACTGCTATAAAACGTGGCCTTAAAAGCGGGCTGGTTTTAGGTACGTTAAGTGGATTAACAGGCATCGTGATATGGGGAGCAATTTTCAAGTTTCATCCAAATCGCCCCCGAATTGATTTTAAAGGATTTTACGGCCATTTATTATTAGCTCATATCGTTTATAGCCTGTCTGTTGCCGGAACAAGCAGGCTCATAAAATAGTATAGACTGCTGGCGTTATGCATCTGCTTCCAATGGTTCCGCGACCCATTCTTTGGCTTCTTCGTACTGCTTCAGTTCATACCCATTTATCACTCCGTGTACGAGTGGGCTTAAGATATCATAAGCCTTACGAATCCAACGCTCATCTGTAACAATGGCCATTCGGTTCCATTTACTAAAGTGCTCGAAGCTAACTTTCAGGTAGTCTATGAAGGCTCCAAAACTGTAGTTCTCCATATCAGTCTCCAACAGAACGAGGAAGTTGATCTTGCCATAGGTTGCTGCAACTTCGTCTACTCTTGCCATAACCACCTGTTCGTACTCATCTTTATGTACTTTACCCCAGGCGCGGTATGCTGCTACATGAGGAGGAAAATCTTTCAATAATTCTACCATTCTTATTCGGTTTATTAAACCTGCATAATTTCCGTACCACTCACATTTACCTGAACGTTTCGCTATTCGCCGAACTGCCCCAACACACACCACCCGACCAACAGTGCTACGCAAGGATGACTCATAGAGATACAAACGCCTGTAACAGAAAATTTTTCAAAGTGTAAGTAATTACATGCATCTTGTGAAATGATGCCACCAAAACCCAGAAAAGCATCGACGTTGATACCCAGGTATTAACACATGCAATTAAAGAAAAGGGTTTTGGCAGCATCGTTGTATTGAAACAATCAATATTTTTAGCGAAATTAAAAATTAATTAAAATTAGATTAACAAGTGAGGGATAAATGAGTGGTTTCTGGTTTTGATTACTTATTATCTTATCGTTATTGCTATACCTATGAACCAAATAATCGAGTTTTTTAAAGGACTAATCGATACCAACCACTGGCCTGCCCGGTGGCATTGCGGCCGGTGGACAGATTTTCATGGCTGGTTATACATTGTTAGTGATTTGATGGTTTGGCTTGCCTATTTTTTAATTCCTCTCATCATTTTAAAATACCTGGCGCAAAAGAGAACGGGAATAAAGTTTCATAAAGTGTATTTCCTGTTTGCAGCTTTTATTCTGCTTTGCGGTTCAACTCACTTTCTCGACGCCTTAATGTTTTGGGTGCCCGCCTATCGTTTAAATGCTTTAGTCAGGTTTGTTACCGGCGTTGTAAGCTTGTTCACGGTTTTTCACCTTATGCAAATACTTCCGGTGTTGTTTATTCAGAAAACAAACATTGAATTAGAAAGAGAAATTACACGGCGCGAAGAAGTGGAAAGAATGCTCGCCGAAGCAAATAGAAACCTGGAGGCATTTGCATCGGTAGCTTCGCATGATTTACAGGAGCCCCTCCGAAAAATAGGCATGTATTCAGATATGTTGTATACCAACAATGAAAATAATCTCGATACAAAAAGTAAACAGATGGTCGAGAAAATAATAGGCTCTACAAAGCGACTGCGTACGATGATTGAAGATGTATTAACGCTGTCGACTATTAAGAGTGAAGTTGAACTTGTTACAGTTGATGTTAACGTGCCGGTTGCAAGAGCTATAGCTGACCTCGAAATAAAAAAGATAGAGAAAAATGCCGTTATCAATGTAGGCGAGTTGCCAAAAGTAAAAGGCAATGAAGCTTATCTTACTCATCTTTTCATGAACCTTATTAGCAATGCTATCAAGTTTGCTGAAAGAAAACCCGTTATCAATATTACCGGAAAGCAAAAGGATGGCAAAGCTTACATTTCTATCGCCGATAATGGTATCGGTATGAATCAAAGTGATTTGGAAAGAATATTTACTGCCTTTCAAAGGCTCCATTCAAAGACGCATTTTGAAGGATCAGGCATCGGCCTAGCCATTAGTAAACGTATAGTGGATCTTCACGGCGGAAATATTACTGTGGAAAGTGAGGTTGGCGTTGGTTCAAACTTTACAATAGAATTACAGGCGGCGGATTGAGATGCGTTTCTCGAAAAGCTTTTTTTCTTCAGATAGTTGTCAGTACTGTCAAAGGCTTTTTATTGGATCAGCATTTCCTCATCATTCAACATCGTTGTGTCACTCACTTGTACGGCTGTGCTATTTTCGTCAATTGCTTCTCTAGATCATCCCATCTTTTTCGATAGCTTCGACACTGGTAAAGTAGACAATTTATCCATTCTTTTTACTTGCAATTTTCTTTTTAAATCTTACATCTAGCACTCGTGGTTCATCTCGCTGGTAATCGTAGCATTGTTTTAGCGTGACAATATTGGTATCAATTACTTGTATTCCCCGATGAAATAAAATGACATTATTATCCTGAAATTCCGAAACTTCCACCTACTAATATAAAAATTCCTCACCCACTTTTACCTGAAACTGAGCTATGCTCATTTTCTAGATAGATCATATTTCTCCAATAAGAATAGAAGCTTGTTTTAGGGTGTAACCATATCACTCACTATAAATTTCTAAATGCTATTTATTATAAGAAATATGCTCGAAGACAATAATTATATTCACGCGAGAATAAAATGATGGCATTTTATTCTTTTTGCACGAGTTAAAATAACACGAGGATGACTCCCTTTCCAAATTTTAAGCAATTAGATGCAATGGATTGCGGTCCTGCTTCCCTGAAAATTATAGCTAAACATTATAGGAAGAATTTTTCAATGAAGTATCTACGTGACCTTTGCAATACTACAAGGGAGGGTGTCTCTCTATTAAATATTAGTAAGGCTGCAAATGGAATAGGCTTACGTTCAATTGCGTTAAAGGTGAATGTGGATGATTTAGTTCAAAAGATTCCTCTCCCCTGTATTTTGCATTGGAATTACTCATACTTTGTGGTGCTATATAAAATAACCGTAAAAAAAAGCGTTTATCTCAGATCCTCAACTTGGGTTGGTGAGTTGATTTGAAAGTGGATAGCTATGCTATCCAAGTAAGCGAAACAGAATTAGCTGAAGTAAAAGGGGGTACAGCTTGGCTGTGTGTTGACCTTGGAGTTGCTGTTGCTACATTAGCAATTGCTGCTTACAATGCATGGAATTCTAGTAGTGGATCAGGGGCCAGTCAGGGTTCTGGAGGATCAAATTCCTCAAGCTTAGGCTCTGGAGGAACTGCATATTATGGAGTGGACTCTATAAAAGTTGTTAGCTCAAACGGGACCACAACAACCACGTATTATGGAGTTGATTCTATAGTACATCATTAATTGTAAAAAGGAAGAAGATAAAGTATCTTCTTCCTTTTTAAAACCAATACAATTAAATGTCGAAAGTATTTTTATTAGGAGTCACTAAAAAGCTATTAATTGTAGAATTTATTTTAATACTAATAGTGGTCTCTTATTCGTGTCGGAGTAGGTCAATGCCCAATAGCGAATTGGAAAAATTAAAAAAAAGCTATTCGAAAGAGGTAATTAACTTCTTTTATGAAACAGCCTTTTTCCAGGAATATGCCGGACCGAAAGACAGATTATCAAAATGGAAAGATGCTATCTGGATTTCTTTAGAAGGTGATTTATGGCAAAATGATTCCGTATTTGTAAACAATACTATTAATCAACTAAATCAATTAAAGTTACCGGTACAACTTCATTTGGCAGGAAGTTCTCAGAAAGGAAATGTATTACTGTACTTTGGCAATTTCAAATACCTGCAGGAAAAGATAGGGACCAAAGACTCTGAAACATTTTTGGGTACGGGTTTCATTCCAGATCATGCTTCTTCTATTAAACAGTGTAAAATCGGCATCGCTAATAATGCTAAAAGCTATATAAATCTTAATAATTCAGACAAGAACAGAATACGAGAATCGATTATTTTAGAAGAAATTACCCAGGCTTTAGGTATTACCGGAGATAGCTGGAGTCATTACAATAGTATTTTTTTCGAAGGAAAGGAAAGTAGAACTACATTAAGCAAAATAGATTCGGAATTAATTTGCTTTCTATATGAAAAACATATTCCTATAAATTACTCAAAAGGCGAATTTGAGAAGGATTTTAGTGATGTTTTATATTCAGAAAATTCGGTAAAGAAAATACTAGAGCATGTGAGTAAAAACAAAGTGCCTCATGAGCATTTAAAAGTAATAATGGAAAATAGTTTTCGCGATAGTATGCTATTAAAATTCGCAAATCACGTTTTTCTTAAACTTAAAGGTAGCTACCAGGAAAAAGATCTTAAAATTTGCCAAAAATTAGCTAATAAAATCAACACCATAAGTACTAATTTGAAAATAGAAATGGTGTCGGATAGCATCTGGTACGAAGTTCCTAGTATTACAATTGAATTAGAAAGAGATTCATTACAGAAGTCATCTGTATTGGCTGAAAGATTCTTAACACCAGGCGGAATGATGTTTTCCCGACGTGTCAAAGGAGCTATAAGATTGAAATATAAAAATAAGGAAGTTTTACAAAAAGAAGGTTATTTATTGTTAGTGTTATCTGTACTTAAAATACTTGGCTTAGACAACGTTAAAGAAACTTTTGCCAGCATTTCCAATGATGATATAGTAATTCAAAATAAATACATTGAAGTTTTGTCTCTTTTATATAATCCGATTATCCCAAATAGTTTTCCTCAAAAAGATATGAAAGAAGTGATAAAAGAATTAGGTGAGTTTTAAAATTTATATAATTATCAATTACCAATGAACATATTATCTCTCTCTTGTACCAACGGCATTCATTCTCATTTAATACCATTATTTGTTTTAAACCAGCGATATTTTAAAAGAATGCCCAAAATCAATAGTTCATTCCTTCTACCTCAAAAGCTTCATCAACAATATGAAATGGCAGGGATTAAGGTTTTGCCTATTGATTTTCGCTATTTGGAGGCAAAGAATTTGAAGAGTCAACCAAAACAGATGCTCAGAAGACTTTAGAAGGTAGGTACAAAGAATATATTACTATGGTTGATTCTGCCTTTGCTATGTCAAAAGCAGATATTGTGATTGATGACAATGAAGTTTTGAGCACTCTAATAGCAGAAAAAAATGGCAAACCAAGAATATCTATTTTTAGGACGGGCTTATCAAGTCATCTATCAAAGAAGATGACAAACAAATACCGGTTGATTTTGGTAAAGAAGAGGTAACGATCCTTGTAATAAAAAAGGGCAAAAGAAGTTACGACAAGTACCTGGAGAAAAACTTCGCCAATAACTATTTCGGCAAATACGAGATCGTGAAGAACACCGAGGTCCACACATATAAAGACACTAAAAAGTACAGGTATATCTTCAAAGAGGAGAAACATACGGAATATGTTGGGTCGGGTCCCAATGCTTATGGTTCTAATACTTTCGCTAAGTTTTTAATTGAAGATAGAATTACCGGCAAGATTTATAGAACAAAACACGGAACCGGCGCCTTCTCGAAATGGATGCGGGTATATATCCAGGCTTTAGAAAAAACGAGGCAGAAAAATAAGCAGGCATAATTTCCTTCAACTGCCGGGGATAGCGTTAGAAGACGCCATGATCCAGGCAATTGTTTGAAAACAGGTAGGTGAGTTTTGCTAAATGGATAAACAGCCGTACAAGTGAGTGACACAACAATGCTATATACATTTTCAAATGCCGGTCCCCAAAAACTCCCTGCGCTCAAATCGCTTACAATCAACCCTTACACTCTTTTTTTAACACTTTTATTCTCTTCTTTCCATTTACTTTGCCGCAATAATCTTATTTATGAATAGAAATTTTCTACTTGCTTTCAATGTGGTGTTATTGGTGTTGGTGGCTGTATTGTTTTACCTGCATTTTTCTTCATCACCAAAAAGTACGGTTTCGACGGCTACAAAGGTTTCGAATAGTACTCCGGCCGGTGCCACACGGATTGCATATTTCGTGATGGATTCAATTGAAAAAAACTATGAATACCTGAAAGATGTGAAGAATGAACTGAAGACAAAAGAAAATCAATTAAGCGGACAGTTGAACACCATGAAAAACCGCTATATGGATAAAGTGAGCAAGTACCAGCAGGAGGGTCAAACGATGACACAGGAAAGACAAGGTGCAGTGCAGCAGGAACTGATGCAGGAGCAGAAGGTTATTCAAAATAAAGAGCAGGCGATCAGCGGCGAACTTCAGAATGAGTCTTACGAAAAATTGCAGAAGGTAAACAGGACCATCGAAGAGTATTTAAAAGAATTTAATAAAGACAAAGGTTACACCTATATTTTAGGTTACCAGGAAGGAACTATTTATTATAAAGACGCTAGCTACGATATTACCGACGAAGTTTTAAAGGGCCTGAACGAAAAGTACAAGAAGAAGGGTTAGTACTGTATATAAAATTCCAGCAAATTAATTTAATCCCGTCCTTGCTTTTGTAAGGGCGGGATTTTTTTGCCGTAAGAATTAATTTACCGGTTAAAGCTAAATAGTGGTTGTGATAATATAAACTGTTACAGAACGGCATCCTTCTCCTTCCGAGAAGGACTAAGGATGAGGTAAAGTTTTCATATTGTCGTGACCCTTATTCCCATTTATTTCATTTCTTTGACCTCTTCTAAAAAATAATTTGCAGGTATGCACGACTTCGATCAATTATTTGCAGGGTTTCCAAATATAAAAGTGGCTGTGGTAGGTGATGTAATGTTAGACACGTACTGGTGGGGAAACGTAGACAGAATTTCACCCGAAGCACCAGTGCCTGTTGTAGTGTTAAGTAGCAAAGAATTGAGAATTGGCGGCGCCGGAAATGTAGCGTTGAATACTGTTGCCTTAGGCGCACAAACAGTGGTGTTTTCTGTGATTGGCAACGACGATGATGGACGGGCACTAATATCGTTACTCAACCATAATAATATTCAAACCGACCGGGTTGTTGTTAGCAATGACCGTATGACTACGAATAAAACAAGGATCATTAGCCGCAACCAGCATATGATGCGGCTCGATGCAGAAATGACGAAAGATATTACCGCCGCCGAACAGGAATTATTACTGGAGCGATTTTTTCATTTTATCGAAACCGAAGATCCGTCGGTGGTGATTTTCGAAGATTACAATAAAGGCGTACTTACCGAAGAGGCGATTCAACAAATGCTGACAGCGTGTGTTAACAGGGGCATTGTAACAACGGTTGATCCTAAACGGAAAAACTTTTTTACGTATAAAGGTGCTACCATTTTTAAGCCCAATTTAAAAGAAGTAAAAGACGGGCTGAACGTTTTGTTGGACGACGTGAATGAACTATTTCTGAAAGACATCCACCGGCAACTGGAGAACAAGTTGCAGCATTCGATTTCATTAATTACGCTTTCCGAAAATGGAATTTTTTACCAGCACCAGAATTCCGCCAAAATTATTCCTACGCATGTTAGAAACATTGCCGATGTAAGCGGCGCCGGTGATACTGTTATAGCGGTTGCTTCA
>JAQBNO010000023.1 GCA_028288485.1 Segetibacter sp.
AATTGTAAACGTGGTTTTTGTAGGAACGGCCACACACTGGGTATTGGTAGATGCAGGAATGCCGAAGTGCGGAGACGAGATCAGGTTGGTGGCCGAGGATCTTTTTGGGCCAAGCAGTAAGCCTGCATCTATCATTTTAACCCATGGGCATTTTGACCACGTAGGAGGAATAGTTCACCTCGTTGAACAATGGAAGGTTCCTGTGTATGCCCATCCACTCGAGTTTCCATTCCTCACCGATGAGAAAAGTTACCCCGAACCAGATACATCGGTAGAAGGTGGCCTGCTTGCTAAAATCTCTGCCATCTATCCAAATGAACCCATAAATATAAAACCGGTATTACAACACTTACCCGATGACATGTCTGTTCCAGGACTACCGGGATGGACATGGATTCATACGCCCGGTCATTCTCCCGGGCAGGTTGCACTTTTTCGAGAAAGTGACGGCACCTTGATTTCAGCAGACGCGGTTATTACGGTTAAACAGGATTCTTTGTATAAAGTGCTTGTGCAGAAAAAAGAAGTTTGCGGGCCTCCTGTTTACTTAACTACCGATTGGCCTGCTGCTTATGATACAGTCAAGAGGCTAAACGCACTCCATCCTCAACTGATTGTACCGGGTCATGGCGATGCAATGGAAGGTGAAGAATTAACCGAAGGATTGAATAAACTCGTTCGAGATTTTGAAGAAGTGGCTGTACCGGCACATGGAAAGTTTGTTAACAATAAGAACCAGTGATGCCGCTGTTACCAGGAAAATTAGTTTATCGAACGCTTTTCAGATTTTAAATCTTACTAATATTCTGTTTAACAGATCAGGGATAGAAAATTAAAGTTTTTAAACATTTATTAATGCTCTTTAACCGAAGTTTAATTCAATACCTACTTACTCCCCTTTACCTTTGTATTGAATTAAAAAACAAACGCACTTCCTTTTCTTTCTAAACCTTCTGGATCCTAAACCCTTATTTAAAACCTTTTTAAAATCCAACTTCAGGGTTTCTTATAATCCTTCAGCGAATTATAAAAGATTTAAAAGGCATTGATCCAGTAATAAAAATTGGTTACCGGCTTTTCTAACGATCAAAGTTAATGCTTGCCATTTTTAGTAAAGTAAGTCAATGGTCTTCTATTACTCAATTGGGGGATTAAGTTTTAATGACATTGTACTTACTATTAACTTTACCAGTAGCTCGTAAAAAGGCTACTGGTTTTTTTTTGACGCTAAAACTTCCAGTGACAAGCTCCTAATCTTACCGGAAAAAGCTTAATGGACAAAATGTACAAGTGTGCCTCGCAAAAGTAACCACAAGCTGTTACGGTAATCTCGTTCAACTAACAGTTTTTCGGCCAGGAAGGGTGGCGTGTTCATAGACAAACCGCGTATGCATACGCCGGCAGCTAGAGAGGGTGCGGCGTGATACCGAGCCAGGTATTCTTTATAGCTTTTTTGCTATAAACCCGTAGCTCCTCCGGAGCTTAACTAAATGACATTGCGCTAAAGGAGCTTTAAAGACAAACAAAATAGTCTTGTCGATTTTTTGTTGCAGTAAAAGGGTGCGACGCAACGATGGCCAGCGAAGATCCACGCGCTTGTAACAAAAAAGTCTTAACATTTATTGGTATCGACGAGCAATAGATGCAATAAGCTTATTACAAAAACCAGCTTTTTATTTTGCCAACATACGTCTTACCCCTTGAATTTAACCAGCCTCTCCACGGCCTTTTCTAACGTCTCTTCTTTTTTGCAGAAGCAAAAACGTATGACTTTATCATCTTTTGCATTTGAATAAAAAGCAGAAACGGGAATGGTTGTAACACCATAATCCTTTGAAAGTCTTACAGCAAGTTCCTTATCACTTTCTTCTGTAATGCCTTCGAAGCTGTAACATTGAAAATAGCTTCCAAAACTATTTAAGGGCTTAAATGGAGTGGCCTTCATTAACTCCCTGAAATAATCTCTTTTCTTTTGAACAAAAGGACCTAGTTGTAAATACGCATCTTTGTTTTGGAGGTATTCGGCAAGCGCCGCCTGCGACGGCGTATGAAACGAAAAGCAATTAAACTGGTGAACCTTTCTGAATTCCTTCATAGACGAAGAAGACGAAATACAGTAGCCCATCTTCCAACCGGTGCAGTGGTACGTTTTGCCAACCGAAAAGCAAACAAAGCTTCTTTCTAAAAGGTCGGGGTAGCGAAGAATGCTTTCGTGCTGAATTCCATCAAAAATTAAATGTTCATACACTTCGTCACTCAGAATAAAAATATTTGTATCCTTAACAACCTGTCGCAATTGTTCAATATCATTTTTACGCAAGACGCTGCCTGTAGGATTATGTGGCGAATTGATCATGATCAATTTAGTGCGGGGAGAAATTTTTGTTTTTACGAGATCCCAGGGAATGGAATAATCGGGAAACTGTAACGGGATCAAAACCGGGATAGCGCCATTAATTTCGATGTTGGGGATATAACTATCGTAAGCCGGTTCAAATACAATCACTTCATCTCCCGGCTGAAGAATAGTAGTCAGGGCAGTATAGATCGCGTAAGTTCCGCCAGGCGTTATAGTAATATCTGTCCCGGGATTTATTTCTGTATCGTATAAGTTTAATACTTTTTCTGCAAGCCTTTCCCGTAAGATCGGCAGTCCGGCCATTGGAGCATATTGATTTAAGCCGTTACGCATTGCTTTATCAACCAGTTCTACAAACTCAGGGCTCATGTCAAAATCAGGAAAACCCTGACCGAGGTTTACAGCATTGTGTTCTATTGCCATTTGGCTCATCACCGTAAAAACAGTGGTTCCAACATGAGGAAGTTTACTATTAATATTCACTTTTGGCCTTTTGCCAAAAATAAGGTAATAGAGTAACTCAGAACCATGATTTTCCATGATTATTAATGGAGTAGGTACTTTCGACACAAGGGGACAAAAAAATGAGGCTGCCCTTCCCAGTAGCAGCCTCGTGTCCTATAATCCGTACCCATGAAAACGCTTTTTATAACCTTATTCTGTACAGGGAAGCTAAACCAGAAACATAGAGGTCGTTTGATCCGGGTACAATTCCCGGAGCTACCATCATTACGGTTGGTTTGCATTTCTCATCCCTGTCCTGGTCCATCAACTCTGTAATAGTTGTTGTAGAAGGCTTGATATTGTTACGGTCAGCAAGGTCAAAATTGTATTTTACGATTTTGAAGTTCAAAGCTGCCCTGTACATATAATTGATATAAACTGAATGATCTGGAGCGATTGCCATAGCGTAGATCTTCTGGCCTT
>JAQBNO010000024.1 GCA_028288485.1 Segetibacter sp.
CTCTTGTACTTTTAGTTAGATATGAAACAAGCTAACGGCTATGAATTACCGCTGGTTCAAGTGTTCTTAACCTTAATGTCGCGAAAGTATCAACGTTTTTCTCTGAATGTTTTTACCGGTTATCAACCTGATAAATATGCAGCCTTGTTGTAACCGGCAACCGGCGGTATTTTTTGCGGCAGCAACTACAACTGTACAAGTGTGCCACGGAAGAAACCTTAGGGTGCGGCTCCCAATCCATGCAAAAATGAACTTTTAGTACGATCATTTATAGCTGAAGCCGCGTGGCTTCGTTATTTCAACGAAACTCCACCCGCTTGTTTCTGAAACCGCTTCGCGGGTTTTAGAATGCCTTCGCCTGGCACCCAACCGGCTGCAGTCACTTATGCAATAACTGGTGTAAGAAGCGAATATTATAACACCAAGCCATGAAAACAGGCACCAACTTTACTCATTTGTTGCCACTGGCAATGCAGGCGAAAGGATGGCGACCCTGCGGCTTAGCTAAGGGTACCCTTCGGCAAGCTCAGGGCGAAAAAACCTCTACGCTGGGTTCTATCAAAGAATTAAAAGTTGAACTGAGCGTAGCAACGATGATTCTTATAGTACAAAAAGCCGGTATCAAAAAAAATTAAAAATCAAGACAGCAAAAACGAGTTCATTAAGCCTGGTAGATTTACAATGCCCGGTACCAAAAAAAACACATTGCAAAGCAACGAAAAGTAGAATAAGCTGTCATTCAGCCCCAACCTAGCTGAACTTTAGCAGTTACGTCACCAATAAAAAACCCGGCTAATATTACTTAACCGGGTTTTCTAACTAGAATATTTTTTAAATTATTGGTACTGAATGTAAATCGGTTTAGGTTGAAAGCTTAATACTTCTTTCGGTGTGTAAAGCTGATCGGCGCCTGAACGAATGTCGTTTTTATAAAACAGCTTGAAGCCGGTGAATTGAACGGGATCTCTTTTAGCATATAGCAGGTACGACGACTTTTTCAAAATTTTATCTCCCCATCCATCCATATCAATTACAATCTGTACTTGTGGCACTCTTTTAATTCTTTCGAACTCTCTAACCATAGGATTGGTAAACCGATGCACAACAAGGATCTTAGGAGGTATGTTATTTTTCTTTACGATGCCCGCCAGGTAATCGACTACATAATTTATATCATCGGCGTTATACGTGCCGATTACAGATCCTGGCCTCTTTCCACCCTTGCCTAACATTGCAAACTCAGGATCGATACCTAAATGAACATTTGGCATAGCCAGGTATTTTTCCAATTGCGGTACTTCTGCCTGCAGAGTACTGAGTCCAACCTGGATATCAACAAAGGCAAGCCCTTTAATTTGATTTGCCCAGCTAACGATAGTATCAATCTGGTGAAAAGGCATGCGTGACCTGTATTTACCATCTTTGCCGGGAGCTCCCTGGGCCGTGACGGCAACATAATGCAAGGCGGGTATTACGGGCAAGCTTGGATCGGCATCCTGCCAGTTCTTTACTTCTCCTTTAAGCTTTGCAATCATTTCGTCTTTAGGATATTCGCCTAAAGCGCCCATCTTTTTTGAATAAAGGTTGCCGTAAAAGGCAAGAACTCTATGAAAGGGCAAAACAGCTCCTGGCGAAGGATAAGGTGCTTTTACAGGCCATTTCCCTGTGGTATCGCCGTTGGCGAGTTCCCGGTTTATTCGGTCATACGCTGCAGTATCAATTGGAGTCATTGAAGAAAACGGCACTGGTTCTCCTTCTGCAGGTGTGCCGGCAGCCGGGCTATTTACAGCAGCAGCATTGGCAGAATCTATTTTCTTCTCGTCACCCGCCTTCGTACTGTTGCAATTAGTTAATAAGACTAATAGAATCGGAAGCGTATTTAAATAAAGTATCTTTTTCATGGGGTTCAAATATATTGCAAAATCTTTCTTGACCACAAAGAAACGAATTAGAGTCTCTTTTATTTCAACGTGCACGGATGAATTAGCGGTCGCTTACATTGCAGCTTTCAAAACTTACACCTGAACATTCGCGCTTTCCACCTGAGTATCAGTGAGTTTAAACCTGTTAATAACAAAACCAGGAAAAGGATTGGTGTTTATTTAATGTGGAAAAATTTATTAATAATAGCTTCAGCAACTGGTGTGGGAATATAGGCCTGGCTGTTTATCGCTTTATTTTTGACCGAAAACTCATTTCTTATTTTAGTTGGAATTGATAAATGGAGAATACAAAAATGAAAACGCTACTGGCAGCATTACTCCTATTTTCAGCATTACAATCTACTGCTCAATTAACCAAAGAAGAAAAGGAAGTAATTGAAAACATACAAAAACAAATACCACACACACTTCAAATGCTACTAGTGATCTTGTTCAAATGCTAAGTAAAGTTTCAATGGATATGGGAGACATAGCAAAATATGTAAATGGTGTCGTCGGCCGGGGCGCAAGCGAAAAAGGAGCACATGCGCCGGGAGAAACTATTAAGCTGAAAGAATTTCAATACTCATTCAACGGGCGCTCTTTTTATTTCTCGGTTAACAAAAGAGTAAAGGAGACCTTAATTTAATTAACTTTTTAACCAGCTATTAATTATTTAATTCACCTTTCAACGCCCCTTTCCTATTGCCCTGATTGATACTGTTTTCGAAGTCTACCAAAATTTTATTTTCAGTAAAATGGCAAATGATCTTTTGCCTGTGAGGGCTTTCGATATACCGCAGTGTGAGTTGCAAAGTATTTTTATCTGTCCAGGTATAATGCCCCGCAACTTTAAAGGGAGGAAGGCCGGAAAGTCTTGCTTTTGCGCTTGCCAGTAAATACGGACCAACTTTCGTTGTTTCACCCGTTTTCCAGGTAGATGAAGAGAAACCGAATTTATAACTCCCCGTATCGCTGGTTACGTTAAGATAACATAGGTCACCGGCAAATTGTAATGACAGACTCTTTATACGATCTTCATTTTTATCGATTTGAAAGGTCTTACCTGAAATGCCTGCTACAAAAGACGGAGTAGCGGTTTCTACAGACAAAGGAAGCGCCAGCGACAATAATTTCCTGTTCAGCTTTAACACAACGTCTTTATCCGGCACTAATTTATCTTTTTTCAAAGCTGGTAGTAAATGATCCCAAACGAGGTTTAACTCACCCTGCATGTCTGCTGTCTCCGAGGTAATGGCAATAACGGCATCCTGTTCGGGCAGTACGAGTATATATTGTCCGAAAGCGCCGTCGCCACGGAAAGAATTGTGACGGCTACGCCAGAACTGGTAGCAATAACCCTGCAGCCAGTCACTTGAATCTCTTTTTGATTGTGAAGCTTCCGGCGATTGTAAGATCTTAAGAGTGGTAGCTTCTTCAGTCCATTCTTTTGGCAATAATTTTTTACCGTTCCAGCTTCCCTTTTGCAGGTAAAGCTGGCCCAGTTTGGCCATGTCTTCGGTTTTAACTCGTAAACCCCAGCCGCCCGTATTAATGCCCATTGGATCAACTTCCCAATCCATTCCCTGTATTCCCAAAGGTTTAAATAACCTTGGCGTTAAATAATCAATTACTTTTTGCCCGGTTACTTTTTGTACAATTGCTGATAACATATAAGTAGCAAGCGAATTATACAGGAATACAGAACCTGGCTTGTTAGGAATAGGCATGGCTAAAAAAGCTTTAATCCAGTTACTGTCTCTGCCAGGTATGATAGTCGTGGGATCAGGATTTTGACCAACCGACATTGTCAGCAGGTGTTTTACTGTGAGCTCTTGCAAGTTCCCGCTGATACTACCAGGCAGGTAATTGGGGAAGAAAGAAATTACCTTATCGTTCACAGTCAGAAGCTTTTCACTAACAGCAAAACCAATGGCTGTAGAAGTAAAACTTTTACTGACCGAATACATCGTATGCTTCAGGTCGCGGTTGTATGGGTTCCACCACCCTTCCGCTATCACCTTGCCGTGCCGCAAAAACATAAAACTATGGAATTCGTGCTTGCTTTTTCCGGTAGCCTCTAAAAAGCTTAGGATACCAGCAGATGAAACGCCTTCAGCTTCAGGAACACTGCGCGGAAGCGTTATGATGGGTTGCGCTGAAAGGGTTACCGTGAATAACAGGAAAAGCAGTGATATTACAGAAGGATTTTTTTTGCAAGCCATGCGAATCATTTAAGTTTGGTTGATTATTCGTTTAAGTATTAGTTGATTATTCTTAGATAAGCGGGACTTTCTAAAACTACGAATTATTAGAATACAGCTTCCGCCTTATCGCACCATCGGCAGCTGCTTTCCCACTTAAGCCTTCTACTTTTATATAAACGACAATTATTTATACTTGCCGAAGCAACAATACAGACGTGCTGCTGCATCCTTACTTCAAACTTCAAGTGCTTTACATTCAGCTAAAACTTCGTTTCGGACTGCCGGTTCCATAGTAAAATGATACAACAAAGAATTATGAAACTTACGGAAGCCTGATTTCGTTGTCTTGTTTAAAATGTCGGTACAGGCTTCAATACATGCATTAAAAAGAATTCCAGGGAATTCAGTGCGCAGCGGGTAATGAAAAATAATCCATTTAGCATCACGGGTAGTTTTGGGACTAAAGTAACCTACCAGCCTTGCCCCTACTGCTTCGTGCGTAAAAGCTGCAGGAACGATACAACCAAGGCACTCACCGTCTAATGGCTTTAAGACATACCGTTGACCAATGTTTACAGGCAAAGTTTTGTTTTTCCTTAGAGTAAGTGCCAGCCGGGGGTCGCTATCTTCAAGTTGCAAATCAATAAGCAATTTTTTCAAGAGGTTAAAGTATTGGTTGATCCAGTCAACCTTTCGGAATTGATGAAGTGTCTTAATTAAATGCTCGTATTCGTTCATATCGCTACTGTTTTAACCTACGATAGATCATTTTTCTTTTTTCCGCATAAATTGGAAAACTTTTGCCAGTGGTTGAGACTCTGCCAGTTCCGATTTGCTATGTTATAACCCTCATGTAACTGTCATTATTTATCTTTTGTTCGTTTGTTCGGGAACAAGAAATTCTAATGAGATGTGAGCGTTTCCTAAGCCGAGATATGCGAGTACGAGTGAGCGACAGCCGAAAAAGCGGGGCAGCCAACAAGGATGTAGCCATGAAAACAGGTGCTTGTGTCAAAAAAACTTATTCTCCCTGTTAGAAGTAGGCTGAAAATTACCTGATGTTATAGTTCGACGACAGCACCGTGTATTTGCTGCTCGTTTTCCCAAACACAAAGCACGCGGTCATTACCGAGGGCTTTTATTAATGGCAAACTTCCTTTTCCAAGATTTGTTTTTGCGCTGCCGGGTTTCATTACAATCACATCTCCTTTTTCAGTCCATGCATATACTTTTTTGCCATTTACTGTTTCAATCGTACAAGCGCGGCCTTCGCCAATTTCTTTTTCAGGCTGTCCTTGCGCAGACGCGTAAATCTTTCCTTCTCTACGCCAGACTGTTTCGGGGTTTCCATTATTATCCAACGCAAGGCCGCCACCATCCATGGGGCAGCCATTTAATTTCCAGTTTCCCGTTCCTAATTTTTGCGCCTGTACAAAAGAGCTTCCACCATTGACCGATGTAGCCAAATACATATCACGGTTTCCATGCAAAAAGTTTCGGAACATAATGTAGACCTTATTTCCTTTCACCAACACCGACGGCTTGCAGCATTCACAAACTGTACTTTCGGGCGAAGCGTACACCAAAATGTTTTTGCTCCAGGTCTTGCCACCATCAACAGATCTGGCGCCAAATACATCCTGGCCTTTTGGCTGCTTAGCCCCCAGCCATACCACGTATGCATTATTGCCATCTGCACTTATCCCCATTAAAGCCTCTTTAGCCGTTTCATCCGCATCATTTACCTTCGTTGACTTCGACCATTTACCGGCGGTTTCCTTCCTATAGGAAAAAATATTTCCATTTTTAGTGCATGCGGTAACTATTATTCCGCCCGGGGTTGCCGCTATTTGCGGACCCCGCATGGCTGATGCAAATAATCCCGGCAACACTGCAACGACCGATGATGTTGAAAATGACTTTCCGGTTTTTGATGAAGCATACATTATACTATCGCCGCTACCATAAACTATGTGAATATTGTTGCTTTTGTCCCTTGTAATATTAGGCATCCTCCCGTTAGCTATAGCAAAACGAAAAGGCTCTTTTTCCCGGCAAAATGTTATCGAAAAAAAGAAAAAAGAAACGATTAATAAGGTTATGGTTCTCATGGTGCTATTTCTGTACGGTAAAATTTGAAGGAATGGACAGTGAAATTTGTAGCCGCCAAGGTAACGCTATTAAACATCGTTCCCGCGAACAGAACAGGTAGTGTCGCGCCCTTGTACCTGTAGTTTCATTATTGCGCTTTTCCTGAGCAATTTTTCTTCAACTGCATTTGTAGAACTTGCAAGGCGAGTTTTGCAACTTTTACATATCGCAGCCAGCAAACCTAAACTTTATCCAACGGCTTGCGTTTCTTTTCGCCTACCTGTTTGAAGTGACTTGGGGTAAGCCCGGTCACTTTCTTAAACTGTGCTGAGAGATGTGCCACACTGCTATAACCCAATTGGTACGCTATTTCGCTCAAATTCAATTCATCATAGATTATCAGTTCTTTCACCTTTTCAATTTTCTGGTTGATGATATACTTTTCAATAGTAATACCCTCTACTTCAGAGAACAGGCTACTCAGGTAAGAGTAATCTTTGTGGAGCGATTTTGAAAGGATCTCTGAAAAGTTGTGCCGGTTTTGCTCGTCGCTCTGGTGAACGTGCTTTATTATTGTATTCCTGATCTTCTCTATTAATTGCTGCTTACTGTTATCGAGCAATTCAAAACCTACAGCTGCAAGGTTTTTTCCCAGTTGTTGTATTTGCGCTGCTGGAAGTTCCTTACTTGTTTCCACTTCTCCCAAACTAACATTACAACTTTCGATGTTTAGCTTGTCCAGCTCCTGCCTAACTACCAGTATGCAGCGATTGCATACCATGTTTTTTATGTAGATGTGCATATTATAACAGTTGAATGAATGTCTTGTTTTAGATAGCTGACACAAAAACTCCAGGCGGGCAAAAGTTGTGGCACGAAGTCGATGACGGTTCAACTCGTTTAGAAATCGAAAACTATAAAATTAAGAAGGTAGCCGCATTAAAACTTCGATTAAAAACATCAAGAGAGTTATATTACCTGAACTTATACACAAAGCCGGGCTGCAATCCTACTCCCGGCGTATAACCAAGGTTGAAAGTCAAGTCTCCTTTCTTTTTCTTTTTCAGAGAATTGGTTCTTATCAGCTTCGCATAACGATGGTAATTATTTACCACTTGTGTACCGCAAGCGACTCCGAGGGCAGCTCCGGCAAGTAAGTCGGTCAACCAATGACGGTTTTCTGTTACCCGGCTAAAGGCGATAAGGGTGGCTACACTGTACGATATAACGGGCACAACAGGAATATATTTATATTCTTTAGCGTAAACAGTGGCGGCTGCAAATGCCAGGGTGGTATGGCCCGAAGGGAATGAACTATTGCCACCATACGGGAGATTAGAAAATGGTCCATGAAAAGTAGGTACATTTAAAGGAGAGTTAGGGTCCCAACTGCCGGGACGCAGCCTGCCCGAAAGCGTCTTAAATAAGGTTGACCATGCAGTTGAGGTTATGTAAGCCTGTGTAGCGAGGTAAGTGGTTGTACGCAATTTTTCATTCTTAAAAATGAACCCGTAGGTTGCAGTTGCTGCAAAAGGTATGACCACATAAGCTCCACCAAGGTCGGTGATTGTTCGGCTGTACGGTGCCGACCCGGGGTTATTATTCCTAAAGTTAACCGCCCATTTTTGTATCGGCTTGTCTAAATAACCCATTCCAAATGTTCCAACTGTAAATGCTGCACCCATCAGCCATCCTCTTCCATTTATATCTAACGGTGAAAGCGCCTGTTGCTTGAAATCGTTTAATAATAATACGCCGAAAACCTTGAAGGATACGTGCGTTTTCTCGTTGTAAAACCCGGGTTCAACAAGATTATTCTGACCGGTAGTATCGGTCTGCTTTTTTAAACTGTCCAGTTTGTTTGCTATAGTGTCGGTTTGCTGGGAATAGCCAGTGGTTGAAGCCACGGAAACCAGGCAGGCAATAACAAAAATCTTCAAATTCATAGGGAGGTCTTTTGGAGCATTTTTTTGCAAAACAAGTGCCATGAAAAGTATGAAAGTTAATGTGTTATAGTTTTCCTTCAAAAGTAGAAGAATGAACACTTCGACTAAAACTTTTTTTAAAGAAACGATTTTTTACAGAAACTATTTTGCTGTCTTCATTCACTGAGCTGTTTCGTCAATAAAAAAAGAGTCTTACGGCAATTACCGCGACCCTCTTTATAAGCGTTGTTTGATTAATCTTATTCCTCTGCTACCTGGTAAGTAATATACTGTATGGCCTGGTAAATAACATTTCTGCCATTTTGCATTGCAGGTTGCCAGTTACCGCCTTTCCTGATTATTTTAACCGCTTCAGCACCACACGTTGGGCATTCTTTTGGCACTTCTATTGCCTCTACATTACTAATTGCCCCGGTTTTATCAACTATAAACTGAACTTTCACCCTGTAGCTGCCGGCAGGAGCTCCATCGTTTGTAGCTGCATTTGCGTCGAGGTTTCTTTCCAGGTATTTTTTCCAGGCTTCAGGTCCTCCCGGAAATTTCGCTTCTATTTCTACCTTTTTAAAAATGATGTCCCAGTCTTGATCAGCCTTTTTCGGTGTTTCGACAACACCGGTAGTTTTTTCAACTGGAGGAGCAACAAAGCCAATATCTTTTACACCTGCTACATCAAAGGTTCCTATTTTAGCGTCCTCAAGCTGCTTCATATCTTTGAGCTCATCTTCGGGCTTAACTTCGTCGTCTGCAATAATTAAAGGCGGGGTAAATTGAGCGATTTCAACAACAGGCGGTTTTGGCGTTGGAGGAGGAGGTGGAGGTGGTGGATTATTAACCCGTTTTTCAATATCCACGAATTCGATATCTTTTACAAATAAGGGCTTCCCGTCCTTGTCATTTCCCTTTGCCAGGAAAGTTGCCAAAAACATCAATAAACAAAGACCCGTCATTGCAATAAGAGCGGTGGTGATCCTACGATCATAGGTCCTGCGTAACTCGTATGCACCATACGATTTGTTGCGTCCCTCGAAGATAATATCGAGAACGTCTGCTTTTAAAATCTGATTGATTTCCATGGTAAATATTTTTATAAGTAGGATACTTAATCTATCATATTCCATAAGTAATTCTTAATATCCTGTAAGATAACCGGCAGGCATGGAAGCTTTTAGGCAACTGTTTATAATACAAAAACGTTTTCTATAAAAGCCAGTTTAAGGTATTAATGCAGATTTTAAAATCGCGAACCCGGTGTCTTAAAACCTTCCTTTTTTGCTTATTTTTAAACCTGCAGGAAAGAGGTCGGCTTAATAATTGAAAGTATTTGCTCATGCACGAAAAGACGTTTCCTTATAAAAACGGGACCTATATTATCAGACGATTGAGAACAGATGAAAATGTAGTGATCTTCAAGGTATTTGAAATAATACAAGCAAATAAAAGGCTTGAACTAAGATGCCTGTATGGTTGGGTAGATAATAAACTGGTAGAATTAACCCCGAGACATAAAGAGAACAGCGAGATATTAGACGCTTTTTATAAAGAGATTTTGAAAGATTACCATTTGAAATAAGCCAGTCAAAAGATAGTTGCCTGTTATGACGGAAATTGGTAAACGATGCTTTTATACATTCGAAGTTCCCTTTGATAAGATATTTCAGTAAATCTTCACTCACCAAGGCAAGCAACATTAAGAGTACCTATAGAGAGCCTCTTTCGCCCTCATTTCCCCAATAAAACTTTGCGTCTTTGCGATCCTCTGAGCGTTCTTTGCGTGCCCGTTCTTCAGCTCTGCGAGAACGCATTTTTCAATAACAAGGCGAGAAGTGGCCACACACCGATGCAAAAAGAATAGCCCCTGAACCTTTCTGCCATTCGCCGAACTGCCCGACGCACTACCAACAGCACAAGACTGCTACCCTTCGGCAAGCTCAGGGTAAAAAATGCCGCGATGCTATGAAAAACTGCTTGTGAACCGAGCGTGGCAACGATGATGCAGTAGAAAACAAATGTTCGTAGCCAAAACACATTTCGGTACATCAAACATAGCAGGCTAATGATCTGCCACTTTCTTCTTAGCTGCAACAATCCAATAATAAATTGGGATTTCAATTAGAGTGATGATAAGCCCGGGCCAGGTAAATTTTGGTTTATAAATGATCAGCAATACACAAAAGCAGATTCCCATAATAATATATTACACAGGCAACACAGGGTAACCAATAGCTTTATAAGGCCTTTCTATATCGGCCGCTTTTTACGCAGAATAAAGATGCCGGCAATCGTAAGCATATAAAAACAT
Source organism: Segetibacter sp. (assembly GCA_028288485.1). Classification (GTDB taxonomy): domain Bacteria; phylum Bacteroidota; class Bacteroidia; order Chitinophagales; family Chitinophagaceae; genus Segetibacter. Next base: position 10,466 of record JAQBNO010000024.1, read on the forward strand.
ACCACAACAAAAGAGATCATATCTAACAGGTCGCCAGACTTACCACTGAGGCTCCATAAAGATGCAACAATACACTGCAACCAAAGCGCATACGCTGGAACGGCGTGTTTATTCAGCGTTCCTGCCTGCTGAAAAAAACAGCCCATCTTTTGCCATGGAATAATACACCCTTGCACCTGCAAGTATAAGACCGTTGTTACATCCGAATGTAGATACCATGATCATTAATGCAATTACAATAGTGCCTATGCTGCCAAAGATCACTTCTGATGCTGCAACCCCTACCCTGTCCGTAAAATATTCTTCAACAGTATCGGCGTGATTATGGAAATGAAAATAAAAATTACGGCTCTTTTATTATCCTTGGTATTTATTAGTTCTTCATGTAAAAAGGAGGTTGACACTATTACGGTGGAAGGATTTATTAAAGACGAAGTTTCAGCTGAACCAGTTAACGGAATACAAATTTTTGTAGCTGCAATAGAACCTTCCTCGTCGGGTATGGGAACAATAGGCGGCAGAAGAGAGAATGTAGGACAAGGAATTACAGATTCAAGAAGTTATTATAAAATAAAACTGAAAGTTTTTAAAAACACTGAAAGATTGGATTTTGATATTAATGCGGCTCGCTTAAAAGAAGGATATGTATATCGCCAGCAAGGGGTTTACACAACCACATTGAATAAGCAAGGTAACAATAGCCTCGATTTTACGCTAAGTGCAATGGCATTATTGAAGATCAAACTTAAAAATACAGTGCCATTTCAAATGCTGACTTGTTTAATTTTAGCTACACTTCTATCGGAAACGGATGGTACAAAGGAATTTTAAAAAAAGAAAGTTGCGGAACTGTAGAGGTAAATGAATCAGCTGACTGGATTGGAAAAGACGTATGTGTTGAGTATATAGTAGAAGCTATGGCAGAAAAGACGACGCAAGTTTATTGGCACGTGTTAAAGAATAGTGTTAACAGCTTAAACATCGATTCCGTTTACATAAAACCCGGGGTATTGAATGCGTTTTCTATTTAATTATTAAGGTCTCTAACAGGGAAGAAGATTACGGAAGCGCATGTTGTAAAGATTGCCCGGGAAATATATAATTAAACAACAAATCATTATAATTGTGTTGGCAGGTGAACCGTGGCATTTTACATTACAATGCCTTATATAGTTTAAGACCTTAACCAACACACATTTTTTTACCCTTACTCTTGTATCATGAAAATAACAATACTACTCACCTTATTATCATTTCTAACTTTGACGTCGTTTTCACAAACAGTAAACACAACATACGATAAAGGATTAGCAGATTCATTAGGCAGTGACGAGTATGGAATGAAGCAATATGTTTTGGTTATTTTAAAAACAGGTACTGTTACCGTTACTGATAAATCCGTCACAGACAGTCTTTTCGCTGGGCACATGCAGAACATAAACCGTTTAGCAGATTTGGGTAAATTAGTAGTTGCCGGGCCTTTAGGAAAAAATGAAAAAACGTATAGAGGAATATTTATCCTGAACGTAAAGACTATTGAAGAGGCTAAAGCTTTATTGGAAACCGACCCCGCTATAAAAGCTAAATTGTTAGACAGTGAACTGTACGCATGGTATGGGTCGGCAGCATTACCGATGTATTTAAACTTTCATCGTAAGGTAGAAAAAAGCAAGTTTTAATTTCTATAAACAAACACCACCAACGGTCTCACAGAATGATAGCAGAGATATGTTGAACAGCGTGTTGTTAATCCGGCATTGTTTTCTTCATCCCGGCAAATTAGAAATTGGCGCTGTAAAACATTTTTGCCGCCAATACAATGATAACTACTTACAGTTCCCGGATCAAATGCGTAAAGATCGAGGTAAGCTTCGGCTCAGCATCTTTTGCGGCCTGCAAAACTTCTTCATGTGTGATCCTATTTTCCTCCTCGCGTATACCAATGTCGGTTATTACACTCATGGCAAATACTTGCATGCCACAGTGAACCGCCGCAATAACTTCCTGCACTGTGCTCATTCCTACGGCGTCGCCTCCTAATACTTTTATTAATTTGTATTCAGCTCTTGTTTCAAAGGTGGGTCCTGTTACCCCGGTATACACACCCGTATGTACAGGTATTTGCAGCCTCTCTGCTATTGTCCTGGCCTTTGAAATTAAAGCCGAAGTATATGGTTCGCTCATGTCGGGGAAACGGGGGCCGAGGTCATCTTCATTTTTCCCCAGCAAGGGGTTTATCGCAAAAAAGCTGATATGGTCCTTAATGATCATCAGGTCACCAACAGCAAAATTTTGGTTGATACCGCCGGCGGCATTCGAGATAAGGACTGTATCAACGCCCAACATTTTCATTACTCTTACAGGGTAGATAACCTGCTGGGGGCTATAACCCTCGTAAAAGTGAAAGCGCCCTGCCATGGCCACTACCTTTTTGCCACCCATTTCTCCAAAGATCATTTTACCCTGGTGTCCTTCAACCGTGCTAACAGGAAAATGTGGTATATCACCGTACGAAATTTCACATTCCACCTTCATTTCGCTGGTGAAATTCCCGAGTCCACTGCCTAACACAATACCAACCGAAGGAACTGTTTTGCAAAACTGACGGATATAAGCAGAAGTTTCCTCCAATTGTTTTACGAGTGTTGACATAAGTTTTTATTAACGCCGCAAATATAATCGTTAATAACGAAGCGTGTTAATTGAAAGGGCATTGGAATGCGCAGTGGTAACTGGGCAATGGTGAAGAGGGCGTGCGATTAGTTGCAAAATGTTTGGAAGAGGAAAGGTTTAGCCTTTACGTCTTTCCGTGCCATTTATCAATTGGACGCCAAATCAGTTCGCGATTTTCTTAAAACTCATCATCACAACATTCCCAAAATGAAAAAAACCTTAAAAAATTGCTATCAGTGACAACTCCCAACGCGAGACAATGAAGCTTTAGGTTTGTTTTCTGGGATCCCGCCTATAGCTTTTTATAGCATCATCGTCCCGGCCGGCGGAGGGGTTCACTTGTACGGCATATCATTTTGTGGCTTTCCACTCCCGAATAGCGACATTCTTCCCATAATAAAAAAAACCTTAAAAAATTTGTCTTTTAGAGAGAATTCCCAATGTGAGACAATAAACTTTTAAGGATGCCGTTTTTAATATCTAAACAATCTACTCCATGAAAAAAATAATCACAAACTTCAGACTACTAATTTTAGCGTGTTTTATCTGCCTGCCAACCATACTGATGGCGCAAATTGGCGTAGGAGAGCCCGGTGACGATGTAAATGATTCAAATGTGCCCTTTGACGGTGGCGACGCGGTACTGGTTGCCATAGGAGTCGGCTATGGCTTATATAAAGCATACGAAAAAAGAAAAGAAAATAAAAAATCTGTTTTGCAGCAAGCTTAATTGATGTTGAAAAAGTTGTTCACCTCATTTTTTAAATGATTGAACAATGTGTGCGGCCCATACAATTAAAGTGCTTTTTTCCTACTGTCGAAACAAATTAGCCTCAGCGGCCAATAACAAAAAAATTAAAACAAAACCAGGAAGTTGGTAAACCGACAGTCCAGGCAAATGAAAGCAGGCCTACGGTACTACAACCACCCAGCAGAAAACAAACCGGATAAAGTTGAAAAGATCACATCTTTCGCCATTATTCGGACGAAATTA
>JAQBNO010000029.1 GCA_028288485.1 Segetibacter sp.
TCAGTATGTATAATCGCCATAATGAAGTCTATCCTGTTTTTAATTAACCGCAGGCAATTGATGAATTTATAGTCTCGGAAAAGATTGCATAAAATGAATGAAGAAAGGGTAAATAACCCAATAACCAAAATATTCAAAGCCGTCTTTCCAGGTGGCACCAATCATTATGACACATGATTTGGTGGTACAGCTATGCGATTGATGGATGAAGTAGCCTTTGTAACCGCAACAAGATACAGCAGGCAACGATGGTAACAGTCGGCAGTGAAAGAATAGATTTTAAAATGGCAATACCTGCAACTTGACGTTTTTCATTTTGGCTTTGTTGTAATCATTCTGCTATATATCTTTAATCATCTTCGGCCACGGGCTTGACGGAATATGGCTTTTTAACGAACTTAAATCTCGAAAATAAATTATTGTCTGTTGAAATTCTGCCAGTGACTCCAGCCATTTACATAAACGGCTTTGTTAGTTTATATGATCTTCAGAATTCTTCGATTATCTTTTCAACATCAAAAAATTCAGAATGGTTTAAACTAAATTCTATAACCATTTATACCCGATACCAATTTTTAAAACAAATTAAACTAAAATTTACTAAGAAAGATAAAAACAAGAGTATCGATGAATTATACTCACGAGTAATAGCCTCTGAAGAGATACAATAGATTATATACAATTTAAACCATCCAATTTTGGCGATAAAAGCCTTGCACGCTAACAATAATATTTGCAATAGCAGGGCTGTACAATTTATTCTAAAAGGCGATACATTAATTATTGGTCGTGGGAGTTCAAAAATCGGAGAAGAGTTCTCGTAAAAGTAGATTGAATCGTTGGGGTTACATTGCTGAAATGAGTAGGTTGAGAAACGGCGAAAAAGCAGATCAAAGATTTGCCGTACAAGTGTGCGACGCAACGATGATGCTATGAAAAGCCTCTGTTGGTACCATAAATAACCTCACATTTAAAGCCCCCAAAGCTTACAAAAGAGCTACGAACTTATATCGCCTCATCCACCAAATACAAAATTGATTCATAGTTCTCCTTTACGGCATCGGACAATGCTATCTCGCAGGTTTTTGTTGACGAGTAATAACCGTTATACTTTTTCTGCTTCACTTCCAATGCTTCAGGAGCGGTTGCAGAGGCGGTAAGTTCGGGAAATAAAAAGCCGCGGTCGCCGGCCATACCGCAACAACCTGCATACTTCGGCACTGTAACTTCATCGGCAAAATGATTGGCAAGGCGAACGAACTTATGCTGTGTTTTCATTTTCTGTAACGAACAAACAGGATGCAGCACGATGTTGTTTTTCCTATGTTTAACCGTTACCATCTCCATTACCTCGTCGTGCAAAAAATCAACGCTGTCCATGATGGTTAGTCGGTCGAACCTTTCCTTATTTTCTTCGGATAAAACAGGGCGAATATGCTTAAGCGTATAAGCGCATGAACTTACATCAATTACAACAGGCAGGCTGCCTTCCCTGGTGCTTTTCCATAACCTGTCAACGATATCATTAGCGGTAAAAGCATAGGCATCTTTAAAGCCTTTGGAAGAAAAGATCTGGCTGCAACAACTGCCGCTTATGTTATCCAAAACAACTACATTAATACCCGATTTGTTACAAATACTCATGAAGGTCTCCATGAGGTTTTTCTTTTTACCATGGTACGAGCCAAGCATTCTTGAAATGCAGGCGGGAAAGTAGACCACGGTACTTATCATACCGTTCAGATCACTCTGCTTTTTTGGCTCGAGAGCAGAAAGACCCGGAGGATGACTCATGTGATTTGACCATAAAGGCATAGCAGGAATTAACTTCTTAATTCCGCCTGTAAGTTGGAGCATTGCATTTTTACCAAACACCTTATTGATAGCAAAACCCGCCTTTAAAACAGCACGTGCCCCCCACTCTATTGTTTTGAAGTTCCTGGCTAACAATAAAGCCATTTTATTTGCTGAAACAGAATGGTTCTCCCTTCGGAGCCTTTTAATAAGGTCGCCGGTATTGATATCAACCGGGCAGGCAGTGGCACAAAGACCGTCTACAGCACAGGTATCTAAACCGTCGTACTGGTACTGCTCGAGCAACAAATTGTAGTTCTTTGTATCGCCTTCAACTTCAAGTTTTTTTAACGCTCTTCGTATTACAATTCTACGGCGTGGAGTTGTTGTTATATCACGGCTGGGACATTTGTGTTCGCAGTAACCGCACTCAATACACCTGTCCACCTCTTCCTCGACAGATGGAAGATCTTTTAAATTTTTTATGTGAACATCGGCATCTTCGTTTATAATAACTCCGGGGTTTAAGAGCAGGTTGGGATCAATTACCAGCTTAATTTTCTTCATTATTTTATACGCCTCGCCTCCCCACTCTGTTTCAACAAAAGGAGCCATGTTTCGTCCGGTACCGTGTTCTGCTTTTAATGTACCATCGTATTTTTCAACTACCAAAGTCACCACTTCCCGCAGGAATGCATCATATCTTGTTATCTCTTCGGGCGTATTAAAAGACTGGGTAACAACAAAATGAATATTGCCGTCTTTGGCATGCCCGAATATGATGGCATTAAGGTATTTGTATTTCAGGAACAACTGGTGCAGGTCGAGGATGGCATCGCCTAATTTCTCTACCGGGAAAGCCAC
>JAQBNO010000213.1 GCA_028288485.1 Segetibacter sp.
GTGTTTATTTTTAGTGAAAGCAATTATATGAATACAGAGGAAATTGTTAAATACGTAAAAGATCATCCGGCAGGGAAAGTAAAAATTGCTTTTACCGACATTGACGGAGTGTTACGGGGAAAATATATTTCAACAGAAAAGTTTCTTTCTGTTATCGATGACACTAGCAGCATTTGTGATGTGATCTTCGGATGGGATGCCGCCGATATTGCTTATGATAATACATCATTTACCGGCTGGCAAACCGGTTACCCGGATGCTCCCGCAAAATTAGACCTGGCAACGTTTCGGAAAATTCCGTGGGAAAACGACGTTCCTTTCTTCCTGGGCGACATGATAAATAAAGACGGTAGTCCATCTTATGTTTGCCCGAGGCAATTATTAAAAAAGGTTTTAAACGATGCACGGCAGGAAGGCTACCTGCCCTTTTTCTCACAGGAATTTGAATGGTACAACTTTGCAGAAACGCCTCAAAGCATACACGATAAACAATTTAAAAACCTTACGCCGCTAACTCCCGGAATGTTCGGGTACTCCATTCTTAGAAGCACCTTACAGAACCCGTTTTTCACCGATCTTTTCGAGTTATTGAAAAAATTTGACGTTCCACTCGAAGGCCTGCATACCGAAACCGGCCCTGGAACTTTTGAAGCAGCAATTGTCTACGGCGAAATGATAGTTGCGGCAGACCGTGCTGTATTATTTAAAACGGCCGTAAAGGAAATTGCTTACAAACATGGCGTGATGGCTACATTCATGGCAAAGGTTAATGAAGATCTTCCTGGTTGTGGTGGTCATGTTCACCAAAGCCTGTGGGATAAAGAAGGAAAAAACAATCTTTTTTATGACGAAAAAGATCAACTGAAAATGAGCGGGGTCATGAAGAATTATATTGCCGGCCAATTGCATTGCCTGCCGTTTATTCTTCCCATGTTTGCACCAACCATAAACAGCTATAAACGTTTGGTGGAAGGAGCGTGGGCGCCAACTACGCTCACCTGGGGAGTTGATAACCGAACGGTTGCTTTACGGGTATTGTCGACCAGTAGTAAATCATGCAGGCTTGAAACAAGAGTGCCCGGTGCAGATGTAAATCCTTACCTCGTAATGGCAGCGGCACTTGCCGCAGGATTATATGGAATTAAAAATAAGCTGGAATTAAAACAGCCGGCCACATCGGGAAACGGATACAAAGATTATTCGAACGGAACGCTTCCAAAAACGTTGGATGAAGCTACACAAATGATGAAGCGATCAGGACTGGCAAAAGAAATATTAGGCGATAAATTTGTTGAACACTTCACACAAACTCGTGAATGGGAATGGAGACAACATCTAAAAGCAGTGACCGACTGGGAGATAAAAAGATATTTTGAAATCATATAAGACGGTAGAAGGTGAAGGGTGAAAGCTATAGGGCGAAAAAAATGCGTCCCTTCTACCCTCTCCCTGCACGCTACACCTTACACCATAAACCTTAAGCCTTTCATTTATGACCTTCAATTCTATCTATCAATATAATTTTCCTACTACCATTCGCTTCGGTGCAGGCTCAAGTAAAGAACTGGGTGATTATTTATTAAAAAATAATTTATCGAAGCCGCTGTTGGTGACAGACAAAACTGTAGCACAGCTCCATTTTTTTAAAGAGATTGTAGTTGAGCTGCAAAAGAAAAATATTTCAGCAGAAGTATTTAGCGACATTCACAAGAACCCGGTAAAATCCGATGTGTATAAAGGAACCGATGTGTATGATGCTACTAATCGCGACGCCATTATAGGGCTTGGTGGCGGGGCAGCGATTGACGTGGCAAGAGCGATTGTATTAAGAGTAAACCACCGCGAAGATCTGTTCAAATACGACGACCTTATTGGCGGCGATGTATTTGTCACCAACGATGTTCCGCATTTTATTACTATTCCGACTACATCAGGTACTGGCAGCGAAGTCGGACGAAGCGCTATCATTGCCGATGATGAAACGCACCAGAAAAAAATTCTTTTTTCTCCAAAGTTGCTGGCGAAAATCGTGTTTGCCGACCCATTATTAACCATGGAATTGCCTCCTTTTATTACCGCAGCAACAGGAATGGATGCCCTAACCCACAACATCGAAGCTTACCTTGCAAAAATGCCCCATCCTTTCTGTGAAGGAATTGCATTGGAAGGAATTTCGTTAATCAGCCAGTCGTTAGAAAATGCAGTAAACCAGCCCGACTTGGAATCAAGAAGTAAAATGCTCGTTGCATCTATGATGGGTGCAGTTGCTTTTCAAAAAGGACTTGGCGTAGTACATTCCCTTGCGCACCCGCTTTCGTCGTTGCTCGATACTCATCATGGTCTCGCAAACGCTATAAACCTTCCCTACGGAATGGAGTTTAATATAGCCGGCTTCGAGCACAAGTTTAAGAAGATAGCCAGGACATTAGAACTAAAAGAAGAAACCGGGCAAGCGGTAGTAAAATATTTATTTGAAATAAACTCTAAAATAAACATCCCACATAAATTACGTGACATTGGAGTGTTACCTGAACATATTGAAACATTGTCGCAGTTGGCTGTTGCTGACTTTGCTTACCCCAATAATCCCAAACCTGTTACACAGGAAGATTTCAGGCACCTGTATAGTAAGGCGCTATAAGTGATATGAAAAGTTATAAGGTAGGTGATCAAAGGTGTAACCAGCTCGGGAGGAGCAAATAAAACCTGTATGAAAAAAAGAATAGGTATAACCTTCACAACAACTAATTCAAAATACTACTGGTCGTGGTTTACAGCCGCCGATTTACAAAACATAGAGCTACTAGAACTATCATTTCAAAAACACAATGAAGAAGATTTTTCGCTTTGCCATGGATTTATATTAACTGGCGGTGTTGATATTCACCCGTCATTTTACGGGGGCCCTACTGAGTATGATAATAACCCTGTAGAATTTCAAAAAGACCGGGATAAATTCGAAGAAAAAATATTTCGCTATTCGCAGGCCAATAAAAAACCGCTGTTAGGATTGTGCCGGGGTTTGCAACTGGTAAATGTTTTACAGGGAGGCAAATTGGTGCAGGATTTAGGAGTAACAGCTAATAAAAAACATCGCAGCCACAACAACGTCGACCAACAACACGAGATAAGAATTGCAAAAGATTCATTGTTGTTTGAAATAACAGGCTCAGACGTGGGAACAGTTAACAGCGCGCATCACCAGGTTGTAGACCCCGATGCTATTGGAGAAAATTTGAAAGTAAATGCCTGGGCAGCTACCGAAGTAAACATAATAGAGGGCCTTGAATTTAAAGACAAAACAGACCGGGCTTTCATGCTGTGCGTTCAATGGCACCCGGAAAGAATGAAGGACCAACAAAACCCATTCTCGAAAAACATAAAAAACAGCTTTTTAGAATCAGTAAAATCATTGCCGTAACTGAAGCTATAAAAAATCTTATTTCTATCTCCCTCCTCCCTTTGGGCCGGGCAAAATAATACTTATGCAAATCATTAATCCGGCAACGGAAGAAGTCATAAAGGATGTAACAGAAGACACGCAGGAAAGTGTAACAAGAAAGTTCGAACTGTTACAAACAAACCAACCTGTGTGGCAAAAAGTTTCACTTGGCGAAAGAGTCAATGTAATAAGAACATTTTCAGATTTACTCGGAAAGAACGTGGAACACCTTGCTTCAATCTTAACTGCGGAGGTAGGTAAACCATTACGACAATCACGTAATGAAATAAATGGGGGCATTGCAAGGATTAAATGGCTGACAGATAATGCAGAAAAATATTTAGCGGATGAAACAATGACTTTACAGGAAGGGCTGGAAGAAAAAATAGTTTATGAGCCTCTTGGCATTATCTCGAATATCTCGGCCTGGAACTATCCTTACCTCGTAGGCATTAATGTGTTTGTACCGGCATTATTAGCCGGCAATGCTGTCATGTATAAGCCCTCTGAATATGCAACATTAACGGGCATGGAAATTCAAAAATTACTGGTAGAAGCCGGGATACCCGAAAACGTATTCCAGGTTTCAGTTGGTAAAGCAAGTGTGGGTGAATGTTTGCTTGATCTCCCGTTTGATGGCTATTTCTTTACTGGCTCCTACAAAACCGGCAAATACATTTACGAAAGAGTAGCGCCTAAAATGGTACCCTGCCAATGCGAGTTAGGTGGTAAAGATCCGCTGTATGTAGCAGAAGATGTACGCGATATTAAAGCCGTTGCCGCAGGTACTGCTGATGGCGCTTTTTATAATAACGGGCAGAGCTGCTGTGCTGTAGAACGGATTTATGTGCATGAAAAAGTGTATGATGATTACATCAACGAATTTGCCAAAGAAGTTCAATCATGGAAAGTTGGCCCGCCAACAGAAGAAGGAACGTATATCGGCCCGCTAAGCCGAAAGGACCAGCTGGACCTCCTCCAACAACAGGTTAAGGAAGCGTTACAAAAAGGGGCAACCCTTGTAACTGGTGGAACGAGGTTGAACCAGCAAGGCTACTTTTTTGAGCCCACAGTTCTTACAAATGTAAACCACCAGATGACAGTAATGAAAGAGGAATCTTTCGGGCCGGTTATCGGGATTATGAAAGTAAGGAATGATGAAGAAGCAATTCAATTAATGCAGGACAGCGAATACGGTCTTACAGCTTCTGTATACAGCTCCGACAAAGCAAGAGCAGAAAAGATTTTGCAACAACTGAATACCGGCAGCGGTTATTGGAACTGCTGCGATAGGGTAAGCCCTGCCCTGCCGTGGAGCGGCAGAAAACATTCCGGGTTTGGAGCTACGCTTTCGCACGCAGGTTTGCGTGCTTTTGTGAAGCCAAAAGCATTTCATTTAAGAGGATAATGTCAATAGCAGTTGCAGCAATCATTGCAATTGTCCATTTACTTTCTTAGACAACAACCAACAAAGGCATTTCATCTATCCTACTTTTTTTCAATACTCTTATCCATACTCCTGCCAACAAAATAACCTATAATCGCTCCTGATGCTGCGCCAATAACAAGCGAATAAACATCATCACCCCGGGTAAAATAGGTGACCGCCAAACCAAGTATAGCCGTGATAACAGCTACTACAAAAGCAGCACTTCGCTTCACTTTTGTCCTGGTATGATGGGGAGAGACAGGTTGATGATGATGGTGGTGCTTGTGCCTGTTTCTGCTTTCTGGCATAAATCGTTTTAATAAGAAAGTTAACTAAAGGGAATGAATATACATAATCAATGTACGAAGCGAGGGCCTTGTTAAAACCGGGAAGGACGCGTTACCCGTCTTTCAAATCAGTAAATGCCGGTAGGAGGTTATGTCGTTAAACATCTTTATTACCCACACATGTGCCAGAAATTCGCGGTTTAGATAGATCGCCTTTAGGTTTTTGAGAAACCTATATAACAGAAAACCGGAAATGCTACTATAAATGATCCATAGAGCAACGGGGAAAGTGAATGGTTAAAGGGTCAACACTTTCACCCGGAAATCGTTTCCGGCAAACTGTTATAAGTATATTCAATTGTTTCTGTAATTGTTTTTATTTCGTGGCCGGCTTCTAATGCCACAAAGGAATTAACATCGATAATGTAAAAAATGATGCAAACTGAAGAGCAGAATTACCGAATAATTTTTGATCATTCCCTTCACATGTTTCGAAAAATAGTCGTTCTTTTTTACGAGCGGGTAATATTCTATTGATCTGCCAAACCGTTTATATCCTACAAAACCTTTGTCGGTGCTTTCTCCTAAACGAGTTACAATGGCAGTGTAGCCGGTTTTGGTTCAGGACGGGCTTCAATAAGATCGTTAAGAAATAGTTTATCATTCTTCCATATCAGCGCCATTAACTGCTCTTCCACCTTCAGCGTTTCATTTTCTACATTTTTATTATACGGTACACACGGGGAATACTTTTGGTGAAACATATAGTATGGATAAAATATTTTAACCCGGCATCCTGTTATCTGTTATTTATCCGTAAAAACTGGCCTTTCTCTCTCAGACACGCGTTCCAGGTTGAGGCGCAGGATTTGCATATTCCAGAAGTAAATACTTTAATAAAAATGAAACAGGGTAAAATCAACCTGTTACTTCCAAACTCTTACAGAACCAAACCATTTTAAAATATAATTATTAAATTATTTTCAATGAGAAGATTACCAGTTTATTTACTATTAGACACCTCTGGTTCAATGACCGGGGAACCAATTGAAGCCGTTAAAAATGGTGTGCAGGTAATGATTAGCTCTTTGCGGCAAAATCCGCAGGCAATTGAAACTGCTTTCATCAGCATTATTAGCTTTGATAGTACAGCAAAACAATTGGTGCCCCTTACCGACCTGGCTTCTTTCCAGATGGTTGACATTAAGGCATCTGGCACAACGAACCTCGGTGAGGCCTTAAAGCTGGTGGCTACCTGCATCGATACTGAAGTAGCAAAAACTACTCCCGAGCAAAAAGGCGACTGGAAGCCCCTGGTCTTTATAATGACAGATGGCATACCAACAGATGACTGGCAGATCGGGCTGGAGGAATTCAAAAAACGTAAAACAGCTTTTACGGTAGCATGTGCTGCAGGTGCAAGCGCCGATACAAACGTATTGAAGCAGATAACTGAGAACGTAGTAAGTCTTGATACTGCCGATAGTCAAAGCATTGCCAAATTCTTTACCTGGGTCACCGCTTCCATCGGAGTTACCTCTACTAAAGTGGAAGATGCAGGCAAAGAAATTACCGGCTTGAGCGAATTGCCTCCTCCACCGTCGGAGTTAAATATTGTGGTGTAAAAGTGGGATGTGTAGCAGGAATGATACTTTTCGTTTATAGCAGCCAGATGAACATGGATGTTTTTTTGGGGGCCGGCAATTGAATAACAAGGATGCATTGTTGCCACGCTCGGTTCACGGGTAGTTTTTCATAGCAGCGTGGCAGCTTATCCGGGCCTGTCGAAGGGTCGCACTCTTGTACCGAAATACAACCTGGCAGCAGCTTTAACCTATATAGATCACCTCTCCTGTGATGGATTGGGAGTAACAAATAGTAAGAATGGACGACGATCAGCAAATCCTCCGGAACCTTTTTGCCGGTAATAATATCTCTGTACCAAAAAACCGGGCGGCTTTGTTGGAGGAATTTTTAAAAGAAGAGCAAAATATTAAGGCAATAAATGCGGTGGTCGAAAATCAAAACCTGCTCATTAACAATTGGAAAATGGATAACAGGATCACTGATATCATTCAGCAGCCGGTGCGCATTTTAAATGCAACGGTGGGTAAGCCTTATGAAACGAAGTTTGATTTTGACAAATTCAAATGGAAGGATATTGCAGCATTTCAATTTGAAGGTCTGGACGAGGTTGGGTTACACCACGATGAGAAAACAAAACAGCTTACAGGTGTTCCCACACAAAGCGGCGATTTTAAAATTGTATTTAAATTCAAATTAGCGGGCGAGCCTGAAGATGCAGCCTTCCATGAAAAATTGATTCCGCTTATCATTAATCCTGATCCCAAGTCTTTATGGAAAAACCTTGAAAGCGATAAAAACGATCCCTATTGGAAAGAAGATAATGTAACACAATTTGCTCCTTTAGGCGACAGGCATATCCTTGTGTCAAGTAAAAGAGGCCGTGCTCATGCTAATGTTGGTTCGTTCAGGGAAGATGATTTTGCATATAGGGATTTGGACGACGGGTGGAGCCTGGTAGTTGTGGCGGACGGGGCAGGCAGTGCTAAAATTTCAAGAAAAGGTTCGGCCCTCGCATGTAATTCGGTCGTTCAGTATTTTACTGAAAATTCATCGAAAGAGAGTTTGGCCGAGTTTGATGTATTGCTGCAGCAACATAAAAACAACAGTGGTGATGATACCCAGAAGAAGCTGAATAACTATGTATACAATAAACTAGGGAAAGCAGCACTTTACGTTCACAAGCAATTAGCAGAGTTTGCTACAAAAGCTGAGGTTCCTTTGAAGGATTTGAATTCAACATTGATTTTTACTCTATTCAAAAAATACGACATCGGGTACGCGTTTCTTTCGTTTGGCGTAGGCGATTGCCCGATAGCGATTTTAAACAAAGGAGTTACTGAAGTTACTTTAATGAACTGGATAGATGTAGGCGAATTTGGCGGAGGCACCAGGTTTATTACAATGCCGGAGATATTTCAAAACGAAAAATTTGCTACCCGTTTTGGTTTCAAACTGATAGATGATTTTTCTTACTTAATCATGATGTCTGACGGTATTTACGATCCTAAGTTTGTTGTGGAAGCAAACCTGCCAAACATAAAAAAATGGAAAGAATTTTTAGCAGACCTGGGCGGGAAAAATGAAGATGGAGTAAAAGTAGAATTGCACCCCGAGAACAAGGACATAGTAAACCAGTTTTCAACATGGATGGATTTCTGGAGCCCCGGAAACCACGACGATAGAACGCTGGCGATTGTGTTGTAGGCCGCTAACACCTAAAGAGGATGACAGGTGATTTCGAAGCAATTAAATATTCAATACACAACGTTCAATACTCAATGTTCAATTAAAAAAATCAGGTTGTTGCTTCATTGAATATTGAACAGTAAAAATTGATTGTTCATTTCTTCAATCAAAAACCAACAGTACAAGTGAGTGACACAACGATGTTGAACAAGGTTATGCAGCTTGTAAACAAAAAAATAATCGAATAAAAATCATTAGTGTGTGAGTTACCTGGACAACTTTTCAAATAAAACGGGAATGAGTACAAAATCAGTAGAATCAATTATTACCCCAGGTAAAATCTACCCATATGTAGATAATGGAGAGCCTATGCGTGGGGGAATGAAAGATGTCTATTTTGCTCCGGACAAATCGTATGTGGTGGCCTTTTACCGTGACGAACAGGATTATAATACAAAGGAACGCTTAAGGAAAATTGTTACGCAGTACTATGATAATTTTTTCAACAGGGAACATGGAGATTATTACAAAGAACTGTATTGTTGGCCAACAGACATGGTAGAAGCGAATAAAAAAGTAGGTTTGATAGTGCCCGCTTACAATAAGAATTTTTTCTTCAAAAAGGGATATGCCACCAGTGAAGGGATAAAGGGCAAAGAAAAGCAAGGCTTGTGGTTTGCCTCGTCGAAATTCAGGAACAAGCAGTTTCCGTTAAGGCTTGACGAAAGCGAATTAGGAACATGGTTAAGCTTCTTCCAGGTAAATGTAAAGATTGCAAGGGGTGTAAAACGATTGCATGCGGCCGGGTTGGCACATTCTGACCTGTCTTACAAAAATGTTTTGGTTGACCCGGTGAGCAGAGCGGCCACCATTATTGATATTGACGGGTTGGTGGTTCCCGGATTGTTTCCGCCCGATGTAATTGGTACTGCAGACTTTATCGCACCGGAAGTACTGGCGACGAAGCATCTCGACCTGCACGATGTGAACCGTAAACATGCCAACCGTACAACTGACTTGCACGCACTGGCTGTAATGATTTACATGTATTTGCTATACAGGCACCCATTAAAAGGTGGAAAAGTGAACGACCTTGATACCGAGAAAGACGACCTGTTGAGCATGGGTGAAAAAGCTTTGTTTATAGAACATCCGACCGACTTATCAAACAGGCCCAAGGCCGGCCAGCTCTCTAAGTCCGCGTTGCCCTGGGCTGATGTTGACAAAATTCCCTACACGGTAACAGGACCGTACCTGAAAAAGCTTTTCGACGAGGCATTTATCACA
The DNA here is from genome assembly GCA_028288485.1 of Segetibacter sp. Taxonomy (GTDB): domain Bacteria; phylum Bacteroidota; class Bacteroidia; order Chitinophagales; family Chitinophagaceae; genus Segetibacter. Next base: position 9,719 of record JAQBNO010000213.1, read on the forward strand.
GGGTTGCATCATCCTAACCTTCGTCCGAACGCCGATACGTGGGAGCAGGCTTTATTAAAAACCACGGATTTGATGCAACCATGCAGCAATAAACAATGCGATCAAAAATGGTTTGTGTTTGATAATACTGCTGCTCCCAAATGCCCGTTTTGCGGAACTCCTGTTAAAGGCACAGTACCGGTCCTGGATTTATACTATCAATTCAGGCCAACAGTTTGGCAACCCGAGAACCACCGTTTGATGGTGTACAACAACCAGTATTTATTTCAATGGCATGTAAACAGGCATGTCATAAGAAATGAAAGGCTTACAGCGGAGCAAAAAGTACCTGTAGGTTATTTTACTTTTCACAATGGAAAGTGGGTGCTGGTAAATCAAAAGCTTACTTCGTTAAAAGACGTAACGGAGAATAAAGAAATACCTGTAGGTACTATGGTTGACATAACGGATGGTAAGAAATTGTTGTTGTCGAATGAAGAGGGCGGAAGGGTGGTGATGGTTACCATGGCGAATAATCCCCAAACCCCTAAACAGGCTTAAAGACCAATAACGAACATTTTGTTCTTGCGAAATAATATTAATATGGAGATTAATTTTATTAGGAATTCTTGTAGGCTTATCAATAAAATGTTCCAATTATGAGTTTACTCAAACAAATATTAAGTCCCTTTGTGGAATTTGAGGAGGAGAAGAAAAAGGATTGGGTAAAAGAAAACAAGCCTCCTGTTGCCTCAAATTATAGTGAACCGCCAATAGAAGAAAATGTAGAACATCCGCTGATTACTGGAACTACTGTTGCTGACTCCACACCTACTCAAACCCACCCTGCTACAACGCGTGGCTTCCTCTCGGAGCCGTTGCCGGAACACAGGCAATATTTTGAAAAATTAATCGATGACGCCAATGCTAACAACCCGATGTTCCATGGCTCAGACTTCAAGGAATTTAGAGACAGCAAACTTGACATTGATAATATAACGGACGAAGAGACAAGGTATAAAACTGCATTCAACATATTAAAGAGAACAGGGCTTACTAAAGAAAAGCTGGTATCGACGGCCCATGAATATCATAACATTGTTGGTCGCGACATGAATGCATTTCAAGGTGCCCATTCCCAAAAGTACCAGAAAGAAGTTAGGCAAAGGGAACAGCTTATACAAAAAAAAGCAGAGGAACTGCAGGCTTTATCTGAAAGGATCAATGCTTTAAAAAAGGAGATTAGCCAGCTGGCGCAAGAGATGACAGAAACAAAAGACAAATTGGATCTAACCAAAACTTCATTCCTTTTAGCAGGTGAAAATATGCAACAGGAAATCGCGACTGAGTTGCAAAAGATAGATAAGTATTTTTAAAAATTGGAGGTGCTTTCAGGAGCATGGAACCCGGAAAAAATGTACGGGCAAAATCATGTTCTACTTCCCCCTCAACCTATTCACAACCTGTTCCTCCGGCAAACATCTCCTTTCTTTTTGCACCGGCTGTTCCAATATTTAAGAATGTTTTGTTAACTCGGTTAGGTTTTTTCGTAAGTACTATTAATATGCGGGAAAACTGTAATTTTAGTGCAATGAACAAAAAGCTTTTTCTAGCATATTTTATTTGCGTTAGCCCACTTCTTGTTACGGGGCAAAATATGACAGGATTTTGGAAGGGAAGCTTCGATATGTTTGGAGGTTGTTTCGCTCAAAATAATATCGAGTTACAAATCACAATAAAAGGAGACAGCGTTTATGGCAACTCTTATCATTACCTGGACGTGAATAATTACGTTAAGAAGAAATTCTGGGGTACCTATAATGCAACATCAAAAAAGATAATTTTACAGGAAAGGGTGGTAACGACTTTCAAGATCCCACAGGAATGCAGGATTTGTATAAAACAATACGAACTGGACTATAGCAGTAGTGGTAACACGGAATTTTTAAAGGGCGGGTGGAGCAGCGTGCTGGTAGCAAACTATATTAACTGCGAGAACGGGCCGATAACACTTTCAAGGGTGAGGGAATCAGCTTTTAAAGAAATACCGGAAATCATTGTCGACAGTGGAGAAATTCGACTCGAATTTTATGATAACGGCGAAATAGATGATGACTCTATAACTGTACGCATAAACGACAGAATAGTGCTGACACACCAAAAACTTGGTGCAAAACCAATAACCACTACAATCAGGATGGATTTGAAGCATACTTTCCAGGAAGTTGAGATGATCGCCGAAAATCTCGGCTCCATCCCTCCCAATACAGCGCTTCTTATTATTACTGCGAATAAAAAACGGTATGAGCTTTTTTTAACCTCCTCTACTCAGAAATCGGCAAAGGTTCGCTTTTTATACGAAAAAGGAAACGGAGACTAAGGACAAGCTTAACAACATCTCTTGTTCGCTAATATCTTCTTTATCACGGCGGAAAAAACCACAACCCTAAAAGTGAGTGACATCATAAAAGGGATCCCATTGAGACAACGATGGGGGATAGTAGCACAAAAGCCGGTGCCATAAAACCTTTCCCTGTTATCACATACGGAAATTAATAATCAAACTACACTCCGTGTCAGCCGCGATCTGTAAAAATTGGTGAAGCAACGCCTATATTCGCATTTTGTAAATGTGTATGAGGAAGAGATGGTGTGTGACGCTGGTTATTTACCTGATAGGTAAAGTAGTAATTGCTCAAGGTGCTATTGAGAACTATGAAATGGGAATACACGCAGGGGTGGTTTTATACCAGGGCGATCTTACTCCGTCAGCGTTTGGCTCTTATAAAACAATTCGTTTTGTTGCAGGGCTTCACGGTAATATCGTGCTGTCTGGTGCGTTTTCTCTTCGTCCAAATCTTGATTTCGGACATCTCGAAGGTGATGACAGTAAATATAATGACCGGGTGTGGAGGCAGCAAAGGAACTTTAAATTCGAAAGGTCGTTCAATGAAATTTCGGCTTTATTAGTGTGGGACATTTTTGGCAAAAACCGGGAGTACTTTAGGGAAGGTTTTTCACCTTACTTAGTCGCGGGTATAGGGTACACCATTTTTAAAGGAAATCGCGATTACAGTAATTTTCACTGGTCATATTTCAGTAATCAACCAGAAGTAACTGCCGGACTGAATTCAGATATTGCCCGACCTGAATTAAAAGGTACGCCTGTGTTACCTTTCGGTTTTGGAGTGCGTTATTCACTCTCTCCCAGGATATCTGTCAATGCTGAAACTTCTTATCGCTTAACAACTACTGATTACATTGACGGGTTCAGCCTGTCGGCAGATACAAAGCAAATGGATCGATATTATACCTATACCTTCGGCCTCATTTTCTCTCCCTGGAAGAAGAGCAGCGAGGGGATTAAATGTCCTGCTATTAACAATTAGACATGTTGTAGTTAACTACGATTCAGCTCATCGGATTATTTCTTCACCCACCCGATCTTTAGTGTATTAAAGGCCTACTTAGCCACGGTACTCTTGAGTTCTGAGTTCTTATCCTTGCTCATTTCGGTTATATTAACTACCTGGCTTCCATTCATAGTACATCTACCATTGAACGCTACTGTAGGCTCAACCTGCAGCTTTGTCGCATAAATATCGCCCACTAAAACTGCTTTTCCGCGTAAGTTCAAGAGCTCCTTCGTCTTAATATTGCCTTTAATTCTTCCCATAACGTCGGCCTGCTTACAGTCTACATCACCCTCAACAATACCCTCTGCTCCTATTAAAACCCGTGCAGTGCAAATAATGTTGCCTTTAATCGTACCGTCGATTCTTATGTCGGCTGTACCGGAAATATCACCGGTAAGTGTTACGCCGCTACCTATAATTGTAGTGCTTCCGCCGGCCGTTTCAATCGTTTCTTTTGATTTTGTTGAAAATATCATATGTTGAATTATTGAAGAAAAGGCCGGTCATTATTCTGCTCCTATTTAGAAACGTTTAAAACAGTAGTATCGTATTGAACCGTTACATCTCCTGTAAGCACTTTCTTCAGGTTAAGCAGGTATTGGTCCTTAAATCTCATCGCTTGTTCCAACGAGTCTGTCTTCAGTTTCAAAAACTGCAATTCTTTATGACTACCCTGGCTTCCGTAACCTGGTAAATACTGCTTTAACGGAGTAAAAACGATGAGTGCAACGGTGAGACCTACTAAAATAACAAAAATGCTGCTAAGAACAATGTATACACTAAGACGTGATAATTTGAATGTAACCACTTCTTCATACGTATCGTCGTTCATGATAACAAGACGGTAACGGTTACGGAGATGTTGGAGCGTTGTATTGGCTTCAAGTTTAGCCATAATGTTTGTAAAGGTAGTATTTGGGGTGGAAGTATGCCCCTGAAAAAGAAAATAACTGTACTTTAGGGAATTAAATAGTAGTATCGTCTTAGTAGACATTAGTTTTACCTGTCGGCGAAATCAGGATAAAAATTGAGCGAATTGGAAAAAAAACAGTATGAAAAAATACAAAAAGCTGCATCTTAAAACTCAAACTCGTGCTCTATCGAAATTGCTTTATTAAATATTATCAGGCATTTATTCATGAATAAGACAAGTTTTGTATTTACAATCCTCTTTTTTCTGCTGGGCTATTCGGCAGTTCATGCTCAGCCCGGTGCGGAAATTGAGGTTAAAAAACCGGCGAAATACGAGAACCGCAGGCTGGCATCAGAGAAAACCGGAGAGAAAAAATTTACTATTCCCAGGAAATTATACCAGAATACCGTCACCCATTACAACTATTATTTCAATGCTAATAACAGGCTTAACGAGGTCGTGAGCCAGGCAAAAACAGTGTTTCGCGACGACTACTCACAATTACTTCCTTTTTATAATTATACACTCGAAGTAACCGCTCAAAACAAGGTAGAACTAGACTCGATTATTTATAAATGCACGGCCGGGATTCTTTTGCACGATCTCAGGAACAGTTGGATAGATAACATGTACCTGATTTTAGCTAAAGCATATTTCTTTAGAAATGATCTTGACTCTGCCGGCCTCACGTTGCAATACCTCAACTTTTCATACGCTCCCAAAGAAGAAGGTGGCTACGATATCCCTATAGGCAGTAATTCGAGCAATGAAAAAGGAGAATTTAGTATTGCAACGAAGGAAAAGAACAGCATCTGGACGAAACTTACCAGCCGTCCGCCCAGCCGTAACGAAAGTTTTATCTGGCAGATAAGGAATCACATCGAAAAAAACGAATTGCCCGAAGCTGCAGGTGTTATTGAAATCCTTCGCAACGATCCAAATTTTCCAAAACGCCTCCACACCGACTTGCATGAAGTATTAGCTTATTGGTTTTATAAACAGCAGGCATATGACAGCGCCGCTAATTACTTAAGTAAGTCATTAAATGAAGCGACTAATATCCAGGAAAAAGCACGCTGGGAATATTTAATTGCGCAGATGTACCAGTTGGCTAACAAAAATGAAAATGCTGTAGAGTTCTATAACCGAAGCATTGCTCATACTACCGATCCTGTAATGGATGTTTACGCCCGGTTAAACTCTATCAGGATAAAACGAACCGATAAAAAAGACTACCTGCAGGAAAATATTGATGCATTGCTAAAGATGGCCAGGCGCGATAAATATGAAGCCTATCGCGATATTATCTATTATGCTGCAGCTAACATTGAACTGGAGAGAAACAACTTTACAAATGCGCAGGATGATTTGTTGAAGAGCGTGAAGTATACAACCAATAATCCTGCACAGAGAAGCCAGTCGTTTCTGCTGCTGGCGGATCTGAATTATAACAGGAAGTCATTCGTGGAGGCGTCTAATTTTTATGATAGTCTCGATGTTAATGTTCTCGGAAGACAGGAAGATAAAGACCGGGTGACTTTTAGAAAGCCGCCATTAAAAATCGTTGCAGAGAATTCCCTTACAATTATAGTGCAGGACAGCCTGCAGGCACTTGCTAAACTACCCGCCGAACAAAGAGATGCAATAATTAAAAAACAGGAAAAACTGTTTCGAAAAGCGCAGGGTCTAAAAGAAGAAGACCAACAGGGAAGTGTAAATACTGCAGTAAAACAGGTTCCTGATCTCTTTGCAGACAACTCAGGTAGCAAAAGCAACGAATTTTACTTTTACAATGCTTCCTTAAAAGCCCGTGGCTTCAGCGAGTTTAAAGCAAGGTGGGGAGAGCGCCCGAATACGGATAACTGGAGAAGAAAATCGGCCTTGGACAAACAGGCGCAAAGTATTGCAGATGTTGATGACGTTTCTGCAACACCCACTGGTTCTACCGAACAAAAGCCATTAGACAATTCTTATGAAGGTCTGCAGGCAAATATTCCTTTAACCGGGGAGAAGCTAGACGCAAGTAACAAAAGTATAATGGACGCTTTATTTACCCTCGGGCAAACTTTTAGTGGTAAACTCGAGGAGTATCCCTCGGCGATACAGGCCTACGAAGAATTATTAAGGCGATTTCCAAACAGTCAATACAAAAGTGAAGCCCTTTTTAACCTGGTTTACGGGTATCAGAAAACCGGAGATAAAGCAAAATCCGACCAGTTAAAGAACATGTTGTTAACTGATACTGCTAATAACAGATGGACAAATCTTATCAAAAATCCAAACATTGGGAAGAACGATGTTAAGGCAACCGGTGCTACCAAGCAATATGAAAATATTTATAACCTGTTTATCGAAGGTAATTTTGAAAAAGCAAAAAGTGAAAAGAGAGTCGCAGATAGCCTTTACGGCAATTCATTTTGGACTCCACAATTGCTGTTTATAGAATCGATTTATTATATAAAGCAGAAGGAAGACAGTACTGCTATAAAAGTCCTTACCGACCTTAGTACTTTACACGCCGGGAACCCGATGGCAGAAAGAGCTAAAACAATGATTGATGTACTAAGGCGGAGGAAAGATATAGAGGAGTATCTTACCAGGTTAAATATTACCCGTAACCAAACAAAGCCAACGGAAGGTTTTCAAAGAACTGCAGCGCCCATAACAAAGCCTGTAGACAAACCTGTTAACCCCACAGATTTAACTGTTTCAAATGCTCCCGATAGCACGGTTGTGACTAAAACTCCTGGCCCGGTTGCCGCAGACTCTACCATCGTCGCTAACGATCCCGATACAGTTGCAGATACAACTGTTATTACCGCGCCAGTTGTAGTAAATAATTTTAGCTTTGTTGCTTCTGACTCCCAATATGTTGTCATACTCCTTGACAAAGTTGATCCTGTTTATGCAAGTGAAGCTCGAAATGCCTTTAACCGCTTCAACAAGGAAAAATATTACAATCAACAGATAGATATTACTTCGCTTCAACTAGACGAACGATTCAACCTTGTTATGGAAGGGCCGTTTACCAATGCTGCTACTGCCCTGGATTATATTGAAAACGTGAGACCGGTCGCAAAAAGCCGGATCCTGCCCTGGCTATCGATCGATAGGTATTCCTTTATCGTTATCAGTAATGCAAATCTCAACGTTTTAAAAACAAACAAAGACATGGAAGCCTACAAACAGCTTTTGCAAAAAGCGTTTCCGGGCAAATTTTAATGAAAGTGTGAGTTGTTTTATAGCTTTGCACTGTTTTTAATCGCACAGAACCTAACCATAGGTTTTTTGCCTTATCATTTTCAAAAAATTATTATGGCTACCAAATCTGGAAAAACCCGTCAACCTGCCAAAATGCGCCAATCAGTTAAAATTTTCTGGCGTGTTGTATTCATAGGTTTCGGATCATTCGTGCTTCTATTATTAATGGCTAACTGGGGAGTTTTTGGTAAAATGCCTTCTATCGAAGACCTCGAAAATCCCAGTGCTTCGCTGGCAAGTGAAGTAGTTGCCGACGATGGAACGGTGATGGGTAAATATTACCTGGAAGACAGGTCGAATGTTGATTTTAAGGATATTAGCAAGCATATTGTTCACGCTTTGGTAGCCACGGAAGATGAACGCTTTTATAGTCATAGTGGCGTTGACGGAAGGTCGCTAGCCCGGGCAATTGTTAATCTTGGAAAAGAAGGCGGCGGAAGTACTATTTCGCAGCAGCTTGCATTTAACCTGTTTAATGGAAACCGTGCCCGTAATCCTTTTTCGAGGGCAGTGCAAAAAGTAAAAGAATGGATAATCGCCATTAAACTCGAAAGAAATTTCACCAAAGACGAAATTCTCGCTTTATACCTTAACACCGTTCCTTTCGGAGACAATGTATTTGGCGTACGAAATGCATCACGCACTTTTTTCCAGAAAGACCCTGATGTGATAAATATTGAGGAAGCAGCTGTTTTAGTGGGAATGCTGAAAGGTTCTACATTATACAACCCGCGTGTAAATCCAAAAATGGCTCTTGACCGCCGTAATACTGTTTTGGATCAAATGGTTCGTAATAACGTTCTTTCAGCAAGCGAAGCAACGAGGCTGAAAATAAAACCTATCGCGCTAAATTACAAAAAGATGGATGAGACTGCCGGCCTGGCTCCATATTTCCGTATGGTTTTAGGGCAGGAAATGAAGAAATGGTGCAAGGAACATACAAAACAAAACGGCGACAACTACGATCTGTACCGCGATGGATTAAAGATCTACACTACTATTAATCCCAGGATGCAATTGTACGCAGAAGAGGCAGTTGGTAAGCATATCAGCTATATGCAAAAGATCTTAAACTCGCAGAGCAATATTAAAAAAGGAACTGTTTGGAAAGGACGTGAAGATATTTTGCAGACCGCTATTAAGAACAGTGACCGGTGGAAGAACCTGAAAAGAGACGGCGTTGAAGAAGCAGATATTAAAAAGACCTTCTATAAGAAGGTTCCGATGAAAATATTTGCGTGGAACACAAAAAGGGAAACAGATACTACAATGACTCCTTACGATTCCATCAAATATCACCGCCAGATGCTTCAGGCAGGATTTATGGCAATGGATCCCATCAGCGGAGAAATTAAGGCTTGGGTTGGCGGAATTGACTTCAAAACCTTTAAGTACGACCACGTTAATGTAAATACAAAGCGCCAGGTAGGCAGTACTATTAAGCCTTTGCTGTATAGCCTTGCCATAGAAGAAGCAGGCTTTACCCCAAATACAATTGTACAGGACGTACAACAGGACTTTGGTAGCCTTGGCCTTGTTCCTAACACCGGCGCTACCTGTACCGGTCGTTCTGTGCCAATGGCGAACGCGCTCGCCTGGTCGAGAAACTGCGCTTCTGCTTACATATTGAAGCAACTGGGCAATAACGGAAACGACGCTGCTAACCGTTTTGCTGAATTTTTGAAAAAATGCAATTTTACCACCAAGATCGATCCTTTTCCTTCAATTGCCCTCGGTGCCTGCGAGTTGAGCTTGTACGAAATGATGCAGGGGTACAGCATGTTTCCCGGTCGCGGTTTCACTGCCAAGCCTTTGATGATAGCAAGGATTGAAGATAAAAACGGAAACGTTCTCGAAAACTTTTTACCAGCCCAGCGTAAAGAAGTAATCAACGAAGTAACCGCTTATTCTGTCGCTTTAATGATGGAAGGCGTAATAAAGAACGGAACAGGTCAGAGCATGGGCGACCAATTTGGTTTAACCAGCGAAATTGCCGGTAAAACCGGTACTACAAATGATAATAGTGATGCCTGGTTCATGGGATATACGCCACAGCTGCTTGCAGGTACCTGGGTAGGTTGCGATGACCGCTTTATTCGCTTTAACGGTGATGTAGGCGAGGGGTCTGCAGCAGCACTACCTATCTGGGCTTACTTCTTTAACAAAGCGCTTGCTGACAAAACCCTTGGTTTAGATAGGCAGGCAAAATTCTCAAAACCCGATGTATTGAGCAACGATGTAATTTTCGATTATATGAATACCATAAATGCCCGTTCAGCTGCACCTGCAGAAGGAGAAAATATGGGTAATGGTACTTCTGAAGATTATATAATTCCTGATGCACCGCCTGAAGAGATTGGAGCTGAAAGCGATATCTCTATCGAGAAAGCAAAGCCGGGTGTACCAACTGAGCCGGTAGAGACTCCTAAAGAACCAGAAGCAAAACCAGAAGTACAGGAAGATAAAAAAGGTGGCTTTTTACGTGGCATTTTCGGAAAAAAGAAAAAGAAGGAAGAAAATACCGAAAAACCAAAAGCAGTAATGCCGGCTAATAAAGACGAAAAACAGAAGAAATAAGGTTGTAAAACAGCGGGGTTGTTTTTTTTTGGTAGTCGCCATTTAATCTCTTTTCAACAGCCGTTGCCACGCTCGCTTGTACTGTAACGCCTTATTCAACCTGCCAGTTATTACCTTGAACCTGCCGAAGGGTAGCACTGTTGTACCGACGATACTTTATTCGCCAACCAGCGAATCGATATTAAGCAATTTTTAATATCCCATCGCTTCGTTTAAGAAGGTCCGGAAAAAGCAAATGAGCGAAAACCTCGTTTGCTTTTTCTTTTTTGCCACCTCCCACACAACTTCTGATGGTTTTATAATTGCATCACTGTCATAACATTCAAATTATGGCTAAATGGTGGATTGGCTGTTCAGGCTTTCATTACAAACATTGGAAAGGAAGTTTTTACCCAGAGGGTTTAGCACAAAGCAAATGGTTTGACTATTATAATAACCGCTTTAAAACGCTGGAATTGAATGTTACTTTTTATCGCTTTCCACGATTGTCGGTTTTAGAGCCGTGGTATAAAAACAGCCCCGAAGTATTTAGTTTTTCAGTTAAAGCACCGCGGGCAATAACACATTACAAGAAGTTTGTAGATACGCAACGAATGTTGTCGGATTTTTACGGAACTATACAGGAAGGATTAAAAGACAAGCTTGGTCCTGTTTTATTCCAACTGCCGCCTAACCTGGGTTATAAAGAAGCAAAACTGGCGCAGATCTTAGAAAGCCTTGACCCCACCTTTACCAATGTTTTAGAGTTTCGACATGAGAGCTGGTGGAACGCTTCCGTTTATAATAAACTTTCTGAACATAATGTTACTTTTTGCGGAATGAGCCATCCCTCATTACCTGACGAGGTAATTCAAAACACTAAAACTGTTTATTTTCGATTTCATGGTGTTCCGGATTTATACCGGTCGAAGTATGATACAGGCACCCTGCACAAAATTTCAAATGAGATAGAAAGTAATGTGCGAACTAAGGAAGTTTTTATTTATTTCAACAATGATATCGATGCTTCTGCCATAACCAATGCTTTTGAGATGCAATCATACGTATCACAGTTTCAAAACAGTAAATAGTTCTTGATTATTAAAGGAAACTTAGAAATGAAGACTGCAGATGCTAATTGATTTGCAGATAAAGTGATTGCAACCATTCGGCAAGCCCCGGGGTAAAAACTGCTACCCTGCGTTCTATTAAGAATTAAAAGTTGAACTGAGCGTAGCAACGATGATGCCTGCCTGTACTGAAGCTGGTACCATAAAAAATACCTTTTGTACGTTCCGGCCGGCTGTGAAAGACCTGGCCGGCATCTGAAAATATTAACCTTTATAAGATCGAAAGACGATATACTTCGCTACTTCCTTTTACTTTTCCCCGACAAAATATTACCCGCCTTAGTTTGCGGGCATCCTGCATTCTTTGCTTTGCCGGCGATGTCTATGCACTTATCATCGTCATCATTCACTCCGTCCTTATCCCTGTCGCCAGGAAGACAGCCGTCATAACGGGCAACTCCCGGCTGGTCGGGGCACTTATCTTCATCATCAGCAATTTTATCACCGTCTTTATCGGGAGGAGGGCAGCCTTTATATTTAGCCAATCCGCGAACTGCAGGGCATTGGTCAACATCGTCAGCTACACCATCATTATCGGAGTCAGGCATAGGGCAGCCATCATACTCAATCACTCCCTTTTCATCGGGGCATTTATCCAGGGAATCAACAATTCCGTCTTTGTCCCTGTCGTTTGAACCTTTTCGGATTGTATCTTTTATAAGACTGTAATCTTTAAAGGAAAGAATAGAAGTAACTGAAAATAAACGTGGCGTTATTTTTCCAGAGATAATGTGATTATGATTGATACTATTGCTGGTAATGACGCAAGTGGAATTAGTATAAAGTGAGAAACCGTCAGTTTTCGCTTGAAAAGAAGTTTGTGAAAAAAGACCAGTCGTGATAAGAACAGCCGTGATAAAAAAAGCTGCACTAATAACGACGTTTTTACATTTGACCAAAATAAGGATGCGAAAGATTTCTGAATTATTAATCAATCTTAAGGCCGTCAAGTACTTCCACTTTTACAGCTAAAAGACCATCAAAATTTCCTAAAAGTTTAGCAGCAGCCTGCGTGAGGTCGATAATGCGACCCATTTTTGCCATGCGGGGATGCATGCGATCATTAATACGTACAATAACAGATTTCATGTTACGTAAATTCGTAACCTTTACCCAACTATTAATTTTAAAATTATTACTCGCTGCAGTTAAATTACTATGTTTAAAGACTTCTCCGGTTGCAGTACGCAAACCGTTAAACCGGGATGCATAAATAGTTGCAGTACCTTTAAGTTGTTTTCCGTTGTCTTTAGAACTTTGTGCCATTCCGAATACTGGAAGAAGCAAGAACAAAAAAATGAATTTCTTCATAATTTGGCAGATTTAGTAGTTTTCGAAAATAAAATACCTCTGACACCAATGCGGCACGAAAATAGGGGAAAAATCCTCCTCCACACTTTTTTAACTGTTATAAGTTTTTCACATTTTGCTTATTCACAGGATTTTAAGGCCTTTAAACAGCAAAATTTACCACCTGTCATTAATAACGTTGTAAACTACCAAAAAAGTATTTCGGGTGACTCCACAAAACGGCTTATTTCACTCCAACAGTTTATCCCTGAACTAGTTATAGACTTTAAATATGCTACAAAAAATAATTTTACCGGCTGCGTTCTGTATAAAAAACCGGCGTCATTTCTACGGTTACCGGCCGCGGTAGCCTTAAAAAAAATTAATGCAGAACTGGCTCAACAAGGGCTCGGTTTAAAGGTATTTGACGCCTATAGGCCCTATCATATTACAATAAAAATGTGGAATCTTGTACACGATGAACGTTATGTTGCCAGCCCGGCTAAAGGAAGCGGCCATAATCGCGGTGCCGCCGTTGATGTAACTTTAGTTAATATATCCACAAATGAAGAATTACCGATGCCGACTCCATTTGACGATTTTACAGAAAAAGCACATCACAATTACATGCAACTTTCAAAAGAGATATTAAACAACCGGGCTTTATTAAAAGGCACCATGGAAAAATATGGATTTCTGTCCCTTTCAACAGAGTGGTGGCATTATTCTCTTCCCAATGCTGCATCCCGCTTTGAATTGCTCAACCTCGACTTTAAAGAATTGAAAAAACTTACAAATGATCAATAACTCGTTTAAACAGTTACAATGAATGACTATAACGTTAAAGTTTTGAGGGAAGTAACGCTTTGGCAGCGCCAGATGATTCAAAAACCTTCATATTTTAATAGGCTGTCAAAAAGATGGCAGGACAAGATCAACTCTTACATACCTGAAAAGGTTCACCAGGCGATTACCAGCGCCATTAAACAAATGTTCAGGGTAGTTCTTTTCGGGTCGAAAATAACGACTGCAGATCCACGCACAGAAGGTGACCTTGAATTACGTGAAGCAGTTGTAATGGAGAAGATAAAATTCTATAAACATACCGCCGCTGCCGAAGGAGGAATAACAGGTGCAGGCGGAATACTGTTGGGACTTGCAGATTTTCCATTGTTAATGGGAATCAAAATCAAATTACTTTTTGAAATTGCATCGGTGTACGGTTTCAATACAGATGATTACAAAGAAAGATTGTACCTGCTGTACATATTTCAACTTACCTTTTCGAGTCATGAGAAGAGAACAGAAGTTTTCCTGAAGCTGGAAGACTGGGCAAATTACAGCAGCCAGCTACCCGACGACATCCACCAATTTGACTGGAGAAGTTTCCAGCAGGAATACCGGGATTATATAGACCTGGCAAAAATGGCCCAGTTAATTCCTGTAATAGGGGCACCTGTAGGGGCCGTCGTAAATTACCGTCTTATTACCAGGTTAGGGAAAACTGCTATGAATGCTTACCGCATACGGTGGCATAAATTACACCAGATAAAATAACTCCTAAGAATATTGCCGCTCTCTACTCCCCTATCTTTGTTTATATCGTTTAAAAATATGAACCCGGATTTCAATAAGAATGAAGATGCAATGAAGATGGCGGTGAGCCAAATGAACCGGCTTTTCGAAAACATTAAATTAGGCGGCGGTAAAAAAGCCATTGAAAAACAAAGAGAAAAAAACAAGCTTACTGCAAGGGAACGAATAGAATATCTTATTGACAAGGAAACGCCGTTTATAGAAATAGGTTCTTTTGCCGGCTTCGAAATGTATGAAGCAGAAGGTGGATGCCCTGCCGGCGGTACCGTAGCCGGCTTAGGCTATGTAAGCGGAAGGCAGTGCGTAATACTTGCAAACGACCAGACAGTTAAAGCTGGCGCATGGTTTCCGATAACAGGGAAGAAAAACCTGCGTATGCAGGAAATCGCTATGGAGAATAACCTGCCGGTTATCTATTTGGTAGACAGCGCCGGGGTATACCTGCCTTTGCAGGACGAGATTTTCCCCGACAAAGAACACTTTGGAAGGGTCTTCAGAAACAATGCGCGAATGAGTGCAATGGGGATAACACAAATTGCAGCAGTATTGGGCGCCTGTGTTGCCGGCGGTGCCTACTTGCCGATTATGAGCGATGAAACATTAATGGTTGAAGGAAATGGAAGTATTTATCTCGCGGGTCCATACCTGGTTAAAGCGGCAATAGGTGAAGTGGTGGATGCAGAAACACTTGGCGGAGCATCAATGCATAACGAGATCAGTGGTATCGCCGACTATAAATTTGCAACCGAACAGGATTGCCTAAACCAGGTAAAAAAGATCATAAGCAAAATTGCCGAGCCTGCATCTGCAGGCTTTAATCGTGCGAAGCCAATTGCACCGCAAAAAAAACCCGGGGAAATATATGGAATGCTACCCCCCGGAAACGTGAAGCCCTACGACATGCTGGAAATAATTGAAAGGATCGTCGATAACAGCGAATTTGATCAGTTCAAGGAGCATTACGGTAAAACCATTCTATGCGGCTATGCCCGTGTTGACGGATGGGCAGTTGGCATTGTGGCAAACCAGCGTTTGGTAATGAAGAATAAAAAAGGTGAATTACAAATGGGGGGAGTGATTTATAACGATAGTGCTGATAAAGCGGCCCGTTTTATAATGAACTGCAATCAAAAGAAAATACCGCTTGTTTTTTTGCACGATGTTACCGGTTTTATGGTTGGCAGCAGAAGCGAACAGTCAGGAATTATTAAAGACGGGGCGAAGATGGTTAATGCGGTCGCTAATTCTGTAGTTCCTAAAATTTCCATTGTTATTGGTAACAGTTACGGAGCAGGCAATTACGCCATGTGTGGCAAGGCTTACGACCCCAGGTTTATTTATGCATGGCCAAGTGCTAAAATTGCCGTAATGGGTGGTGAACAAGCTGCAAAAACAATGTTACAAATCCAGGTATCAGGGTTGAAAGCAAAAGGTGAGAAAATTACGCCGGAAGATGAACAAGCATTATTAGATGAAATTAAAGGAAAATACGAAAAGCAAACGTCTCCATATTATGCCGCAGCGCGCCTTTGGGTAGACGAAATAATAGATCCTTTGGATACACGGAAAGTAATTTCAGAGGGAATTGCTGCTGCAAATAACCAGCCGCTGATGGCCGAATTTAAGCTCGGTGTATTCCAGGTTTAATTTTTCCCGCCTTTTAAACCTCTTTTTAGCCTGTCTTAATTGTGTTTTACAAAGTCTTGATTTTTCGGTTCTTTTGCCAGTCATTTCAGCCGTACTATTTAAAAATATCTTTTTATGCCTCCACCCTATACAATTTACAAGGTTGACGCTTTTACCTCTTTCCTTTTTGGCGGCAACCCGGCAGCAGTTTGCCCTTTGGAAACATGGTTGCCGGATGAATTAATGCAAAAACTGGCAGCAGAGAACAACCTGAGTGAAACCGCCTTTTTTGTGAAGGAAGGTGACAATTACCACTTGCGGTGGTTTACCCCTGAGTTTGAAATTGACCTTTGCGGTCACGCAACGCTTGCTACCGCTTTTATTCTGTTCACGCAACTTAACTATACTGCTGATGTTATCAGTTTCCAAACCAAAAGCGGGCAACTTGAAGTAAGAAGAAAGGAAGATTTATTCGAACTTAATTTTCCAAGCCGTGTACCTCAGTCCTGCGAACCTCCGGAAGCATTACTAAAGGGTTTCAATTTTCCTCCTTCGAAAGTATTGAAATCAAGGGACTATTTTTTAGTGTACGACGATGAAAGAACAATTAGGGAACTTGTTCCCGACTTTCAATATTTAAATACCCTTAACGCTGTTGGCATTATTGTAACTGCTGCCGGTAAAGAGGCTGACTTTGTTTCACGGTTTTTTGTACCAAATTCTGTTATCGGCGAAGATCCTGTTACCGGCTCGGCTCATTGCAACCTCATACCTTACTGGGCTAAAGAACTTAATAAAAGTACGCTCACTGCAAAACAATTATCAAAAAGAGAAGGCGAATTATTTTGCGAACACAAAGGTGATCGCGTAACAATGGCCGGAAAAGCGGTCTTATACTTAAAAGGAGAATTTTACCTATAGCATGTCAACAAACGAACACCAACTGATTGTTTATACCGACGGATCAAGTCGCGGAAATCCTGGCCCCGGTGGTTATGGAGCAATTTTAATGTGGGGCGATAAACGAAAAGAACTGTCAGCAGGTTACCGGAAAACAACCAACAACCGAATGGAATTAATGGGAGTAATCGCTGCATTGGAAAGCCTTACCAAAAAGAATATTCCATTAACCATTTATACCGACAGCCAATACATTGTAAAATCGGTACAACTGAAATGGCTTGATAAATGGATAAAAACAAACTTTGCAGGCGGCAAAAAGAACAAAGACCTGTGGATGCGTTTTCACAACCTTGCAAAAGATTACCGGATAACTTTTAAATGGGTTAAAGGTCACGCAGATAATCCTTTAAACAATCGCTGCGACGTATTGGCCACAACCGCTGCCGACGGAAATAATTTATTAATTGATGAAGGTTATGAAAGGGAGATGGTGAATTTGTAATTACCAGGAAATTAACCCCGTCTATTCTTGCGAAGTGTAAGCAAACCAAACTTTAATCGGCCCGCCGATACGTTCAATATTTTGTTTTATGGTACCAACTTAAGTACCCGTAATCATCATCGTTGCTACGCTCAGTTCAACATTTAATTATTAATAGAACTTAGCGTAGCAGTTTTTATCCGGGTTTACGGAAGGGTACCCTGAGGTAAGTCCAAGGGGTCTCAATCCGTTCATCTGCAAATCGTATAGCATCTTTATTCGTATTTCACCGGGCGCAAATAAACTACCAGGAAAAGCCTAGAAACCCTGTAAGTACATTTGCTGAATGTCCTTCATCAACAAAACAATGGTAGAAATTTATACCGACGGAAGTTGTGATACCAATTATAAGATAGGAGCCTGGGTCGCCATTTTACTGGTAGAGACCGGGACTATTGTATTGAGCGGTACGTTAACTGATACAACGCATAACAGGATGGAACTAATAGCGGTGATTGAAGCTCTTGAACACTTGCAAGCTCATCATCCATCAATTTCGACTATCCGCATTTATTCCGACAGCCAATATGTAATTAATTTAACGGGAAGGAAAGAGAAATTAGAGACTGCAGGATTTTTATCAAAAAAAGGAACTAATCTTAAAAACGAGGATTTGTTGAAACATGCGCTTAACCTTTTTAAAACCTTTACAATTGAATTTATAAAAGTAACGGCCCATAAAAAAAGAACGGAAACAATAAACTTTAATATTGAAGCTGATAAATTATCAAGAAAGATAGTAAGGGAAGCAGTGAAAGCGAAAGGGTTGCCATTTACTCAAGTGCTGTAATGTTATCTTCCTGCAAGGTTTACTCCTTTAAGTACAACCGGTTTACGTTGTCCTTGAGATGAAAGGGAAGATCAAAATGTTTTCTTCTTTAAAGTAAAACGGCTCAATAAGATTTAATTATTGAGCCGTTTTTATATTATGCAACAATCTATTTTGCCACATCAATCTTCACCTTTTTATTTTTTATTTTTTCATTTTTGATCATTTCCAGGGTATTGCCCACTTTTACTTTTCTCACCCCAACAAACGAAAAGAAGTCTTTTACTTCAATTAAACCTATATCTTCTTTTTTCAATTGCCCTTTGTGGGTTAAGAAACCAACAATGTCGACTTTGTTAACCTTGTCTTTTTTACCGGCAGCAATAAACAAGGTGGACCACTTCGGTTTTTCCGGTAAAGTAACTGTTCCAGGTAGTTCTATTGCTTCGGCCTCTGTGATGTAAGAAGGTACATTCTCTTCAGGCGACAAAATAAGAATAGCGGTTCCGCTTGCATCCATCCTGGCGGTTCTACCGTTACGATGCGTAAATGTTTCTTCGTTTGGGGGCAAATGGTAATGAATAATGTACCGGATATTAGGAATATCCAGTCCTCTTGAAGCAAGGTCAGTAGTTACCAAAACGTTTGAGGTGCCGTTTCTAAATTTGCATAGTGCAGCATCACGCTCTGGTTGTTCAAGCGCACCATGATAAAAGACATTTACGATGCCTCTGTCAGATAAGAAAGCACCTGTTCGTTCAACTGCCTCCCGGTGATTACAGAAAATAATGGTCGACCTGTTTCCCAGGTAGCAAATGAGGTTAAATAAAGTTTCTAACTTGTCTTTTCCATCACTCTTCAAAATTTGGATAGCCAGCGCAGCGGGTTCTTCACCTGTTAAAAAATTAAGCGTTACCGGCTCTTGTAATCCAATGAATGCCGGAATTTCAGCAGCCCCGGTGGCCGAAGTTAGAATTCGTTTTTTCAGGTTCTTTATTGATTCTATAATAAACACCATCTCTTCCTGGAAACCAAGTTCGATCGACTTATCGAACTCATCCAACACCAGCGTTTCAATATTATCGGTTTGAATATTACCTCTGCGAAGATGATCGGCCAACCGGCCGGCGGTTCCTATAATTAATGCAGGTGCCTGTAATAAATTGTTTTCCTCGGTTTCCCTCAAGTGACCACCATAACAACAGGTCACTTTAAAACCTGTTGACATTGTTTTAAAAACCTGCTCAATTTGCAGAGCCAGTTCCCTTGAAGGTACTACCACCAAAGCCTGGGTTTTATTATTAGACGGATCGAGCAATTCGAGTATCGGTAATAAAAAAGCCAGCGTTTTCCCCGATCCTGTTGCGGACAGCAGGATAACGTCATTATGCTTTTTATTCGCTTCTAAAGAAGCCAATTGCATTTCATTTAATTTTTCAATCTTGAAATTGGAAAGTATCTTCCCGATTGAATATGTATTTTCAGCCATAAACGCAAAAGTACGAAAGTTGAAGCCGGTATGATGTTAACAAGGATTAAATGCTAAACGTAGGGGTGATGGTAAAGGCTTTTATCACTGGTTTTTCGAATCTAATATTAAGGGCGTTCTGCTATTCCCCATAACAATCACTTTCGCATTCTGTGATATTGCAATTTCTTTCATCGCTTTTATCTGTTCGTACTGTAACTGGTTGCTGGTAAGGCCGGTATTAATAATGCGCTGGTAGTCTGCTATACCTTGTGCTTCTACCCGTTTACGTTCAGCTTCCTGCTTTTCTTTTTGCAACACGAAAAACATTTTCTGTGCTTCCTGTTCAGCATTTATTTTTTCTTCGATAGCTGCTTTTACCCTGTTCGGCAGTGTAATATTTCTTATCAGCAACTGCTCCAGTTCCAGGCCGCGCAACCTGAAATTGCCTTCTATGGTTTTATAGATCCTCGCTTGAAATTCGTCACGTTTTATACTGTACAGGTCGATAGCAGTGTAATAAACAGAGTTATCGCGAATCTTGGTTCGGGTAATTGGACGCACAATTTTATCTTTATAATCAAGCCCAGTTTCTCTTACAAGCTTTGGTGCCTGGTTGGCCTGCACCCTGTATAAGACCGTGAGGTCTATCACAACTTCCAATCCGTCAGAAGTCAAAACCCTTATTGCATCATCTCCCGACTGGGCGCCCTCATCATGTACTCCACTCATCGTATAGTTCTGGGTGCGTACATCTATTTCTTTTACATTAACCATGGGATTTATAAAATGTAGACCACTGTATAAAACGTCATTCTGTATTTTGCCAAACAGCGATTTTACACCAATCGTTCCTGCGTCTACTTGTATTACACACGAAGTAAGGATTCCAACAACGACCAAAATAGATCCGACAATGCGAATTATACTAGAGTAACGAGGGAGCGGAGACTGCATTTTGTGGAGGGAGGAAGCCGCAAGAAACACAGTGACCCCAAGAATAATGAGGAGCATTTTAAAGGGTTTATACGTAAAGGTAAAGCATTAGTAATTTATGTAAATATTGTAATTGCACAGTAAGGTCAACAAGGGTTTGCGGTACAAGTGAGTGACACAACGATGTTTAATAGCCTTGCAAATGGCGGAAACATAAATAAAATCATACTGGACAACAGCTCTTGAATGGAGCCGTTATAAACGAAAAAAGCAGGAAGTAAACCTCCTGCTTTTTTCGTCTATTCTACACTCAATGATCATTCCTCATCATCAAAGTTCATTGCTTCACGGGCTGTAGCCAGTAATTCATATTCTTCTTTGCTACCAACAACCATGTTTTCAAACTCTCTCAATCCTGTACCCGCTGGTATAGCATGACCGGTAATAACGTTTTCTTTCAATCCGAGCATATCATCGGTTTTACCCATAATAGCTGCAGAGCTTAATACTTTTGTTGTTTCCTGGAACGATGCAGCAGAGATCCAGCTTTGTACACCCAGTGATGCTTTGGTGATACCAAGCAATAATGGAGATGAAGTAGCAGATTCGGCATCCCTGAATTCCACCAGTTTCCTGTCGCTTCTGCGAAGGATAGAATTTTCTTCTCTCACTTCTCTTAAGCTTACAATTTGCCCCGCTTTCAACTTCGTGCTTTCACCCGAGTCAACCACCACCTTCTTATCGAAGATGTAATCGTTTTCTTCGTTGAATTCAATACGGTCAACAGTATCACCTTCAAGGAATCTTGTATCGCCCGGATCCTGGATTTCAACTTTCTTCATCATCTGGCGAACGATTACTTCGATGTGTTTATCGTTGATACGCACACCTTGTAAACGGTAAACCTCCTGGATTTCATTTACCACATATTCCTGAACTGCGAAAGGACCTTTGATTGCAAGAATATCGGCAGGAGCGGTAGAACCGTCGGATAAAGCTGTACCAGCTTTAACGAAGTCGCCATCCTGTGCAAGGATCTGGCGTGTCAATGGTACTAAGTACTTTTTAACAACACCATCTCTTGCTTCAACAATGATTTCACGGTTACCACGCTTGATGTTACCAAAGCTCACCACACCGTCAATTTCAGAAACAACTGCAGGATTACTTGGGTTTCTTGCCTCAAATAACTCGGTTACTCGTGGAAGACCCCCGGTGATATCTCTTAGTTTACCTAATACCCTTGGAATTTTCACCAATACCTGTCCCTGCTTCACTTCTTCGCCTTCCTCTAACACAATGTGACTTCCTACAGGAAGGTTGTACATTTTTGTTTCCTTCGCACCTTCTACAATCAAACCCGGTATTTTTGTCTTATCCTTGGTTTCAATTACTACTTTCTCACGGTGACCTGTTTGTTCATCAGCCTCTTCACGATAAGTAACACTATCGATAATGTTTTCAAACTTAATAGCACCTGAAATTTCAGAAACAACGACATTGTTGAACGGATCCCACGAACAGATACTTTGTCCTTTGGTCACAGTTTGTCCATCTTTTACCAGTAGAGAAGCTCCATAAGGAACGTTACTGGTTATTAATAAACGGTCGTTCTTCACATCCATAATCCTTACTTCACCTGTACGACCTATAACAACTTTTACTTTATCGCCGTCATTGTTTACTGTATCTACAGTACGTAAACCGTCAAATTGAACCGTACCATCAAACTTAGCATTCAATGTACTTTCTACAGATGCTGAACCAGCCACACCACCCACGTGGAATGTACGAAGTGTTAACTGAGTTCCTGGTTCACCGATTGATTGTGCTGCAATAATACCTACAGCATCACCACGTTGTGCAGTATAACCTGTTGCAAGGTTTTTACCATAACAACGTACACAAACGCCACGTTTAGCTTCACAAGTCAACACAGAACGGATTTCAACTGTTTCAATTCCAGCTTCCTCGATTGCTTTTGCGATGTCCTCATCTATCTGGTGTCCTGCTTCTACAAGCAATTCATCGTTAACAGGGTTAAGTACATTGTGCAATGAAGTGCGTCCCAAAATCCTATCGAACAATGGTTCAACTACATCCTCGTTATCTTTCAAAGCGCTCGTAGCTATACCACGAAGTGTACCACAATCTTCTTCAGTAATAACAACGTCTTGCGCAACGTCAACCAAACGACGGGTTAAGTAACCGGCATCTGCAGTTTTCAATGCTGTATCCGCCAAACCCTTACGGGCACCGTGTGTTGAGATGAAGTAATCCAATACGTTCAGTCCGCCCTTAAAGTTGGAAAGGATTGGGTTTTCGATGATCTCGTTGCCTGAGCTACCACTCTTACGAGGTTTAGCCATCAGTCCCCTGATACCAGCCAACTGTTTAACCTGTTGCTTACTACCACGGGCACCTGAGTCAAGCATCATATATACAGAGTTGAAGCCCTGCTTGTCTGTTGCCATTTCACGAATCAATGTTTCGGTTATACGAGTATCTACTCTCGACCAAATGTCAATGATACCATTATATCGTTCGTTATTGGTAATAAGACCCATGTTGTAGTTATCCCACACTTCCTCGACTTCGGCTTTCGCATTATCAAGTAACTGGTTCTTAATTTCGGGTATGATCAGGTCATTGATGTTGAATGACAAGCCACCTTTAAACGCCATACGGAAACCAAGAGTCTTGATGTCATCAAGGAACTTAGCTGTTTTAGGAACATCAGTGATTTTTATAATGTCACCAATAATCTCCCTAAGACTTTTCTTGGTAAGAAGCGCATTTATATAACCAACTTCTTTAGGAACAAACTGGTTAAACAATACACGGCCGGTAGTTGTTTCGATTAATTTCTGGTACAACTCACCTTTACTAGTTCTTACTAAAGTTTTCACCCTAATATGAGCGTGCAGGTCGACTTGCTTTTCATTATAAGCAATAATTACTTCCTCCATTGAGTAGAAAGCCCTGCCTTCACCTTGTACTTTATCTTCCTCTGTGCTCTTTCTGCCCTTGGTAATGTAATACAGACCCAATACCATGTCCTGCGAAGGAAGGGTGATGGGCGTACCATTCTGTGGGTTAAGAATGTTGTGAGAAGAAAGCATCAACAACTGGGCTTCAAGGATTGCAGCGTGGCTTAGTGGTACGTGTACCGCCATCTGGTCACCATCAAAGTCAGCGTTAAATGAAGTGGTAACCAACGGGTGAAGCTGGATAGCCTTTCCTTCAATTAATTTCGGTTGGAAAGCCTGGATAGATAAACGGTGCAATGTTGGGGCACGGTTTAGCATGATCGGATGGCCTTTCAATATATTTTCAAGTATATCCCAAATAACTGCTTCTTTTTTATCAACTAATTTCTTCGCAGACTTTACAGTTTTTACGATACCTCTTTCAATCAGCTTACGAATAATAAATGGTTTGAATAGCTCGGCAGCCATGTCTTTTGGAAGACCGCACTCGTGCATTTTCATTTCAGGTCCTACCACGATAACCGAACGACCAGAATAGTCAACACGTTTACCAAGTAAGTTCTGGCGGAAACGACCTTGCTTACCTTTCAATACGTCGGAAAGAGATTTCAAAGCACGTCCACCTTCAGCTTTAACAGCGTTTGATTTTCTTGAGTTATCAAACAAACTGTCGATAGCCTCCTGCAGCATCCTTTTTTCGTTACGTAAGATTACCTCAGGTGCTTTAATCTCTAACAAACGCTTTAAACGGTTGTTACGGATGATGACACGACGGTATAGGTCATTCAAGTCAGAAGACGCGAAACGACCGCCATCAAGAGGTACTAACGGGCGAAGTTCAGGAGGAATAACAGGAATATACTGCATTACCATCCACTCCGGGCGGTTGGTAATACGGGTATTTGCATCACGGAAACTTTCCACAACACTCAAACGTTTCAAAGCATCAGCCTTACGTTGTTGTGAAGTTTCATGTGCCGCAGCATTTCTTAAGTCGAATGATAACTGATCCAGGTCAATTCTTTGCAACAGGTCGTGAACCGCTTCAGCACCCATTTTTGCAATGAACTTGTTTGGATCTTCATCAGGAAGATATTGGTTGTCTTTTGGTAAAGCGTCCAAAATGTCAAGGTATTCTTCTTCAGTAAGCAAATCACCAAAGTTTTGACCTTTATCTGCACGAATACCGGATTGAATAACTACGAAGCGCTCATAGTACACAATCGTCTCTAATTTCTTAGAGCTCATTCCTAACAGGTATCCAATTTTGTTCGGCAACGATTTAAAGTACCAGATGTGAACAACAGGAACAACCAGTTTGATGTGTCCCATTCTTTCGCGACGTACTTTCTTTTCAGTAACCTCAACGCCGCAACGGTCGCACACGATACCCTTATAACGGATACGTTTGTATTTACCGCAGGCACATTCATAATCCTTCACCGGACCAAAGATCCTTTCGCAGAACAAACCGTCTCTTTCGGGTTTGTACGTACGATAGTTGATGGTTTCAGGCTTTAAAACCTCACCGAAGCTCTTTTCAAGGATACTGTCGGGAGATGCCAGGCCAATCGTTATCTTAGAAAACGTAGGCCTTGGACGGTTATCTTTTTTAATTGCCATATTTCGTAACTCCGATTTTACTTTTTTTGTTTACAAGCTTTAGTGGTTGCTTCAACATCGTTGTGTCACTCACTTCAGCTTTTAGAATGTTTAATCACCATTCTTTTTTAAATCCAATTCTTTCAGCTCTTTCTTTCGGTTGTTCAACCAGTCTTTTAATGTAGCTAAAGATCAATTCTATTTGTTCATTATGTTTGTCTGTCTTCTTCTCCGGTTGCTCCGGTTTCACTAAAATATCCTTATGCATTATCAGCAATTCCTTCATCTTCGAGTAAACCCTCATAATCTGGAAGTTTACCTGGATCGCCTGTTCGCTCCGCAAAACACTCGTCAACATTAGTACTCCATGCCCGGTAAAGGCGTAAGGAAGATATCGACTACCACCCCTGTTAGTTTTGTTTGAGGTCACAATTTGTCACCTCAAAGTTTCAAATTCATAATCATCCAATTCGAACATGAAGTCATTGGGAAATCTTTCGATGTTCCTTCTAACTGCTTGCTTTAAGGCTTTCGTGCAACTCCATACATTTCTGCCAAGTCAGAATCAAGCATCACCTTTTGTCCTCCAATCAGGTATATTTTACTCTCAATTAAAGTTTCAGTGATTTGAACTGATTGACTCATAAAATTGTACAGTTGAGTTGTTCAAGGTCGCAATTGTGAGCTTGAAATTGCAAAACACGCAGTGTACTGTCTATATGGCTGCTTGTTGTTGAAAGCGTATAAGTGTGCGACGCAACAATGACTCCAGACGTGTTGTTGCTCGGACCAAAAAAATGATCTTGACAATTAGCATTACATCTAAAACGTAAACAAAACCTGAAAGAACTTAAGAAAAACTTGACGACGCTTTTTGCGTCCTCAAGTTTTTGTATTTATGAGAATTGGAGGTCACAAAATGCGACCTCCAATTCCATTTCATTTCCCATTTTTCAGCATTCCCTCATTTGCACAAAATCGATCTCTAAAAATCCTGAAAATCATGGTTCTGCTATTCAAATTTCAAATCCAATCCTAAACCTCTCAACTCATGTACAAGTACATTGAACGATTCTGGTATACCTGCTCTTGGAACGTTTTCACCTTTCACAATCGCCTCATAAGTCTTCGCACGACCAATGATATCATCAGATTTCAACGTCAACAATTCCTGTAAGATGTTAGATGCACCGTATGCTTCAAGTGCCCAAACCTCCATCTCACCAAAACGTTGTCCACCAAACTGGGCCTTACCACCAAGAGGCTGTTGAGTGATCAAACTGTACGGTCCGATTGAACGGGCGTGCATCTTGTCATCAACCATGTGGTGCAACTTGATGATATAGATAATACCAACAGTTGTCTTTTGTTCAAAGCGCTCACCGGTTTCTCCATCGTATAAGTAGGTATGACCAAATAAAGGCAAACCTGCTTTTTCAACGTTCTCTGCAATTTCTTCAACGGTAGCACCGTCGAAGATTGGAGTTGCAAAGCGAACACCTAGTTTCTCCCCCGCCCAGCCAAGTACAGTTTCATAGATCTGACCAAGGTTCATACGACTTGGTACACCAAGTGGGTTAAGAACGATGTCAACAGGAGTACCGTCCTCCAGGAAAGGCATGTCTTCAGCACGAACGATTTTAGCTACGATACCTTTATTTCCGTGACGACCCGCCATCTTATCACCCACTTTCAGTTTACGCTTTACAGCCATGTAAACTTTTGCAAGTTTCAGTACACCGGCAGGTAATTCATCTCCAATCGAGATATTGAACTTTTCTCTCTTATAACGACCTAATTCTTCGTTGTACTTGATGTTGAAGTTGTGTAACAAGGTGTTGATCTGGTCGTCAGTTTTTGCATCACCCGTCCATCCCAAAGGATTTACGTTCTGGTAATCTATCTGAGACAGGTTCTTCTGGTTAAACTTCGAACCTTTACCGATCAGGACTTCACCGAAGTTGTTGCTAACACTTGCAGATGGTTTGTCTTTCAACAAAGTCTGTAATTTTTCGAGCAAAACTTCCATGATATCTTCTACATTCTTCTCGTGCACTTTCTCAATTTTCTCAAGAATTGCTTTCTCACGAACTTTAGTGTTCTTATCTTTCTTAGCCCTCTGGAATAATTTCTTGTCAATTACAACACCTTCAGTTCCGCTTGGTGCTTTTAATGAAGCATCTTTTGCATCACCGGCTTTATCACCGAAGATGGCGCGTAACAACTTCTCTTCAGGAGTTGGATCGCTTTCACCTTTTGGAGTGATCTTACCAATAATGATATCACCTTCTTTAATCTGAGCACCAATACGAATGATACCGTTCTCATCAAGATCTTTGGTAGCTTCTTCACTAACGTTAGGAATATCGGGAGTGAGTTCCTCTTCACCTAATTTAGTATCACGTACTTCCAGTTCAAATTCTTCAATGTGAACTGAAGTAAACCAGTCTTCACGAACTACTTTTTCGTTGATAACGATAGCATCCTCGAAGTTGTAACCTTTCCACGGCATGAAAGCCACTTTCAGGTTTCTACCTAAAGCAAGCTCTCCGTCGCGTGTTGCGTAACCTTCAGTTAAGAAATCGCCTTCTTTTACCACTTGTCCTTTGTAAACAGAAGGACGAAGGTTGATACAGGTGGCCTGGTTTGTCTTGATGAACTTGGTTAATTTGTAGATAATCAAATCCTCTTCAAAACTTACAAGCTTTTGTTCTGCATTTCTTGTATAACGAACGTGTATTTCTTTCGCGTCAACAAACTCTACCACACCATCACCTTCTGCATGAATTTGAATTCTTGCGTCACGTGCTGCTTTACCTTCCAAACCTGTACCTACGATAGGAACTTCAGGACGGATTAACGGAACAGCCTGGCGTTGCATGTTCGATCCCATCAGTGCACGGTTTGCGTCATCGTGCTCAAGGAACGGAATTAGGGAAGCACTCAAACCAACAATCTGGTTAGGAGCAACGTCCATGTACTCCACTTCTCCTTTATCTAATATCGGGAAGTCTCCGGTCTGACGGCTTACAACCCTGTCTTCTGCAAATTCGCTGTTTCCGTTTAATGGAGAACTTGCCTGGGCAATTTTCTTAAGATCTTCCTCTTCAGCACTTAAAAAGGTCAATGTCTTCATGTCCACTTTACCGTCATTCACTTTATGATAAGGAGTTTCGATAAAGCCCATCTCGTTAATCTTTGCGTGAACGCAAAGCGTAGAAATCAAACCGATGTTCGGCCCTTCAGGTGTTTCAATAGTACATAAACGGCCGTAGTGGCTATAGTGCACATCACGAACTTCAAAACCAGCTCTCTCACGACTTAAACCTCCGGGTCCAAGTGCTGAAATACGACGTTTGTGCGTAATTTCAGAAAGCGGATTAGTTTGGTCAAGGAACTGTGATAACTGGGAAGTACCAAAGAACGAGTTAATAACGGAAGAAAGCGTTCTTGCATTGATCAGGTCAACGGGGGTAAATACCTCGTTGTCACGTACATTCATTCTTTCACGGATGGTACGGGCCATACGGGCAAGACCAACTCCAAACTGTGCATATAACTGCTCACCCACCGTACGAACACGACGGTTACTTAAGTGATCAATATCATCAATCTCAGCCTTACTGTTAGTTAAGCGAACAAGATATTTGATGATCTCAATAATGTCTTCCTTCGTTAATACTTTCTTCTCGATCGGGAAGGTTAAACCAAGTTTACGGTTGATCTTGTAACGACCAACTTCACCGAGGTCATAACGCTTGTCGCTGAAGAATAACTTGTCGATGATACCACGTGCAGTTTCGTTATCAGGAGCATCAGCACCGCGCAGTTGGCGGTAAATGTGCTGAACCGCTTCTAACTCACTGTTTGAAGTATCTTTATTTAAAGTGTTATAGATGATAGAGTAGTCACCGCTCACTTCTTCTTTCTGAATAAATACGCTTTTAACATCCATTTCAGAAATGGTTTCAATTGCGCTTTCATCCAGAACTGTATCTCTTTCCATCACCACTTCGTTTCTTTCGATAGAAACTACCTCACCGGTATCTTCATCAACGAAGTCTTCTACCCATGTACGAAGTACACGTGCAGCTAATTTTTTACCTAAAAAGTTATCAAGAGATTTTTTCTCAGCCTTAACTTCATCAGCCATGCCGAAGAGCTCAAGAATGTCCTTATCAGTTTCGAAACCAATAGAACGTAACAAAGTTGTTACAGGGAATTTTTTCTTACGGTCGATGTAAGCATACATTACATTATTAATGTCTGTAGCAAATTCCATCCACGCACCTTTGAAAGGAATTACCCTGGCAGAGTAAATCTTAGTTCCATTGGGGTGAACAGACTGACCGAAGAATACACCAGGTGAACGATGTAGCTGGCTAACGACAACTCTTTCAGCGCCGTTAACTACGAAAGTACCGCGAGGTGTCATGTAAGGAATATTTCCAAGAAACACATCCTGAACGATGGTCTGGAAATCGATATGCTCTTCATCGTTACAGCTAAGGCGAAGCTTGGCTTTAAGAGGAACCGCATAAGTTAAACCGCGCTCCATACACTCTTCAATAGAGTAACGTGGCGGGTCGATGAAATAATCCAGGAATTCCAGTACGAAAATGTTACGAGTGTCTGTAATAGGAAAGTTCTCCTTAAACACGCGGAACAGGCCTTCTACGTTACGTTTATCAGGCGTCGTCTCTAACTGAAAAAAGTCCTGGAAAGATTGTAACTGAATGTCGAGTAGGTCAGGTGTTTCTGATAGATTTTTGATCTTCCCGAAACTGACCCTGTTCTGAACTTTAGTTGAAGACATATATATTATTAACCGGTTTTGTTCAAAAAAATTCAGGCGCAAGCACTGAAAAACAGGATACTGAATTCAGGCACCTTCGGATTAATGGCCATATCCGTAGATGCAGTTGCTAACTTGCCTAAAATTAAAAGGAACGCAAAGGTAAGGAATGAAAATAATATGGGAAAAACAATTTTTATACCAAAAATGTTAATGTGAAAAAACAAAATGTTTCTATTTTACATTAATATTTCTTATTGATAGCACCATTTCCGGGGAGGAAATATCCAAGTGGTAAAAGTACAGGTTATTTAAGTCTTAAAAGTTCCGGGCGGAGGAATTTTTTTTGAGACAGACTTTGAGTTCCCTGGTTTTGCTTTTGTTGCGTCGCATTTCGTTCATCAGTTATACGGCTATTTAGCTATGACTGCAAAAGGTTTTTCAAATCACTTCCACTAAATGCCGGTATTAGGATAATTGTACCCGCTGTTAGTTCAACGGTTTGTTCCACATAGGTTTGCCCTTCAAGAGAGTATTACAACAATGATGAATTAGGGAACGAAAGTTTGCCCCATAAGTAAAACAGTATTTGTTCGTTAATTTTTGTTCGTTCCCGGTTCCGTCATTTTAATTGCCGCGGGTAGAACGTCTTTTAACTTTTACTTTATAGATGCTGTTTCATCTGGGTGCATTTTCTAAAATGCATTCACGGGTTATTTTTTGGATTGTGCTCGGGTCCACAAGTCGGGGGGCTTCCATCAAGGGAGGCAGATACATTCCAAACTGCCCGTGAACGCCTTTTTTCAAGCCATACCATCCGCACGAACGTCGGTTTGGCGCTATGGGCCAGGCTGCGACAGTTCCTTCTTTTGCAGTTTCTGTTAGTCTGTATTGCCAACTTCTAACCAGTCGCTATGTACTAAATCATTCATTAGAGGTCTTCGATACCCCTATTTATAATGAAGGGAAGTGCCGCCCACTTCGCAATAAAATTGAAGAATTTACAGGGTCAGCCCTATACATCGCATACCGCCCTCTGGCGGAAGGTGTTTTTAATTCCCACAGACTTTCATTGGCACTGGCGCCTTTTACCTTCTCGATGTTACTCTTCGCTGTAAAAGATAGGCAAAAAAATGTGTGGCACTTTAAACATTCCAGGCCGGTCTTGTGGGCTCGACCCCTTGTACTGCTGCGATTACGATGGCACCGGATTTCATGCAAAACCTTCTCCCCATGCAAGTAACAAATTCTGTTGTTGCGTTATATTACCCACCTTCCCTTCTCACACCAAATAATATTTAGTTAACTTACCCAACAAAGTTTTTTAATGAGGATATTATTAGTCCCTATAATTCTATTTTCTTTTGCTGAACAAGCCCAAAATACTGGTTCTTCATTTATAAGAAGAATCGCGCATAAAATGGTTGTTAATGGTAAAGGGTATGAAAACCTGGGTCATTCAACAAACCAAATTGAAGGTTGCCTCGACCCTTCACTTCAAATGGTGAAAGCAGAGAAATGGCGACTTGCACGACTGAAGCAACCACGTGCTAATACTGCTTATCTACAGGAATGCGTGCTCCCTCGTTGGATAATGGGAGGAGACGATAAAGCGAATGTGGCAAGTGTGGATGATAACAGACAAAAAACAGCATTAGATGTACTCCCTTTAGGCAATCGGCTTGCAACTGGTATAGATAGTGTTACGACCAAAGTGATTGCATTCTCCTACTTCCATGATCTTGAAAAACGAAAGGATGAAGTAAGTTTTGGTATTCTTACTAAAACAATCGTGCTATAAAATGAAAAGGACTGCAATCGTCGAAGTTCTGTTATTCTGCTTTGTTGCCGCTTTCGCTCAACAAATTCCTGCGAAACAACCTGAAAAAAACAGCTCTGTTTTATCCCGGGAAAAAGTAAAGGCGGCAGTGACTTCTATCAATTTTTATCGCCTTACCAATCGCGAAGGATTATCGCAGGCTTCTGCAAATGTAATTTTCAAAGATAGCGATGGGTTTTTATGGATAGGCACAGATGATGGTTTAAACCGCTACGATGGAAAAGAAGTGAAGCGTTATTACTACAGCTTTAATAATAATGCTACTATTGCTGCTAATGAAGTTTATGGTATTTGCGAAGATAAAACCGGCAAAATATGGGCGGCCCATTTCAACAGCGGAATTAGTATACTCGATAAAGCAACCGAAAAATTTCAAAGGCTTTCAGCAAAAGACAATAAAGCAAACAGGCTTTCGAGCAATGGTATTTACGGTATTTACTGCGATGCTGAAGGAATGATATGGGCAAGATCTGTAAAGGGCATTTCATCTATAAACCCCATAACATTGGAGGTGAAAAACTTTGATGCTCCTTTGCTTGCCGATGCCCTGACTGCTAATACAGATATTGCTGAAACAGCAGATCATATTTGGTTCGGCGGCAAACTAACAGGGTTAGTACGCATAACAAAAACAGGACAGGTTTCATTATTAAAAACATGGAATCGCACGCAGCATGGTAAATCTGTTTTTGGAATTTATAAAGATACGGGGAACCAAATCCTGGTAACATCAGAAAAAGGTTTGTTCAGGGTATTTAAAACAAGCAATGATTATGGGGTGGAAGAAATCATCCGCGATACAGTCTTCTTTCACAGGGCATCTAAATTATTCCGGTTCATCAATAGCTCGCTGGTTTGGATAGCTACCGATGTAAATGGGATATTAATTGTCGACATTGCCGAACGAAAAATTGTTAGAAATATTAAGTCGCAGTTTATAAAAGACAACCTTTTAAGCAACACTGTTTTCGATTTATTACAGGATGAAGAGAAGAACGTATTTGCTGCTACAGGCCGCGGTGTAAATGTATACTCACCTTACAGCAGAATGTTTAATAACTATGAAAATTTGTTTAGAAACATCCCGGATTTCGGCCACCCGGTTTATGCAATTCACGAGCTTGCCAACGGACATTTATTATTGGGAACCAAGCATTCAGGTGCATTTTATTTTAATACCGAAACACAGCAGGTAACACCTATTCAGTTGAGCGGGTTAGATGGTAAGCCGGCAGTTTATCACTTCACACCTTTTGGAAGCGGGCAGTTTTTAGCTGCTACAAGCCAGGGGATTCAACTTATAAAAGTAAAAAATAGCAGCGGCACCGCAGTGCCTAACCCGTGGAAAGAGCTTAACAGGCTTGACACTTTTTCTATAACCGACCTGGTGATCAGTAATGATTCCATCATTTACATATCAGCTCTTACTGAAGGGTTTTTTAAATGGGACTATAAAAAACATACCTTAAAGTCGTACAAAAAAAGTGACGACCTTACAGCAATTGGCCCAGTGGACAACCGGATTTTAGATTTATCGTTTACACACGAAAAGGATATTGCCATTTGCACCAAAAATGGCTTCGCTATATTTTACCCGGGCACAGATAGTTTTATGAATTTGGTGCCCGGCAAAAATTATCCTCACGAATTGCCGGCCAGTAATATTAAAAGCGCTTATGATGATGGAAACTTTATATGGATAAGCACCTACGGATCGGGTGTGCAACGATACGATAAAAAGAGAAAAATTTTTAAAGCCTATACTTCGCAAAACGGCTTGCCCAACGATGCCGTCTACGCCGTGGTGCCCGATAATATGGGAAGGTTATGGATATCTACAAACAATGGCCTCGCGTCCCTTAACCCCACAACTGAAACCTTACAGGTTTATACCACCCAGGATGGATTGCCCGATAATGAGTTTAATGCCTATGCCGCTTTTCGCAACAGCAGTGGTGTTATTTTTTATTCTACATTAAATGGTATCGTAAGCATCAACCCCGGGTTGACAGCTATAAACCCTTACGATGCAAAAATTGTTTTAACCTACCTGGCAGCCAATAACGGCAAGCTCGACACTTCTTTAAATACCTACAGAAAAACCTCTTTTACACTGCCTGCAGGGTACAATTCTGTAATATTAAAATTTGCAGCGCTAACCTTTGCAGCGCCTGACAAAAACAATTACAAAGTAAAATTAGAAGGCTTCGATAAAGATTGGTTGCCCCTGAAAAACGAAAATGAAATACGCTATCAAATGCTGCCACCCGGTAATTATACTTTATTCGTTCAGGCTTCTAACAACAGTGGCAAATGGAGTAATCAAACTTTATCAGTACCCTTAACGGTGTTGCCTTTTTGGTATCAAAAATGGTGGTTTACATTTTTAATTATCCTGGTGGTAATGGGACTGATCTATGTATTTTACCACGACCGTATTTCTCAAATTCTAAAGGTTGAAAAGATGCGCCGAAAAATTTCAACCGACCTGCATGATGATATAGGCGCAACACTAAGCAGCATTAATATTTACTCCGAACTTGCGAAAAATGAGAAAGATAATAAGCACTACCTCAGTGCTATTCAACAATATACCCTAAGCACCATTAATAACCTTGATGATCTCGTGTGGAGCATCAACCAAAAAAATGATACGGTTGAAATGCTGGTTGAACGAATGCGATCACTTGCTGAATCTTTCCTCAAGTCTAAAAATATTGTTTGCGAGTTCAACAATGAATATGAAAAAAGTACAGCAGAGATTTCGTTAGAGCAAAGAAGTAGCTTGTACTTCGCCTTTAAAGAAATGATCAACAATATTGTTAAGCATTCTAATGCCACGCACTGCACAATTAAAATTATTCAAAAACGAAAAAGCTTTTGCATGGAAGTAAAAGACAATGGACGGGGCTTTGACATAGGCAAAATAAACCACCACCGACATGGGCTAATTAATCTAAAGGAAAGGGCAAAAGAAATCAATGGTCATCTTGAAATCGTTACTTCACCCGGGCAGGGCGCTACTTTTACATTTAAAGCAAATTTTAAATAGCATAAATATGTTATTGCAAAACAAGATGATATTGTTTTTCTTTACACCTTATGATTCGAGTAGCCATTATTGAAGATAATGTTGCATATCGCAAAGCGCTGGAGGCATTGATAAGCAAAACAGACGACCTTGAGATTGTTTACACGGCATCTGATTGCTATACCGTTGAACAAGCCATAACAACGATTAAGCCCGATGTATTAATTATGGATATTAAAATGCCCGGCTTATCTGGCATAGAAGGAGTGAAGCTGGTGAAGGAAAGCTCACCCGACACAAATATTTTCATGCTCACCGTTTTTGAAGATGATCAAAATATTTTTGAATCAATTAAAGCTGGTGCTTTGGGTTACCTGTTAAAAAAAGATCCGCCCGAAGAAATTTTAGGAGCTGTTAGAAAAGTTCACCAGGGCGAAGCGATTATGAATGGCAAAGTAGCGCGTAAGGTATTAGAATACTATTCTCAAAAGCCTGCACCCAAAGAATCTTCCGAAGAGTATAATCTTACAACAAGGGAGAAAGAAATTCTCCAGCACTTAATAAAGGGGTTATCTTATAAAGAGATAGCTGCACACTGTTTTATTAGTATTGATACGGTTTTTTCGCACATACGAAAAATTTATACGAAATTGAACGTGCATTCCCGTTCTGAAATTTCTGCCAGGTTCCGGTAGTTAAATCTTTTTTTGTTATCGGCAATTGTTTCCAAC
>JAQBNO010000045.1 GCA_028288485.1 Segetibacter sp.
TTCCGTCAGGGGACAGTGCAGGCTTAGCACTTCTACCTGCTCGAGCAAGCCTTGCAAACTCACCGCCCTGCTAATGCCCAAAGCTTTATCAAACCCATCTGGCTTGTAGGGGTCGTAGAAAATAACATTCATTCCCAAGGCCTTTGCACGTAATGCAGCAGCAGTACCAATTCTACCAAGACCTACAATACCTATGTTCCGATTGCGTAATCGCTTTAACGGCTGCACTTGCGTATAACTCCATTCACCTAAGTCTTTTTGCAAACGGGAATTAAGAAAGGTAATCCCACGTGTTAGCGCTATCATCATGCCTATAGCTGTATCTGCAACATCTTCAGATCCATAATCCGGAATATTAGCTACGGGAATGCCTCGACTTCTTGCATAGGCATGATCTATGTTATCAATTCCAACGCCACCTCGTACAATCAGCTTACATTGTTTCAGTCGGTCGATTGTTTTGGCGGTCATAGAAATTGTATGATACATTACGATAGCATCGGCATCTTCAATTTTGCCTTCAAGGTCTTTTTCATTGTACGCATTTAATGCAATTACTTCTGCAATGTCGCCAACAATTTTCTTTTCAATAGCGAGTGAGTCGTTAATGAAGTCTGTAATAATGATTTTAAATTTTTTATCCGTCATTTCTCCTAATGTTTAGCAATGTCTATTTCAAACAAAGTGTTCCATTACCGTTGGTTGAAGTAATACTTAAACTTTGTAATTAAATAGTTCGGCACAAGGTGCGTTAAATTTTTTATGTTATTTATAGTCTCAATTTTAGTTATTTCCAAAACCTTTAATTTCATCGCATGAAAATATTCTTATTTCTATTTGCATTGTTAAGTTTTTTGGTCCCTAAACATTCAAAGTCCCAATACACGTTACGGCTAATTGTAAATGAAGTGGCTACGAAAAACCTGGATGATGTTTATGTAGCAGGTTCATTCAATAACTGGAACCCAAGAGACGAAAAATATAAATTGAAACCGTATGGCACCAAGCGACGAGCCATTGTATTAAAAGATATCCCTGCGGCTAAATATGAATTTAAGTTTACACGCGGAAGCTTTGACAAAGTGGAGACAACTGCAAAAGGGGAAGATGTTCCCAACCATGAGATTAATTTAACTACAGATGCATCCCTCGATTTTTCTATACCTGGTTGGAAAGATGATTATCCTGATAAGCCCATACCTAATACAGCTTCACCCCAGGTTAAATTAGTCGACAGCGCTTTCTTTATTCCGCAGCTGAACCGTAGAAGAAGAATTTGGGCCTACCTGCCTAAAAGCTATGCCACCAGTAAAAAGAGTTACCCTGTTATTTATATGCAGGATGGACAAAATTTATTCAACCGGCAGACAGCGCCTTTCGGCGAATGGGGAGTTGATGAAACACTGGACTCGATAATAGCAAAAGGTGGCAAAGAGGCAATCGTTATAGGCATTGATCATGGAGGGGATAAAAGGATGACGGAATACAATCCGTACGACCACAAAACTTATGGCAAGGGAGAAGGTAAACAGTACATCGATTTTCTTGCGCTGACGTTAAAACCTTTTATTGACAAAAAATACCGCACCTTAAAAGACTCTGCGCATACCATTATTGCTGGCAGCAGCATAGGGGGGGTGATCAGTTTATATGCTGTAGCAATGTATCCAAATGTTTTTGGCGGAGCCGGTATTTTCTCCCCGTCGTTAGCAATAGCTCCTCAAATTTTTGAAGATGTTGAAAAAGCGAAGCTGGGACCGGGTTTTCACAGGATCTATTTCTATGCTGGCAGAGAGGGTGAACTGATGATACCCGACATGGACAAGATGCTTTCAATTATAGAACGAAAGAGAAACTATGAAACAAGGCGCATCGTTAACCCGCTTGGCAAACACAACGAGGTTACCTGGCGAAAGGAATTCCCCAGCTTCTATGAATTCATCATGCGGTAATCGAAACTTACTAACCCCTAACCTTTACCGTTCCATGAAAAAATGTTTCTTCGCACTTTTTATACTGACAGCTAATTTTTCCTTTTGTCAAGACGTACATCTTGCCCGTAAATGGGTAGATACGTTAAGCTCACCTTTTTTTTGGGGAAGGGGTTATACTAAAAATGGAATGACGAAGGCTGCGGAATATCTACGTCAGCAATTCATTTCATTTGGTTTAAAGCCCATAAACAACGACGGTTATTTTCAGCAGTTTTCTTACCCTGTCAACACCTTTCCAGGTGTTATGGAAGTAAGTATTAATGGAAAAGCTTTACAACCGGGAATAGATTTTATCATCTCACCCGAAAGTAAGGGGGTTCGTGCGAAAGGAAGTCTACAGCAACAGGACAGTACTCATTTTATTGACGCCGCAAACCGCGTTGTTATTTCTCTTGAAGACAAACTTACATGGTCTGTCGCCAGCGAAAAGGCCGATTATACGGTCGTGCAGGTTAATAAAAAAGTTTTAGACGCCGCTCCGTCAACCATCGCGGTTAACATCGAGAATAAGTTTGTATCAAATTTTAAAACTTTTAATGTTTGCGGATGGGTAAAGGGAACGTTGAGGCCGGATTCTGTAATCGTTATTTCTGCTCACTACGATCACCTTGGTGGCATGGGTAACGATACTTATTTCCCAGGGGCTAACGACAACGCCAGTGGTACAGCTTTATTGCTGGGTCTCGCAAAGTATTATGCCGCAAATCCCCCGCCTTACACCATCGCTTTTTTCAGTTTTGCTGGCGAAGAGGCGGGACTGAAAGGTTCAAAATATTTTACCGAAAACCCATTGTTCCCGTTAAAGAATATTCGTTTCCTTTTAAATCTTGACCTGCAAGGAACGGGTGAGGAAGGTATAACTGTGGTGAATGCATGGGAATTTTCGAAGGAATTTACGCATCTAAACGAGGTGAACGACACAGGTAAATTTGTGGTGAAAATAAATTCACGTGGCAAGGCAGCGAATAGTGATCACTACTGGTTTACCGAAAAGGGCGTACGTGGGTTTTTTTGGTACACGTTAGGGGGAATTAAAGCATACCACGATGTGTTTGACAAAGCGGAAACGTTGCCTTTAAACGAGTACGAAGATCTCTTTAAGCTAATACTGAAGTTTAATGAAAGGCTGATGAAGTGAGATTTGGGAACAAGCTGAAGAATAATTATTAAACATTGTTGTGTCACTCACTTGTACCGCAAATCTTTATTGGGCTTTTTTTCAAAATCGTTCTCAAGATTGCTTCATGCTTCGCAACGACGAAGAGTATCTTGATAGATTTGTTGTGCGACTTATAAGACAAAAATTTGGAGTACCGTCAGTTAAACACATTCCTCCTGTCACTTTGTAACTATTACTATTTCCCCTCTAACCAGGCCTTTTGCTTCAGCTTTTAACGTTACCGCGCCAGGTGCACCTTTAGGTCGTACAATTGCCAGCATCTTTCCCCGAACGTATTTCTTGCCGGTCTAAAGCTCGCCATTTCTGCAGAATTGGCGTTTCCTGTTGCCGCAATTTCACCAGGTCCAACCACGGAGAATTGTACATGAATAACAGCATCTGGTATTACATTTCCTCCACCATCCACCATTTACGCGGTAACATAACTAAGGTCATTTCTATCAGCTTGTATTAATTCCCGGTCTGCTATCAATCTTATTTTAGCTGGCTTAGCCGTTGTTTTTAATACAATTGAATCCACAGCTTTTCCATCCTCGATCCCGAACGCTTTCAATACACCTGGTTCATAAGTTACATTGAATGTAGTAGTAGTTTTGTTTGTTGTGAAGATGCTCTTTCACCCACAACTTTCCGATTCAGTTCAAGCCGGACAGAAGGATAATTCGAGTAAAGATTTACCTGCAACTGTCTTCCTTCTGCCCCTGCAAAGTTCCCGGTCGGGTATTCATCCGGCCAGCCTCGGTTTGTTATAGCTTCTTTATGACCTTCAGGTATTGGATTATGTACAATCATTGCAATATTGCTTCGCTTCCACACAATATCCCTGTACCGCGATTCAGGCTTTTTCCCAGTCTTTGTCAAAAAGTTGGCAAAGACTGCCAAGAGCAAATAAATTATTGGAAAAGCAGCCGGTAAAGACTGTTGTTAAAAAAGAAATGTAGAGAAGAAGATTGTTCATTTAGCAAACCAGTTGAAGTACAATATGCAGAATATAACGCCAAATCGCGAAGGGCGTGTTTTCATGCATTGCCGGGTTTGCCATTTCCAGGTGTGGACATGATCGAGTGATAACAAGAGAGATTATTGGATAATATAAGTTACCCCTTCAATTGCCAGGCTGGTTGCAGGAAAAACGTCCTTCGCTTCCTGCAAAAATTCGTCGAGCACCTCGTACTTACTACTGAAATGACCAATTAATAGATTCTCTGCATTTGCCCTTACCGCAATTTCAGCCGCCTGGGTAGTAGTGGAGTGAAATCGTAGATGAGCCCGGTCTTCGAGTCCTTTCAGGTAAGTAGTCTCGTGGTACAATAAAGAAACGCCTTTTACTTTCTCGGCTACAATCGGGTTGAAAAGTGTATCGCCACAAAAGGCGTAACTTTTTGCAGGAGCGTTTGGAAGCGTTACTTCCTCATTTAATACTACTTCCCCGGTTTCGGTAATAACATCTTCACCCATTTTAAGCCTTTCAAAATACCCGGTTGGTAACTGGTAAGAGCCTATTGCCTGTTTATTTATTCTACGCGGTTTTTTCTTTTCCCTGAAAATAAATCCCCAGCATTCTATCCTGTGAAAAACCCGGAAGCATTCGACAGAGAATTTTGCATCATCCAGTAACATGCCTTCACTTTCTAATGGGTGAAAATGTAGTGTATAACCGAATTGGGTATCTGCCGCTGAAAGCATTAAATCGATTATAGGCTTTATAAGAGGCGGGGCGTATAAATGAAGGTCCGTATCTCTTCCCAATAACCCCATACTGGTGATAAGACCAGGCAAACCAAAATAATGGTCGCCGTGCATATGAGAAATAAAGATGTGGTTAATTCGGCTTCTCCTGATTTTGTACCGTGCCAACTGCATTTGTGTTCCTTCACCGCAATCTATAAGAAACTGGTATTGATCAAGAGTAACCACTTGTGAGGTCGGATGCCGGTCGTAAGCCGGTAATGCAGAATTGTTGCCTAATATGGTTACTCCGAACATTAAGGAAATTAAGATTTTTTTGCGGCATAAAGATAGAGGAATTAGGCTTTACATAATTTTCTGTTAACATGGGCCAAAGGGAAATTAACCACAATACAATACACGCTAAAGAGTCTGGTAAAATGGCAGAGCCGGAAAACGAATTAGGATAATAAAATTGTTACCAGTATAACACCTTATATTCGAAATAACTAGCTTACGGGGAGGGACCTGCGGTAACAAATCCAGACAATGTACGGCAGGTGTAAAAAAAAGCGCAGTGTTACCAGAAGTATCGTATCAGCGTCAAGGAATAATTCCCTAAAAACGGGTAGTTATAGTTGCATGGGCAAGAATTGCACTCCGATGCAAGTAGTGTGGGAATAAAAGTCCTGTTGCATGTGACCATGCTGTAGCTTTTTTTACTGTAATGCACCCTATTGTTCATTACTTACGTCATTTGTACATTATCCTTATCAAAGTTTTTTCTATATAAACTTCAGTTTTAATACAACTTTTTTTTAATTTACTCGTTTTTTCTTTAATTGACCGGCCGAGAAATTCAAAAGAATTATTTGTAATGGAACAGCGATTAAGGGTATTTAACTGTCTCAATATTTAATGGAAAGTTCTTTTATTTATTAAATGCAGTAAACCAGGTGGAACAAATGTGTAAGTACAAGTCACGCTGCCGGCGTGGGGAGGTGTTTAAATTGAAAGACTAGTGCGGGTACCGAAAAACGAAGCAGTGTTAACGAATCTCTTCACTTTCATCATCGAGCAGTTCTCTTTCTATTTCTTCCATTTGAACGATGTCCCATGCTTCGCTTTCGGTTGCAGTAATATTCATTACTTCGAATAACTCCAGCTCTTCAAGTCTTTGTTCTACGGCTGGCTTAATTTCGCAAATCACAAAGGAGGCATTGTTTTCGTAGAACGACTGTTGTAGTTGTGCCAAATCTTCAGCAGCTTTCGTTTCGATGTTTTCGACATCCACAAGTTTTAATACCACGTTCTTAATCTCTTGCTGTAGAAATTTCGTAACTAATTGGGTAAGGTCTGCTGCTATATTGTCAGCCAGAATTGATTCCATCAGCGTTACAACATAAAATTTCTCTTTGGTATCAATTTTGACCTTCATGATTACAGTTTGATTAACACGTGTGAATAACGGCACAGCTTCAAGCTTCAAAAATATTCGTTATTATTGTAACAAAGCAATTTAAACTATATGGATAATAATTTTTCAGCCCAGGTAAAGGAAATTATTTCGTTCAGCAGAGAGGAAGCTCTGAGGCTGGGAAATGATTTCATAGGGACGGAACATTTGCTACTCGGTTTAATCAGGGAGGGGGAAAATACAGCTATCCGCATTTTAAAAACATTAAATGTAGACCTGTATGAACTTCGCAAAGAGGTTGAACTTGCAGTGAAAGATAAAACAGGAAAGAACATCGCAAACATCAACAGTCTGCCTTTGACGAAGCAGGCTGAAAAAGTAATTCGTGTAACCGTTTTGGAAGCAAAGGCCTTAAAAAGCCCGCTTGTTGAGACCGAACACCTGATGCTTTCAATTTTAAAGAACAAAGAAAATATAGCCACCCAGATCTTAAACCAGTTTGATGTGGATTATGACGTCTTTAGAAACGAATTGGGAATGGTAAGAAGTAGCGACCCAAGAAGCGAATACACCGAAGATAATGATGATGATTTCGATGAAGACAGGAAAGGCTATTCGCAACAGCAGCGTGCTAAGCAACAAAGCAATCCGAAAAGCAAAACACCGGTTCTCGATAATTTTGGACGCGACATCACCAAATTAGCAGAAAGCGGCTCTTTAGATCCTATTGTCGGCCGTGAGAAAGAGATTGAGCGTGTGAGCCAGATCTTAAGTCGCCGTAAAAAGAACAACCCAATTTTAATCGGTGAGCCAGGTGTGGGTAAAACCGCCATCGTGGAAGGTTTAGCTTTGAGGATTGTTCAAAGGAAAGTTAGCCGTGTATTGTTCGACAAGCGCGTGATAAGTCTTGATCTTGCAGCTCTTGTTGCCGGTACCAAATATCGCGGTCAGTTCGAAGAAAGAATGAAGGCTATCATGAACGAACTGGAAAAGAACCGTGATGTGATTTTGTTTATCGATGAGATTCATACCATTGTTGGTGCTGGTGGTGCCAGCGGCTCCCTTGACGCCTCAAACATCTTTAAACCAGCTTTGGCAAGAGGAGAACTGCAATGCATAGGTGCCTCTACGCTTGATGAGTACCGTATGTATATTGAAAAAGATGGTGCATTAGATCGTCGTTTCCAAAAGGTGATGGTAGATCCGCCATCAGTTGATGAAACAATTCAGATACTTATAAATATTCAAAGCAAGTACGAGGACTATCATAGTGTTTCTTATTCTGAAGAGGCTATTGAAGCTTGTGTAAAGCTTAGCGATAGGTATATGACAGATCGTCTTTTGCCCGACAAAGCAATTGACGTGTTGGATGAAGTAGGTGCAAGAGTTCACTTAAAGAACATTAATGTACCTAAAGAAATATTAGACTTAGAAAAGAAGATCGAAGATATTAAGCTCGAGAAGAACAAGGTTGTAAAAAGCCAGCGTTTCGAAGAGGCCGCAGCCCTTCGTGATACAGAAAAGAGGTTAGGTGAAGCCTTGGAAAAAGCCAAAACTCATTGGGAAGAAGAGAGCAAGAACAAGCGTTTCCCTATCGACGAAGAAGCCATAGCTGAAGTAGTGAGCATGATGACGGGTATTCCTGTTAAGCGTATGGTGGAAGCTGAAACCGAAAAGCTTCGCCGTATGGGTGACGATATGAAAGCCATGGTTGTTGGGCAAAGGGAAGCTATTGCAAAGGTTACCAAAGCTATTCAGCGTAACAGGGTTGGATTAAAAGATCCTAAAAAGCCAATTGGTACTTTCATTTTCTTAGGCCCTACAGGTGTTGGTAAAACCGAATTAGCACGCTCCTTGGCGCGTTATATGTTTGATAGTGAGGATTCCCTCATTCGTATCGACATGAGTGAGTACATGGAGAAATTCACGGTCAGCCGTTTGGTTGGTGCGCCTCCGGGATATGTCGGATACGAAGAAGGTGGACAACTTACTGAAAAAGTAAGACGCAAACCTTACAGTGTGATTCTGTTAGATGAAATTGAAAAAGCGCACCCCGATATCTATAATATCCTGTTACAGGTGTTAGACGACGGGCAGCTTACAGACGGTCTGGGTAGAAAGATTGACTTCAAAAACACCCTGATCATTATGACTTCGAATATTGGTGCACGCCAGTTGAAGGAGTTTGGCGATGGAGTTGGTTTTGCTACAGCAACCCGTGTTCAAAATGCAGACGAGAACAATAAAGCTGTTATTGAAAAGGCTTTGAAGCGCACTTTCGCTCCCGAATTTTTAAACAGGATCGATGATGTGGTGGTCTTCAATTCTCTGTCAAAAGAGAACATTTTCGAAATTATCGATATTTTAATGAAGGGTGTAATGAAGCGTTTAGCTACCCTGGGTTTCAGCCTGGAGATTACAACAGAAGCAAAAGACTTCATAGCTGAAAAAGGATACGATGTTCAGTTTGGGGCAAGACCTTTACACCGTGCTATTCAAAAGTATCTTGAGGACGAATTGGCAGAAGAGATTTTAAGCATGAACGTTAAGCAGGGAGACGTTCTTATTGCAGACCTTGATAAGGAAAAGGAAAAGATCGTTTTCACCCTGAAAGAAAAAGTTGAGGAAAAAGAACAGAGTCAGGCTTAGATGTATTAATTTTAGCTTTTTAGCCATCCATCCTTCGGGTTGGGTGGCTTTTTTTTTGCCCGCGAAGGCCTGGGATGTCTAACCGGTACGATTTCTTTTTCTCTTGTGACCCGGCTTATTCCTCTCTATTCCGCATCGTTGCGTCGCACACTTGTACCCACGGTTACTATTCTCCCAACCCGGTGGTGGTTACATGGCGGGGATAAATATTAGGCTTTACGGTTACACTTAGCTAAACATCTTTTTTTGTTAATAAGCTGTTAACGCTTAAATTTAATCGATATTTACTTTCCAATTCAAAAACTACTCCTATGTCTACAATTCGACCCGTATTACACCGTGTTGTGCTGCTTACATCGGTGCTTTTTTCCTTTTTTCCATTTCAGGTAACTGCGCAGAAGTCCGAGCTGCAGTTGCAAGAGGCAAGACAGAAAATACTATCAGATAAAAGAGTTTCTGATGTGGTGATGTCGGTAGAAAGATCAACTCCGTCAACTATAGTTTTTAATATTGAAAGACCAGCTTACAAATCAGCAGAAGCTCCTTCTGCACTTCGATCATACCTTTCTTTACGTAGCGGCTATGACGATTATTTAAGAGTTAAAAAAACG
Source organism: Segetibacter sp. (assembly GCA_028288485.1). Taxonomy (GTDB): domain Bacteria; phylum Bacteroidota; class Bacteroidia; order Chitinophagales; family Chitinophagaceae; genus Segetibacter. Next base: position 9,520 of record JAQBNO010000045.1, read on the forward strand.
TCTATAACTTCTACATTGGAAGTACCGGAATACCAGCAATATTTCAAAGGGGTGAAGGTGCAGTATTCGAGTTATAAAGCTTTAGTTAAAACTGAAGATATTGTAATGTTGGCGGGAAGCTTTTATGAAATACCTACCGGATTGTCAGTGATTCCATCTATAAATGAAAATGCAGCTTTGGAAATTGCCAAAAGGCACATTGCAGCAAAAAAGTATGCGTGGGAGGAGGTTCGGGAGATTATTGCAAAAACAACTAATGAAAATGTAAAACTACGTTTGCAAAAAGAATTGCAGGAATATTTGCCTAAAGGTGAGGTGGTTGTAGTTAAAGATTTTACTAGTGCAGTTCGATCGGATATGCGGCTTGCATACAAGTTTAATATCTACGCGTCGGAACCATTAAGTCGGGGTTATATATATATTGATGCACATTCAGGAAAAGTGTTATTATACGACGCTATTATTAAACATGCATCTGTTCCAACAACTGTCACAACACGGTATGCAGGGAACAGGGTAATTTATACAAAACAGATTAGTGGTACCGATCCTAATAATGGTCAAACGCTTGTAAGCAGTCATCCTACAACTGAGGTGTATGTGCCGGGAGGAAATACATATGTCTTAATAGATGATAGCCGGGGAAATGGAATTGAGACTTATGATTTAAACAATGCGGGTGGAATACCATTAAATGTAGCTGCTTTATATGCACAGGGAAAAAGTTTTACTGATGTTGATAATAACTGGACGGTTACCCAGCATAAGAGGGGTGGAGCAGAAGGCGGAGCAGCAGAGGCTGAAAATGATGATATAGCATGGGATGCACACTGGGGAGCAGAAGTAGTGTATGATTATTGGAAAAGCAGGCATAACCGTTTAAGCTATGATGGCAATAATGCTAATATTAAGAATTTCGTTCATTATGGTCCTGCTTATGACAATGCTTTTTGGAACGGTTCGGCCATGACTTATGGAGATGGAAGCGGGGAGCAAGCAGGAGGTTTTAAAGCACTTACTTCGTTAGATGTTTGTGGTCATGAAATAGGACACGGTGTTACTGAACATACGTCTAATTTGGTTTACGAGAAAGAGTCGGGGGCAATGAACGAGGGATTTAGCGATATATGGGCGGCTTGTGTAGAAAATTTTGTGATTAAGACTATTGATGCCACGTTGGCAACCAGGTACAAACCCTTTTTTATAGGGGAGCAAATATCGTACACTGATGTGCCCTTACGCCGTATGGATGCTCCTAAACTAGCCGGTAATCCTGACACTTATGGTGGTCAGAATTGGTCTAATCCTGATTGTATTCCTAATTTAGCTAACGATCAATGTGGGGTACATAATAACAGCGGCGTATTGAACAAGTGGTTTTATCTTTTAACATGCGGATCAGGGAATGGCTCCGGTCCTGATGCCGGTTATGTTATTCCGGGCGCTGACGATGGAATGAGAGATAATGGAACTACTGCTCCTCACAACGATGGCGGTACTTACACTGTAAACGGTTTAGGCTTTACTGTCTCTGAGCAAATTGCTTTTCTTACTGAAATTATGCTTTCCTCTACAGCCACCTTTGCAGAAGCAAGGGCCATGTCAATAGCTGCTGCTAAAGCTTATAGTGGCGATCCCTGTGGCAGCATTGTTCAATCCGTAACTAATGCGTGGTATGCTGTTGGTGTTGGAGCAGCCTTCACTACACCTTGTACAACTACCTATGGTTTTGTTTTCCAGCCCGGCATTACAATAAGTGAAGGAAGATCGGGTATTGGTTGTACAGGTTCAGATACACTGTATTTGCCAATCTTGTTACCTGCTAACTCAACAGCAAGCGTTACCATTACCGGAACAGCAGTGAACGGAAGGGATTACGTAGCTTCCGCCACTTCATTTACTAACAATACAGGAAGCACAATACAGGATACGCTGCTTATAGCGGTTTACAACGATGGCGTGGTGGAAGCAGCCGAAACAATTAATGTTTCAATCTCTGTTACCAATGCGGGAGCCAATCCTGTTAATACTACTTATACTATCTCGGTGGTAGATGATGATGTAGTTCCTGTGATAGGAAGCGACTCCGTTGTTTTGTTAAACCAGAATTTTGAGGCTGTTACTACCGGATTTAATTTGCCGGCAGGATGGGTTGAAACACTTGAAATTCCTGAAACCGGAGTGACTGCGGTGGACCCGGGTAAAAACCATTGGGGAGTCTTCAACGTTTCGGCCGGTAAAAGCCTTGCTGTTACAGGAAGGCTGACCAGTCCTGTGCCCGCTACCTTGCCACCTGCACAATATTATAATACCTCTACCAGTCAAACCCGGGCAAGTACTCCTGTGATTGACGCCCGTGGTTTAAGTGATATTACTTTAAAGTTTGATTATACAGTTCAGGGTGAAGTGGATCCAAACGGCGTTGACGCTGATCAATTTGGGCTCTTTGACTATATGTCGCTTACCTATTCTTTTGACGGCGTAACCTTTAGGGAAATGGGTAGGGAATACACCTTTGCTTCTGCAACTCCTACGACAGGCACATTTAATGGACCATTGCCGCCTTTCTTAGATAATAAACAGTTTTATTTAGGCTTCCGCTGGTATAACGATGCTAATGCAGGAGGTCCTGTAAGTGTGTCGGTAGACAATGTTTTAATGTATGGATTGCCCAGGCGTATTGAAACTGTAGCTGACCGCGGGGCAAACGAAAGGATAAATGGGGCACAGGAAGTATATTTTTATAGCAGTCCCCAGGGAAATATTATTGCGAAAATAAACGCTTCAGGGGCCCATAACTATGGTTGCATAAATACCTCTGTTCAGAGAGCGGGTAATTCAACTTCCACTCTTTATACGCAAAATGACGATGTTCATAAAGTAGGTGATAAAGTGGTCAGAGTAACACCGGCTACAAACAACGCCAACGGAATTTATTCGATTTCTTTATACTTTACAGAAGAAGAAATCACTGCTATCGAAGATGCTACTTTAACTGCAAGGCAACAGTTGTACATATATAAAACCTCGGCGTCTACCCCTGGAGGTGCTTCTGCGGCCAACACGGTTAAAACACCCGCTACCTATAGTGCAGTAAATGGAGGCGGTATTTTCACTGCCACTTTCAATACTGGTTTTTCCGGCTTTGCCGTCGGGGCCCCTGTTGCAAGAATATATCCTATAACCTGTGTTGACTTTAAAGCCATTAGGAACGGGAACAGTGTATATTTAAACTGGAAAGTAAGTGATGAGCAGAATAACCGCCCATACGAGATTGAAAGAAGTTCGGACGGTGTTAGCTTTACAAGTATTGCTACTGTAAATCCTGATTCGAGAAATGGCGGTATCTATCAATTCAATGATAATGCTCCTAATGGTCTAATTCTTTACTACCGGCTGAAACAAACGGATGGAACCGGGCGCTTTAATTACGTTTGTAATGTTCAGCAACTGCGACTGGCCGGTAAAATTTTGTCTATTGGAAATGCTTATCCAAATCCGGTTAAGGGTACAGCATTGGTAAAAGTAACAAGCAGCGAAAACCGGAAAATTCAAATTGTATTGGTGAACAATTTAGGCCAGTTATTCAATAAGTATATGCAGCAGGTGACTGAGGGAGTAAACAGTCTCGCGATCAGGTTAAATAAAGCTCCTGCCGGAACTTATAGGATTCATTTTAAAGATGAAAACGGTAATTTGTTAAATGCTCAGACTATGATAGTGAGGTAGTAATTAGAATGTAAAAATAAACTTTTAAAAGGCTGCCCGCATTCAGGCAGCCTTTTTTTCAACTATTTGTCACATTTTTGCAGTGGTGATACACCAATATGAAAAAGATTATAATAACAATAGACGGCTATTCCTCGTGCGGTAAAAGCACGTTAGCAAAAGCTTTGGCTGCACAATTAAACTATGTATTTATTGATAGTGGTGCTATGTATAGGGCAATTACTTTGTACTTTCTGCGGAACCACGTAGACTGGAATAAACCTAAAGAAGTGGTCAAAGCGTTGGGAAACATAACGCTCGAGTTTATTTACAGTCAAGAAACTGATATATCAGAAATTCATCTGAACGATGAAAACGTAGAATGGTTGATCAGGGATATGGTTGTAGCTGAAAACGTAAGTGGAGTTGCCTCAGTTAAAGAAGTTCGGGAATTTGCCGTAGCACAGCAACAAAAAATGGGCGATACAAAAGGTATTGTAATGGACGGCCGCGATATTGGAACAACTGTATTTCCAAATGCAGAATTAAAAATCTTTTTAACAGCAGATCCAGCTGTAAGGGTTGAGAGAAGGTTTAAAGAGTTGATACAAAAAAACCCGCACATAACCATAGAAGAAATAAAGTCGAATCTCGAAACAAGGGATTACATTGATAGTCATAGGGAGTTCAGCCCGTTGAGAAAAGCACATGATGCCGTAGTACTTGATAATTCAAATCTTACAATGAAAGAGCAATTAAAAATTGCGCTGAAACTTGTAAAAGAAAGATTAGAGGTTGAAGAAGAAATTGCCTAAATGTTCCGTTAAACTCTTTGACTCCTATGACCTTCGGGTTAGGGAAAGTTAATTAGCCACCCTGTTCATGGAATTGAAGCGCAGCTTAACCAATTGTATTTGCCATTTCATCTACAGATCTGTCAACCTTATAAAACGAAACAAGTTTCCTGATAACAGCTTCGACTACCGCATCGGGGCAACTGGCACCACTTGTAATTAGCACTCGTGCCGGCTGTGTAACAGGGAGATAGTTTACAGTATGCAAGTCTTGTTTTGTATGAAAGTTATGGTGAAGAATTTCCTTTTCTGAAAGAATTTTGTCAGCAGAATCAATGTAATAAGTAGGAAGCTTTTCTTCGCACAATTCAACCAGGTGCGAAGTGTTGCTGCTGTTATATCCCCCGACAACAATGGCAAAATCGGCCCGCGCTTGTAATAACCCGTAAACCGCTGTTTGATTATCGTTGGTTGCATAACATAAAGTATCACGGGTATCTGCAAAACGTTCGTCTATAGTAAATTCGTTTAACTGGAAGTATTGAACCATCACTTGTTTTAAGTAGTCACTGATGGCCTGGGTATCACTTGCAAGCATCGTTGTTTGATTAACTACGCCAATCCTTTGCAAGTCTCTTTCAACCGAAAATCCTTCGGAGTATCGTCCCTTAAATTCTGAATAAAACTTTTCTGGCGGCTTTTCCCCGGTTATATACTTTGCCAACTCAATAGTTTCGTGCATATTGTTTACAACTACAGTTGGTGCATTTGCCGCACTATGACTAAAAGTAGCACGCGTTTCTTCATGTGTTGGTTTTCCATGAACTACGATACTATAGCCTTTTTGAGCAATTTGTTCGCTACGATTCCAAACTTTTTCGACGAAAGGACAAGTTGTATTATATTTTTCGGTTGTAACTCCAACCAAGTTCAGTCTTTTTTCTATAGAAAGCGTAGTGCCGAAAGCAGGTATAATAACAATGTCATCAGCAGTCAACTCGTCAAAATTTACCAGGGCGTTTCCTTTGGTATCCTGCAGGAAGCGTACACCTTTATTAACGAGGTCGTTATTCACCTGCGGGTTATGTATCATCTCACTAAGCAAAAAAATACGTTTTCCAGGGTTTTCATCTATAGTTCGAAACGCTATTTCAATAGCATTTTCCACCCCATAACAAAAGCCGAAATGACGGGCAAGGAAAATTTGGATAGCTCCGAAATCAAGCAGTGTAGGGGTAAAATCTTTTTTTAATTTATCAGCTTGTTTTCTTTGGCTCTTAATTGCGCTGATTAAACCACTTCTGTATTTTCCTGGAACGTTAAACTTCTTCATACATTATTTAAAAGTGCAAGGTACAAAGTGAGAAAGGAATAAAGATGTTAAGAGAACAGAGATTAGAAGGATTGTTAGCGGTGAAGAGGAAGTGAATACGACGCTTAATTTGCGAACGCCGCTGGCCTGGCCAAATTATTACGAAACGACAAGGAAGTAGAGCACATTTTTTATCCGTCTGGAATATTCCTCCCACCTATTTCAAAATCTGCTAATCGTGGTTCTATGTACAAGTGTGCGACGCAACGATTTTGAGTAGTGGTTTGCTGTTCGTCCCCAAAAAATAACAGTACTAACAATAAAAATGGCCGCTCAAAAGAGCAGCCATTAAGTATATGTTTATCTTTCTATTTTAGTCGTTTCCCAGGTTTAAAGGATACCCATAGCTACTTTCATAACCTGGATAAACTCCTTCGAGCTTAACAGTTGTTCCCTTATTCTTTTCAAGCGCTGCGGTCAGGTCTTCGACGCTTTTAACGACAATTCCATTCACACTGGTTATTACAAAGCCTTCCTGGATTTTCGTTTTGCTAAGATAACCGGTAGTTGCAATTTTTTTGATTACAACGCCGCCGGGTATATCATAAGCAGCAGCCTTCTTTTTATCAAGCGTTTCGAGCTGTCCGCCTAACTTTTCTATTATCGTTGCATTTTTTACAACATCCGTATTTCCAGCACGGTTTTTCAACGTTAGGTTAACCGTATTTTCTTTACCATCCCTTAAGAAGGTGACAGTAATTTTATCGCCTGGTTTGTAACGCGTAACCTGCTCAACCATTTCCGGACCTGTAGAAACCCGTACGTTATTTACTTTGGTTATAACGTCACCTTTTCTAATGCCTGCCAGGCTGGCTGCCCCGCCTTCAGGTAACCCAGTAACGTATACTCCTTCAAAACTCTCTTTCACTCCAAGTTCAGCTTTTTGTTCCTCGGTAAGACCATTTTGAGCATATTCAATTCCCAGGTAAGCTCTCTGAACGGTTCCAAACTTCATTAAATCGTTTACTATCTTTTTAACAATGTTCACCGGGACTGCATATGAATAACCTGCATAACTACCAGTAGGAGATGCAATAGCTGAATTAATGCCTATGAGTTGGCCGTCGGTATTAATCAGGGCACCACCACTATTACCCGGGTTTACAGCCGCGTCGGTTTGAAGGAAACTTTCAATCGGACTTTTACTTTGCCTGCTGTTTATACCAATCGACCTTGCTTTTGCACTGATTATACCGGCGGTTACGGTTACATCTAAAGTAAGCGGATAACCTACTGCGAGCACCCACTGACCTAACTTCACGTCGTCGCTATTACCATACACCATATACGGCAGGCTTTTGCCGTCGATTTTCAGCACTGCAATATCACTGCTCGGATCTGCACCAACTAAAGTGGCTTTATACGAGCGCTTGTTGTTGAGGGTGATGTTTATGTCGTCTGCCCCTTCGATTACGTGATTGTTTGTAACAATATAACCGTCTTCGCTTATCAGAACGCCACTACCGCTTGCACGCTGTTCAGGAATAGTTTGAGATTGAGGTCCTCCGAAAAGATCTCCAAAATCGTCGCCGAAAAGGTCAGAAAACGGGTTACGTCCGCGCGGGAGGTTATTAGTTACCTGGCGGGCTTTTGTTTTTGTTTTAATATGAACCACTGCAGGGGTGGCAGACATTGAGGCTGCTGTAAAATCAACAGGTCCCGCCGCCCTGGTGCCGTCGAAAAAGCCGGCATAATTTACGGGCAGCCTGCCGGGTTCCTGGGTTCCTGCTGTTTGGGAGTGATGCCATTTCTCAAATCCCCAAACACTGGCAATGGCTGTGGCAGAACTGATGAGTACTACCAAAAGAACATTTTTGAGTTTCATCATGTATTTTTATTTACGTTGTCTTTTAATTGGTGACAAAATATATGCCTTATAACGAGCAAGTTAATTAAAGTGTTTAATTCATTGATTATCAAAAGAACCATTTAACAAGTTATTGACGAAGGTTGTCGTAGAACGGAAAAAAAGTCAGGTCGTACTTTATTAAAATGACTGAAAGGCACTAAACCTATTATTTCTAAAAGTACTTCTTAATAAGCAGAATAGTAAAAAAGTTAGAGACTCATGGCAAATTTCATTGTATCGATGCCATCGGCATAATCGGTTAATGAAGGCGTTTGGGCTTTACCAAAAGGTATAGCATTATGGCCAATTATGCATTGAACATCGGTGTTGTTTTGCAACGACTCCAGGTCTTCTTTGTTTTTATAATTTTCGTAATTCACCTGGCTGACAGCAGTAAAAAGGGAGGCGTTTTTAGAAAGTAAAATAGTTCCGTTGGTCATGTAGAATTTATTACCCATCATCAGGAGCGCCAACTGGTAGTCGTAATTATGCTTGTATTTATGGAAATCTTCATAGTGCTCGTACTTATTTAAAGCCTGCAGCAAAGCTTCAAAATTATAATTTTCCGGAACGTATAATTTGGTAACGTTGCGGCATCCTAGCCCAAAATAAGTTTGAATATCGTCAGCCAGTTTTTCCAATTCTTCCGTGGTTTCTGTTCCGTCAATTACTGCAACACTGGTACGGTTGCGACGAATAATATTTGGGTATTTGCCAAAATAATAATCAAAATACCTGCTGGAGTTATTGCTGCCCGTAGCGATGTAAGCGTCGCATCCTTTCAGGTTTTCGGCAAAGGAAATATAATCTTCAACCTGTACTTCCCATTCAGCCATTACAGAAACGAGGTGTTTAATAAGAACACTGTCTTTCGAAGAAAGCTTAATTCTTTGCTTGTGACCGGTGATAAAAATGCAGAGCATGTCATGAAACCCCACCATCGGAATATTTCCGGCCATCACTACACCTACAGTAACCGGGTTTTCATTTTCTTCCGGTACACCATAATCATTCACCCAATTGTCGAGTTTATCTTTCTGTAAAAAAGCACTTATTATATTTTCAGCAGCCATTTCTATAAATTCCGGTACAAACCAGGGATTACCCCGGTTAGCCTGTTCTTTTGCCGCTATCCAGTTCTGGCCATTTTTTTGCATATAGTCTCCCAGCCTGACCAATAGTTCAATTCGTTGTTGTAAAGTCATTACTCAAACCTTATTTTTGCGTGCAAAACTACATTGAATAACACTATATAAACTGAAAACAATATGGCAATAAAAATTACTGATGAATGTATTAACTGCGGTGCGTGTGAACCCGAATGTCCGAATAATGCTATTTACGAAGGTGGTGTCGAATGGTCAATGAGCGATGGAACTACAGTTAAAGGAACCTATGTATTGTTAGATGGAACGGTTGTAACGGCAGATAAAAGAATGTCTCCGATAGCAGTAGATACTTATTATATAACTCCAAATAAATGTACAGAATGCCAGGGATTTCATGAAGAGCCGCAATGCGCCGCTGTATGCCCGGTAGACTGTTGCGTGCCCGACGAAATGTATGTAGAAACAGTAGAGGAGTTAATGGCAAAAAAGGAAAAAATGCATCTATAACTACTTTTAGCAACTCATTAAAAAAGGTGAAGAATTTTCTTCGCCTTTTTTTATAACCTTGCCATTAGAAATTTATCGGGCATTGTTATTCGCCCGGATGTTTTGTGTTTTTGTCTCGCTGTGGCAGCAAAAAAGGCTGCTAAAAGGATATACGGTACAAGTAGCTCACATTACCGAAGGGATTCATTCCGACAGCCGCCGTTCCAAAAGGTTCCTATGCCGGCTCCAAAAGAATTGCTTCTTTCCGTCCTTGTTATTTTTTCACTTTCTTTGCGTCGCAAATTCAATCCAATGATCAGAAAGAAAATTGCCTTTGTTACCGGCGGCTATAGCGGCGAAGCTGTTATTAGTTATAAAAGTGCGATTACAATTGAAAATAACTTAGATAAAGAAAAATACGATGTTTATAAAATTGATATTCATTCTACCGGATGGTGGTTTGAAACGGAAGTGGGGGAGGAAGTTGCGGTAGACAAGAACGATTTTTCTATCAAAATCAATGGAGAAAAAATAACTTTTGATGCTGTTCTGATCGGTATTCACGGCACACCGGGTGAAGATGGAAAGCTCCAGGGATACTTCGATCTGCTGAAAATTCCTTATACCAGTTGTAGTGCAGCCGCATCGGCCCTAACTTTTAACAAACGTTACACAGTAGCAGTTGCAGCTTTCGGTGGAATAAATGTTGCAAAGTCGCTTCATATATTCAAGCACAGCCCTGTTACGGCTGAAGCCATTTTGCAACAACTACGACTTCCTGTTTTTGTAAAGCCGAATAACGGAGGAAGCAGTATTGGAATGAGCAAAGTAACAGAAGATTCAGAATTGGCAGGCGCATTGGAGAAAGCTTTCAAAGAAGACGACCAGGTATTGGTTGAAGAGTTTATAAAGGGCAGGGAATTTACTATTGGCGTGTTTAAAAGCGGGGGTAATATTATCACCTTACCCATTACTGAAGTGATTCCGAAAAATGATTTTTTTGATTATGAAGCCAAATATGTAGCAGGAATGAGTAACGAAGTTACCCCTGCAGTGGTAGATGAATCAATAGCTGATAAAGTAAGGGGGAATGCAAAAAGAGCGTACGAGTTGCTGGATTGCCGCGGTGTTGTTAGAATTGATTTTATTTATAACGAAGCTACCGGGGAGCCTTACATGCTCGAGGTGAATACAGTGCCAGGCCAGAGCGAAGCAAGCATTGTTCCACAACAGGTTCGGGCAATGGGATGGACTTTAAAAGAGTTTTATTCGGCACTGATAGAAGAATGTTTCAAATATTAATTTACTTTCAATTTTTTAAAACCAGTTTGTGTTTAAATTTATAACGCATAGATCTATTTGGGTTAGTATAGTAGTAGTGATTGTATTAGCGACCCTGCTCATCTTACTATTTTTTGGATCTCTTGATTTTTTAACTAAACATGGACAGTACGAAAAAGTGCCTTCGGTTGTTGGAAAAAATATAGATGCAGCGAGAAAGTTATTGGAAGATAGAGGTTTCGAAGTAGCCATACAGGACAGTCTTTATATCGATACTTTTCCGAAACTGGCCGTAATTAAACAAAGCCCGGATGGTGATGCCAGCGTTAAAGTAAACCGAACCATTTATCTTACTATTAACCGTGCACAGCCTCCTATGGTGGAGATGCCTAACCTGGTAGGTTTCTCTTTGCGAAATGCCGAAATGTACCTTGAAAACCTGGGTCTGCATTTAGGCGATACCACTTTCAGGCCCGACATTGCTAAAAATTCCGTTCTTGAACAGATATATAATGGTCAGCCGATAAAATCAGGAACCAAGATCTTTATGGGTAGTACCATAAGCTTTGTTTTGGGAAATGGGGTTAGTGACCTTGAAATAGTGGTTCCCGACTTAATGGGTAAGCGATTCGCGCAGGCGAAATCAATACTCAGAAGTCTCGATATAAATTACACGCCTGTTTTCGATCCCGATGTTACCGACCAGGAAAATTCCTTCGTTACCCGGCAAAATCCGCAAAAGTATTCCGAGTCTTCCGATGGCGAAAAAAGGTATAACCGCATTAAACCGGGTCAAACAATTGATCTATGGTTAAGCACGCAACCTTTAATAACTGCTACCGACAGTACCGGTACAGGTGAAACTGTTCCTCCCAACGAAAATGATGAACAATAAAAACTCTGCATTATGCGACACATAACAGTTAATGAATTAAAGGCCCGCATAGACGCAGGCGAAAAACTAAACCTTCTCGATGTAAGGGAAGACAGCGAAAGGGCTGATTTCAATTTCGGAGGTACTCATTATCGATTGGGTCGTATCCAGAGTTTGGATATTGAAGAGGTGCAGGATTTGAAGGATGAAGAAGTAATTGTTTATTGCCGGAGTGGTAATAGAAGTCAGACTGCGTGTATGATTCTTGAACATATGGGATTCAAGAATACTGTCAACGTAACCGGCGGAACCTTACAGTGGATAGAAAAATTCGGAAGATAGAATTTGTTTTTTTTGTACCAGGCAGCCGAACTTTCCTCCACTTTTCTACTAATGAACTCGTTGCTGTCTTGATTTTTAACGTTTATTTTGATACCGGCTTTTTGTACTATAAGAATCATCGTTGCTACGCTCAGTTCAACTTTTAATTCTTCGATAGAACTTAGCGTACCAGTTTTTTTTTACCCTGAGCGAAGCCGAAGGGTACCCTGAGCGAAGCCGAAGAGGACGTCCGTCTGCATTGCTATTGGCAGCAAAAGAGTAAGGTCGGTCCCTGTTTTTATCGATTGGTGTTATAATATTCGCTTCCGACAACAGTTATTGCATAAGGGACATCAACCGGTTGGGTGCCGCGCGAAGGCATTCTGAACCAACGAAGCGGTTTCAGAAACAACCGGGTGGAGTCGCATTGCAATGACGAAATCATGCGGCTTGAGCTATAAATGTTCGCACAAAAGTTCATTTTGCATGGTTTGGGAGCCGGCCCTAAGGTTTCTTGCGTCGTACACTTGAATTTTTGATTTGCTCCGCTGCTTTTACCAAATGATATATAAAAAACAAGGGCCGCCATGCAGCCCTTATTTTCTTTAATTTTGGAGATTATAATTTGATATTTATTCCTCCCATTACGTTGGTTCCTGCCATTGGGAAGTAATAATTTTCGGTAGTAGTCTTACCACCATAAATGTAACTGAAAGTATACCCGTTGGGTTCATACTTCCTGTTCAACACATTGAAAACAGAAGCGATGAAGTTGATCTCTTTAAACAATCTGTTTTTAATGGTATAGATAAATCTTACATCCTGCACAAAGTATGGTCGCAGACTGCGAGCTATGTCTTCAGTATTGTCGAGGTATTGCCTGCTGACATATTTGCTTAGAAAACTTAATTCTGCGTTTTTTACTGGTAATACATTAACAGTAACACCACTTATTACAGACGGTGAAAAAGATATATCAGCATTGTTATGACTGATTAACACTTGTCCTCCGTTGTCATAATCATCCAGGTATTCTTCCGATTGTTTTATTTTATTCCTGCTTAAGGTAGTATTTGCTGCTATATTCATCCAGCTTGTCAGGTTGGCTTTCGCCTGTAATTCTACACCAAGCCGGTAACTGTTAGGCACGTTTACACGAGTGTATGCACCTACATCATTTATTTGCCCGGTTAATATGAGTTGGTTTTTGTATAACATATAATAGCCTGTTGCACCAAGGCTAAATTGGGTTGTTCTTTTTTCTATGCCTAATTCAAAGTCGTGAAGCGTTTCATGTTTCGGTTGTTGCGCCACACCCGCTTCAAAGTCATCCCGGTTTGGCTCTTTATTTCCCACTGCGTAGCTTAGAAATGCCTGTAAGCCGTTAAAATTATAACTGATACCGGCTTTTGGATTTAGAAATTGAAATTCTCTTTTTACAAACATAGCAGGATTATTTCTGAAGCCTTCCATATTGTAGTTCACTTTCCGATATTGTACATCCACATAAGCATCGAAGCCCTTACTTAGAGAACGTTGCAATTTTGTGTAAACATTGATATCTGTTTTTAGCGCATCTAAATTATACCATTGATAATCTTTTGGAATACTTGTAGCAGCCCATATAATATTTCCGTGATGGTTTCCTTCGTATTGGTTCCATCCGCCGCCAAGTGTTAACTGGTTTTTGTTCTTTTTGTATTGTAGAGAAAGTATCTGCCCATAATAATTGTTATCGAGCCAAAGTTGCCTTACAAGATCAGTTTTGGTCGAGGTATCCGTTCCAAAAACAGCATTTGGTAATCCATACCTTGAAAACCGTTGTTCTGCTTTATATTGTTCATAATATCCTTTACCTTTTATTAGGAACACCCCGGTATTAAAGGATAAATAATTGCTGAACGAATGATTGAAAAACAGCTGGAAGTGGTCCTGTTGATAGTTGTCGGTCTCGTTATTATAAGGTTCCCCTGGTTTTTCTGTTCCGGAAGAATTGAAGGTACGGTTGGTTTCAAGCATACTTTCAGGTACACCGTTCCACGCCTGGTAAGTTTTTTCAGTTCCGGAAAAGAAGTTGAATCTAACGGTAGACTTCTTATTAATGTAAGCGGTTGAAAAATACAGAGATTTTAAATTGGTAGAAGCCCTGTCGATGAATCCGTCGCTGCTGATTCGGCTAAGCCTTGTATCAACTGTTAGATGACCATCAATGAGGCCACTTCCCGCCTTTATAGTATTTTTTATGGAGTTAAAAGAGCCGTAACTATTATTGAATTCACCATAAGGCTTGTCGTTAAATTCATTAGTGCTAAGATTTAAACTTGCGCCAAAGGCGCCGGCACCATTACTGCTCGTTCCCACTCCCCGCTGTACCTGGATAGAGTTTATCGAAGACGCAATGTCGGGAAGGTCAACAAAAAAAGATCCCTGGCTTTCTGCATCATTGTACGGGATGCCATTGATCGTAACATTAATCCGGCTGGCATCGCTTCCGCGAATGCGAATGCCTGTATAACCGATGCCATTGCCGGCATCAGAATTAATTACAACGCCTGGTACCTGGTTAAGCAGGAACGGAAGGTCATGGCCCGTATTGTTTTTTTCGATTTCGTTCTTGCCAATATTTGTTATGGCAAAAGGTGCTTTTTCCGGTGCTCTTATGCTCTTTATTTCCAATGGCTCAAGAAAATAGGCATTAGTCGTTAAAGCAACATCGGTGGTAGTAATGCCGCTGCTAGCTTCGATGGTAATTGTTCTTTTTTGCATACTTATATGCTCAGTCACTAAATGATAAATGCCTTTTTTCTTCAGTCCCTTAAACTGGTAATAACCGTTAACGCCGGTACTTTGGCTCGATACGGTTCTGCCGTCTTTTTCTAAAGAAATAGTAACTGCTTCAACTGGTTCGTTTGTTTGTTCGTGGAAAACCCGACCTTTAATTGTATATTGAGCGCTCGTTATCAGCACTATACAAGAGGCGAAGATTGTTCCCAAAAATTGTTTCATCATGCATTTTTTTATGCGGTTAAATAATCTGGGAACAGGGAAATGCAGACAGGAGAGGGCAATAAAGTAGTTGACACCTTCCCTTCGCAGGAATTACCCTGTTCAGGTTCAACGGGTTTGATCTCAGCCTCAAGCATTTGCTTTCAGCACCCCGGGGAAGAAACCGGCTGGTTTCTATGCTGTAAAAATAACTGTGAAAAATTGATTTACCATGTAACTTTTTTTGATCTAGACCGTTTAACCTAAAAATTGAAGAATGAAGCGTGTTATTTTATTGATGTTGATAATTGGAGGAGGCTTTATTGGTAAGGCACAAAATATAGTATACGACGAAAATGCAGAAGTACGTACTGTAGCCACTTTTAATAGTATGGAAGTTTCAGGGGCGGTGTCTGTTTATGTGTCTCAAGGTAGTGTACAAGGTATAGCTGTAAGTGCAGGAGAAGAAAAATACAATAGCAAGATCAAAACAGAAGTTAAGAACGGAGTTTTACAAATTTCTGTAGATGGAGGAGTTTGGAACGGCTTTAACTGGACAGACAGGAAATTGAAGGCTTATGTTACTGTAACAAATCTTAACCGTCTCGACGTGTCTGGTGCCTCGTACCTAAGTATCAGCGGCACTTTAAATAGTGATAATTTAAAAGTTGATGTTTCCGGGGCAAGTGAAATAAAAGGCATCATTAATGTAAATAATTTAAATATGGATATCAGCGGTGCTTCAGTTTCCCGTTTATCCGGTACTGCTAAAGAAGGTCTGATTGATGCAAGTGGTGCTGGAAAGGTAAATAGCTATGACCTGGTAATTAATAATTGTAAGGCTTCTTCATCAGGAGCTTCAAACATAAGGGTTACTGTAAACGGAGAATTAAATGCGGATGCAAGCGGCGGTTCTACTATTTATTATAAAGGCGCTGGTGTTGCCAAAGTAGTAAATTCAAGCGCAGGTGCAAGTATAAAAAACCGAAGTGGTAATGATGATTAAAAGATTTGTAAAAAGAAAATAAAAAGTTTGGCTGGTAATCTTCCCACCCTTACTTTTGCACCCACATCGGGAATATAGCAGTAGGTTGTGAAGAATGTGGTGCCCCGGTGAAACAAAAGATAAAGCGATTTTACAAACTTATATCGCGAAGTAGAGCAGCGGTAGCTCGTCGGGCTCATAACCCGAAGGTCGGAGGTTCGAACCCTCCCTTCGCAACATTGAATTTTCTGTTGTACTGGCATAAAAGGAAAACAAAACCTGAAAGCGTTCCAATAAAGGGAGCTTTCAAAGCTAAGACCAGCAGATAAGAAATACGCAGAGCCACAATTGGCTACTAAGAATTCTAAAGAAGCGAATATGTCCTGAGAGGGAGTATCCGCTTTTTTTATTTTAATGAAAGTACCGGTAAACGGGATGTTACCGCCGGGAAAAATTCAAAGGAATTGCATTAAGACTTATAAGGTGCGAATACTTTTAGCAGCCTTATAAATTAACATCGGCAGAAGGGATGGAACCGGATAACTAACGACTACGAAACAAAAGAGAAGGTTAGTGCTGGTCGGAGTTGGCGCAATTAAATGATCTTGCTTTTTCCCCGGCTTGAACTTGCAGCCGAAATGCCGGTACTATAGCGCAAATAGGATAAATACAGCAATGCCCTCGCGGTTGTACGGTTTTTCAGGTGCGTTTGACCATTCTGCCAATTCCTCTTATTCCATGTTTTAATTACCCTTATATTACCTGCTTTACGTCTAATTTCTTAAAAACCGTGAAAAAATACCAATTCATAGACTCGTTAAGGGGAATAGCGATCATTATGGTTATACTTGTACATAGCTATTACGCTTCCGAAAAATTCACCTTTAGCTTAAGTCCTATTACCAGGCAGGTCTTCATTTCCGGTCAATACGGAGTCCAGTTATTTTTCCTGTTGAGTGCTATAACATTATTTATTTCAGGAAAAAAGAAATGGCTAACAGAAGAAAACGCTACTGCAAATTTTTTCAGAAGGAGATTTTTTAGAATTGCACCTTTGTATTTTATTGCTATTATTTATTATACAATACAAAATACAACAGGGTTTAAATTTCTCTCAACTGGCGTTCCCGCTCATCTTTTGGAAATAAAGCCGATAGTTCTTAATTTTTTGTTTCTTCATGCTTTAGTACCACATTACATAAACAGCGTTGTCCCTGGCGGGTGGTCAATAGGAGTAGAAATGCTTTTTTATTGTCTTGTCCCTTTATTGATAAAGGGGATGAGAAACTTAAATTACAGTATTATTTTTTTTTCCTGCAGCGTCTTTTTTATGGTTGTTTGTAATCTGGTTATAAGTCCTTTTATAAGTACCGAGGATAAATATTTTTTATACTTTTATCTACCATCACAGTTACCAGTATTCTTTTTAGGAATAGCCTGCTATTACTTTATTATAGTTAAAGACCGCACCGTGAAAAAGAACGCTTTATTTTTACTGTTACTCTCTTCTGTTCTTTTGTTCTATTTCGGAATAAGTTATCACATTAGCGCTTCCCTTATTTTCTGCTTACTTATATATTATTGCTACGTTAGTAATAGCAGAATATTGGTAAATAGGGTCACCGAGTATATTGGAAAGATGAGTTTCAGTTTGTACATCGTACATTTTGCTGCTATCTTCCTTCTTAAAAAGGTAGGGTTAATTGGATTGATACCAGTTACGGGATCAGTTTCAGAGATCCTGAATCATTTTTCAAACTTTGTTATTGTGATCTCTGTATCCTCTGCAATCTCATATGTGACCTATAATTATTACGAGATGCCGTTACTAAAGAGGTTTAGTAAATAAATACTTGTTTACTGAGAAACATTTATATCAGGTTTTTGTACGTCATCAGTTATTTATCTAATACCAGCTTCCTTAGAACTGTTCTATTGCTCGCCACCAAATCTTTCGCCTTTAATCGCTTTTTTTATGTTACTGTTTATGTTTTATATGCTGCAAGGCTTAATGAAATGTATGTAGGTTTATGCGAGTAAACTTGCTGAAAGATGCTAATCAGAGAAAAGTGCGCAAAAAGGGTTGGACAATCAAACTCAGGCCCCGGGAAATGTTTTGCCATAGAACTCTTATAATTGTTTCAGGAGCGGCCGAATGAGTAGTATTTTTCATCGTTCCCGCTCAGCGACACCCTTTTGCAATTTGTTCAAAACTTAGCCTCCCACACATGCCATCCGGGAAATATATTTGAATAATTATTTTAGCATTGCTTCTTCTTATACACTAAGAGGATCGTAAATGTTAAACGAACATCACCTCTATTTTCTAGTTATGCTTTTACGATTGCTCCGTATCCACTTAGGTATTTTTCTTACGCTATTATCTTTCTGTTTAATAGTAGATGGACAAAAGATTATGACAGGTGGCAAACCAGGCCGACTTGAAATAAGGCAGGCGGGGGAAAGTAGTGTTCGCATTACTCTGAAAGCCTTGAATTTTAAAGAGGATTTTCCATTTACTCCCGCAGTAGTTGAGCGCAATTATCCTGCACCTGTAATTAGCCTTACCAGGGTTGGGAAGGTGGTCAAAAGAAAAGCAGGTGCTTTAAATATAGAAGTTGGTGGCAGTCCGTTGACTATTGTTATCCGTAATCGAAGCGGCCGGCTCGTTCAGCAACTGGTTTTTGGAAATGAAGGCAATTTAACTTTCAGCGTGAACGATGCGCCAGTCCTGGGACTCGGCGAAGGAGGACCAAAACCTGAAGCCGGGATGAATTGGCGCGCTCTGCCTGTTCAATTCGATAGGCGAGGTAGATATGACAGCATGCAGCCGAGGTGGCAAGCCGACGCCTATGGTTCAAGGAATCCGGTACCCCTGCTTGTTGGAACAGATGGTTGGGCCATATTTGTAGCAACTCCATGGGTTGAGGTTGATCTAAGAAAAAAAGAAAAAGGAGTTTTTGTTCCCTGGATGCCTGCAAATAACTCTTTTACTCCTCAAAATCACGCAAACCAGCAGCTAAACTTAGGAAAAGGACTTCCACCAACAGACACTGCATTGAAAGGATTTTATGATCTTTTTGTTTTTGATGCTCATGAACCTGCTAAGTTCATGAAAGACTTTTCTGAAATAACGGGTCCTTCAGTTATGCCTCCCAAATGGGCTTTAGGTTATATGCAATCGCATCGTACACTTACCAATGAAAACCAAATGCTTGGAATTGTTGATACTTTTCGGGAGAAGAAGATTCCGGTGGATGCAGTAATATACCTGGGAACAGGATTTGTGAAAAAGGGCTGGAATAAAATGCAACCTTCGTTTGAATTTAATCCTGAAGTTTTCCAAAACGATCCCAAAGATTTTATTACCAAAATGCATGAACGCAATGTAAAAGTGATTTTACATATGGTGCCACGGGATCGCGATAAATTACCGGGCCTGGTCGGAAATATTCCTGCAAAACGAGGTGAAGTGGTAAACGCCTCCCACATACAGAGTTATTGGAAGCAACATCTTACCTTAATGGATCTCGGCGTCGACGGGTTTTGGCCCGATGAGGGAGACTGGTTTAATCTTTTTGAACGCCTTAAAAGACATCAGCTGTATTACCAGGGCCATATTTCTTACAATCCGAATTTAAGACCGTGGAGTTTACAAAGAAATGGATTTCCGGGAATAGCACGTTGGGGCGGCTGGGTGTGGTCAGGAGACACTGAGTCTTCCTGGAAAACGCTCGAAGCGCAAATTGCCGTAGGACTCAATTATTCAATAAGTATTGGTCCTTTTTGGGGAACTGATATTGGAGGTTTTTTTTCTACTAAGGAACTGACAGGTGAGCTTTATGCCAGATGGATTCAATTTGCATCATTCTGTGGTTCATTCAGGTCACATGGAAGAACCTGGAGAACACGGCTGCCATGGGGATGGGGGATGGGTAATATGGAACCAATTGAAGACAAAACCCCTCCACTCCAAACTGAGTTAAATAATCCAGCAATAGAAGGTGTCGCAAAAAAATATATTGAGCTGCACTACCAACTTTTACCCTACAACTACACCCTGGCATGGCAAGCACGTACAACAGGACTTCCACTAATGAGGGCGTTGTGGTTGCATTACCCGGAGGACGAAAATGCGAGGGGATTAGCAACAGAGTATCTATGGGGAAGGGATATTTTAGTTGCACCCGTATTTGAGAAAGGAGCTACCAGCCGATCTGTTTATTTACCTCCGGGTGAGTGGTATGATTGGTGGACAAAATCTAAGTTAGCAGGAGGTCAAACAATTAGCAAAGAAGTCACTCTTGCTACAATGCCTGTTTATGTTAGGGCTGGTGCTATCATACCAGTTGATCCGATAAGACAATACGTAACACAAGAGGTAACAGAGCCAACAACCTTAAAAATTTTCAGAGGTACTAATGGTGAGTTTACGTTGTATGAAGATGATGGAATAAGCCTTGATTATCTTAAGGGAAAGGGAAGCTTAACCCAAATTATTTGGAATGACAAGACGAAGGAGTTATCGATAAAATCAGTTACCCCACAGGGACTAAAAATCATTGGTAATCCGCGCCCATTTAAAGTTGAACTTGTGCCGGAAGGAATTACCAAAGATGTACATTATTCGGGACAGGAAACCTCCGTGTGGTTCTGAGCAGGAATGTGTTCAGTTTTTTTCTAAGCGACTGTTAACTTACTTGTAAGCGCAGATCTAAATGCAAATAAAAAATATCGTTTCTATTAACATTTATATGCAATTACCCGAAGGAAAACGGTTTCAAAGGAAAGTTCAATTCCTATAGCAATAATCCGTTAAAATCGAAAGTGTGTAAACTTAGCCGAGAGGTGGAAGGTTTTTTTAATAGTCAGTAACCTTATTTTACTTCCCGTCGCATAAATAGGTGTAACGAATTTTTGGGAACCGAACTGCATTGCTACTATTTTCCATGGTTGCCACGCTCGGTTCACAAGCAGCTTTTCATAGCAGCGCGGCAGTTATCCTTAGGCCTGTTCATGGTTGCACTCTTATACGTTTGGTGCAATACGAAGCAATGCCTACTTGTCGCGTTTTGGGGCGAAACCTACCAGCGTAAAGTGAAATTAATTTTTCTAAAAAATTTTTTTAAAAAAAAATTGATTGAATAGTAATTTGTGTACTTTTGAATTCAACAAGGTTGAATGAAGTGAAACATAGGTGTAAAAAAGTAAACAGAGTTTAATGTTAGAAGCGTTGCTGCTGGATGAAAAAATAAACAATCTCAACATTGGGGACCGTATTAGGATTTTACGTAGTAATCAAAAAAGGACACTCCAGGAAATTGCAGATGCGAGTGAACTTTCGAGGAGCATGATTTCTAAGATTGAGAATAATAAAACCGTTCCTTCAGTAGCAGCTTTAGTAAAAATTGCCCAGGCATTGGGAACTACTATATCTAGTCTGCTTGAGCATAACGGATTTTTAAATGCTATCATTACAACAAGGCATAAAGCAGAAGAGAACGTCACGGCCACAGATAAAGGTTATTCCATTTACCCTTATGCGTCGGAATACCATGAAAAGAAAATGCAGCCGTTTTTGTTTGTTGCAAAAAAAGGTGAAGTAAAACCACACGAAGTGTCGCATGAAGGTGAAGAATTTATCTACATCATCCGCGGGCAAATGAAAATGCAGGTGGGAGAAGCTGAATATCTTTTAAAAACAGGAGACAGCCTCTATTTTAACTCGTTACAAAAGCATGGGATAATGCCTGTTTCAGAAGAAGTTATGTACCTCGATATTTTTGTATAATTGAGATAAATACCACTAAAAATTAAAGCAGTAGCTGTTAAAGGAACTGAAGGTTTAATAGTTGAATAATTGTGAAGAAGAGGTGTTTTAAACACAATCCTATTACACTTGTTGTGGCCCTTTATGCCCTTAATTTTGCAGGTTTTCCACGATAAATTGACGCTTTTTTTCTGATAATAAAAACGATTGAAATTCTAATGCCAATATTCCACCTCCATATTTATAGTCTTTAGGCTGAGTCTTTTCGGCAAAACAAATTGATCATCGCTGGTAGAAGAATTATTTCTTCGAAAGGATAATTTATTGTCGCCAATAGAGAGATAGGTGTATCAAATTCGAATAACGATTTAGATTCTAAAGTCTCTCCAGATAAGAGAACGAATAGATTATTAACTGTAAAGCAAATCAAGGCTTTGCAGGTGACTTTTTTGAAATATAAATAAAAATTGCCGTATGAACATGTTTACAAAACGATTGCCTGAAGCAGGTATGCTATCCTCGCTTCTGATTGTGCTGTTGTTGCTTTTTTGCAATTCAGCAATGGCTTTTGATCCCACAAAAGGTAGGGTTACCGATGCATCAGGAAAACCTCTTGAAGGCGTTACGGTAACTGTAAAGGGAAAAGGTTCTGCTACCACCACTTCCTCTGATGGAACTTTTACCATCGATGCCACTAAAGGCACAGTACTTACCATTTCTTATGTCGGTTTTGAGGACCAGCAGGTATCGGTTTCGACTGGACGAGACCTCAGCATTGTAATGAAAGAAAAAGTCAATACAATGGACAATGTTATTGTGATTGGTTATGGTACTCAATCAAAGAAGGACCTTACCGGCGCAATAGGTTCAATATCTGAAAAGGATATTGAAAAATCTTCCATTACTACACCTGACCAGGCATTAAGAGGTAAGGTTTCCGGTGTTCAGGTTCGTACAAACTCTCACGCTCCGGGTGGTGGTATTGCCGTTCAAATACGTGGTACTGCATCTATCTCTGCTGGTGGTTCTCCTCTATATGTAATAGATGGTATGCCAATCTCTAATGACTTCGCAACAGGTAGAAGCTCTGACGCAGGTACCTTCGGATCTCCTCCCAACCCACTTAACTCAATCGACCCGTCCGACATTGCTTCCATCCAGGTTTTAAAAGATGCATCTGCTACGGCTATCTACGGTTCTCGTGCTGCAAATGGTGTGGTGTTAATCACAACTAAACGTGGTAAAACAAATGAGCATACCGTTAACCTTGATTACTCTTATGGAGTTGCTAAACTAGGTAATAAGCTTCCTTTTTTAAATGCAACCCAATGGGCAGAGCAGGCAAATGCACGTGCCGTAGCTTTGGGACAGACCAAGGTTTATTCTGACGCTCAAGTTGCCTCATTTGGCACAGGAACCGACTGGCAGGATGAGGTTTATCGTACTGCGGGCAGAAAGAATTACAAATTGTCCTTTGCTGGTGGTGCCCAAGGTGTAAGGTACATGATCTCAGGAAACATGTCTGACCAGGATGGTATCGTTCGTGGGTCTAATTTTAAACGGTATGGAACTACTATTAACCTTGATGCTGACGTAAGCAAAAGATTAAAGATCGGCCAAAGCCTGATGTTCACCATCACCAATAATAAAATAGTTCCTACTGATACAAAAGGTTACGAAGGCGTTTCTAACGTAATAGATGCAATTTTTGAAGCTCCTCCAACTGTACCTGCAAGAGATAGTTTAGGAGAGCCAACAAACATTGCCAGGTACCCGCTTGGCGGGGGTCGCGAAAATCCGCTTATCATGACCGATAAATACAATCAGTTGGCTAACACCAGTCGTATTATTGGTAACGTTTTTGCAAATTACAGCGTTGCCAAAGGACTTGACCTTAACGTAAGATTCGGCTACGACATCAACGACTGGAGGTATCATGAGTATTTCCCTATTGGATCGGAAGCATCGGCAGGCTCAAATGGTCGTGCAAGACAATCAAGCATGAAGAATATAAACCTTGCTAATTCTAATACCTTAACGTATAATACTACCCTAAACAATATTCATAAGCTAACTGTTTTAGGTGGTTTTACTTATCAAACAAACAAAATGGAATCAATGGATGCATCATCTTTTGGTTTCCCTAGTGATATCTTTCAATATTATAATCTTGGTCTTGGTAGTAGTGTTCAAACTCCGGGTAGTACTCAGCAAGAGTGGACACTTATTTCTTACTTAGGCAGGGTTAACTATTCACTGTATAATAAGTACCTACTTACTGCATCAGTTCGTGCGGATGGTGACTCGAAATTCGGAAAGAATAATAAATACGGTTTGTTCCCTTCAGTATCATTTGCATGGCAATTGGCTGAGGAGAATTTCATTAAAAACATGAATGTTTTCAGCCAGCTGAAGTTCCGTGCGAGCTATGGTAAAACAGGTAATGAATCAATTGGTGTTTATCGTTCACTTTCATTGTTAGGTACTTCATTCGGTACAAGATCTTCTTATATTTTTGGTTCTACACGTTACCCCATCGCATTCCCTCAAAACCTTGCAAATCCTGATTTAAGTTGGGAGAAAACAGGTGAATATAATTTGGGTCTTGACATGGGATTCTTCACCAACCGCGTTAACCTGTCTTTGGATTATTATTACAAGAAAACAACCGACCTTTTGTTAGATGTTCCGGTACCTTCTCAAACTGGTTTCGGAGGCGTACTCCAGAATACCGGAGCTATGCTGAACAAAGGTGTTGAAATAGGTTTGAACACTGTTAACTTAACTGGTAAGTTCAACTGGAACACCAACTTCAACATATCATTTAACAAAAACACTATCCTTGATTTAGGCGGTGCACCGTACCTGTACAGCGGTTGGGTAGGTGGAGGTAACGTTACTCCGCACGATAAAAATACAGCCCGTTTGCAACCAGGTCACTCTGTAGGTGAATTTTACGGTTCTATCTACGAAGGTATTTGGCAATCACAGGAAGAAATCGATAAAGTAGGTACAATGCCTGCAGCAAAACCCGGTGATATACGGTACAAAGACGTAAATGGTGATGGTAAATACGACACAGAAAGTGATGACGTATTCTTAGGAAACCCAAACCCGAATTTCACTTTTGGATTTACCAATGATTTAAATTACAAAAACTGGAGCTTGCATGTATTCATGTATGGCGAATATGGCAACGAGGTTTTGAACCTGGCAGCTCAGCAGCTCGCTTTAGATGGTTTAGGACCTTCCGCTAAACGTTTGGATATGTGGACACCTACAAACACTAAGGGTGCTTATCCTGGTGCCCGTGTTTCAAATCCACAAAGAGTAAGTTCCATATTAATTGAAGACGGATCTTTCCTTCGTATTCAAAACGTGTCTATAGGATACAACTTACCAGTAAAAGGTTTGCTTTCCGGAAAACTTATCAGGAGTGCACGTATCGGAGCAGGTGTCGATAACCTGGCTGTATTTACTAAGTACTCTGGCTACGATCCTGAGGTTAATGCTTTCGGTTCAAGTAACACATCGAAAGGAATGGATCGTTTTGGTTATCCTCCTTCTCGTATAGTAAGCTTCAATATTTCTCTTGGTTTTTAAAAAATTATTTAAACGATTGTCGATGAAAAAGAATTGTTATAAAATATCTAATAAAGCTCCTTTTCTTATACTTGGTTTAGCGATATTCAGCTTATTAGGTTGTTCAAAGAAACTGGAAGAAAAGGTTTACAGCCAGGTGCCGGTTGATCAGTTCTATAAAACAGAGGACCAGGCACAATTGGCACTAAACGGTGTTTACAGCCGCGCCCTTTGGAATGACCCATACAGAGACGCCCAGGTTATTACCTTAGGCGATGTTACTGCAGGTTTACTTATAGGTGGAGGTTCAGCGAATGGGTCTGGTGACAGATCTGGTATCAGCAACGAATGGAATACCTACTCATGGACACCTGATGCAATAGAACTAACCAGCGTCTGGAACTTCACCTTTGAGACAATTAACATGGCCAATACCCTGACTGATAAGTTGGAAACTTCTGCTATTCCTGCCAGCTCAAAAGCTAAAATATCAGGACAGGCTAAGTTTTTAAGAGCTTTCCACTATTTTAATCTTGTTCGTATGTTTGGCGGAGTTCCTCTTCACGTACACGGAACTTCTGATCTTAGTGAAGCTTATAAAGCACGAAATACTCCTGAAGAAGTATATGCCCAGATAATAATTGACCTTCAACAGGCTCAAACAGAAATGGCCCCTTTTAATGCCAGTGACCAGGCCAATGGAAGAGCTACCTCTGCTGCTGCAACTGCCTTACTTGCCAAAGTTTACCTTCAGCAGCGTAACTGGCAAAAAGCTGCGGAAGAGGCCAAAAAAGTAATAGACCTGAATTACTTTACCCTAATGGCCGATTATGAAAACATCAATAACCCCGATTTTCAAAACGGAAGAGAAAACTTGTTTTCTATTCAGCATGGTGGAAATGCCAACAGTAGTTCTCAGCAGTATCAGACAAGGATGATCTATTTGTATGGACCTCCCGCACAAACATTGCCCGGCGGACAAAATATCCAATTCCATACGCTTAAAGACCTTGTAATTTTCCAGGCAAGAAAAGAATTCTTCAATTCTACACCTAATACATATAGAAAATGGTGGACAATGAGGGATAGAATGCCGTACTATTATAAGGGAGGCGTAAGTGCTGCTAACTTGGTAATGGATACTGTAAAGATGTATGCGCCGTTTGTAACTAAATTTCATCGTATTAACCTGTCAACAGGTGCATTAAGAGAAGGTGTTAACTTCCCGCTTATTCGTTATTCTGATGTCTTGTTAGCATACGCAGAAGCGTTAAACGAAGCGAACGGCCCTTCACAGGCAGCGTACAATGCTATTAACACGGTTCGAAGAAGAGCCAGGGCAGTAGGCACTCCAATGGCACAGCCTGAAACTGTTTATCCTGATCTAAGTAACCTGAGCAAAGATCAATTCAGAGATGCGATTTTAACTGAATATGCAAATGAGTTTGTTGGAGAAGGCCATTTTAGATACGATTTGCTTAGACACGATCGTTTGATTACTACTGTAAAGGCATTGGGGATAACCGCTGCTGCCGACAAGCATAAATTGTTTCCTATACCTGGCATCCAGATGAGCCGTAACAAAAGCCTGGTGCAAAATCCAGGTTATTAATACTTTCATTTGAGGGCTAAATCAGTTTGCAATTAAAGCTGGAAAAGCTCAGAGTTTATAACCGAATAATACAAGTTCGTTTGCAAAGGGTAATAGTATTTGCGGTCTCGCAACAGCTGCAATTACTGTTACCCCCGCAAAATTAATTTGCACTGCATCTGATATTACCTTTATTACCACCTAAGCGGTCTACAACTACAACGGTGTTATGTGTTAATCATAAAACGTTTCGGTTAATCTTTTATCAGTAATTCAACCCTTACAGCCTCAACACTAAATCAGCCATTAAACAGAGTAGAAAATGTAGTTATGAAGCAAACAATTTCTTTACAAATAATAGCTGTAGGTTTTTACGTTGCCATTTTAACGTCTTTTGTTGCTGGTAGTTCAGTTTATTCACAAACTCGTAGTCTTTCTGAACCAGTTAGGATAAATATTGATTTCAACAAAAATAAAGGACCAATGAAGCCGATTTGGGCCTTCTTTGGCTACGATGAACCGAATTATACTTACATGAAAGACGGTAAGAAATTACTTACCGAAATCGCTCAATTAAGTAAAGTGCCGGTAAATGTTAGAGCACATAGTTTGTTGGTTACCGGTGATGGGAAACCAGCCTTAAAGTGGGGGTCAACAAATGTTTATACCGAAGATGCAAATGGTAGCCCGGTTTATAGCTGGAAGATCATTGACAGTATTTTTGATACCTACATTACGAGGGGAATGAAGCCGATCGCCCAGATTGGTTTTATGCCTGAAGCTTTATCGGTTAAACCGCAACCCTACAACCACCAATGGGTGCCGGGACAAAAGACTGCATCGATTGCGAGCGGCTGGGCTTACCCACCGAAAGATTATGTAAAATTTGCAAACCTTGTATATGAGTGGGTAAAACACTCGGTAGCAAGATATGGTAAAGCAGAGGTTGAGTCGTGGTACTGGGAATTGTGGAATGAGCCTAATATCCATTACTGGCAGGGAACAACGGAAGAGTACATTAAGTTGTATGACTATACTGCTGATGCTGTTAAACGTGCTTTACCAACAGCTAAGGTTGGAGGGCCTGAAGTAACAGGACCGGGATCTGAAGACGCTTCAACATTTATGATAGCATTTTTAGATCACGTTACAAAAGGAAAAAACTACGTAACAGGTAAAATTGGTTCTCCTATTGACCTGATCACTTTTCATGCGAAAGGTGCACCAACACTTGTAAACGGAATGGTTCAAATGAATGTTGGTAAACAATTACGTGATATAGACCAGGGATTTAAAATAGTAAGTTCTTACCCTTCTTTAAAACATTTGCCCATTATTATCGGCGAGTCAGATCCCGAAGGCTGTGCGGCGTGTTCTGAAGATTTTCACCCACAGAACGCTTACAGAAATGGTACGATGTATTCAAGTTATACCGCTGCATCATTTGCAAGAAAATATGAGCTGGCTGATGACAGAAAAGTGAATTTATTAGGAGCAGTAACGTGGGCTTTTGAATTCGAAGATCAACCTTGGTTTCGCGGTTTTAGAGACCTTGCAACAAATGGTGTTGATAAACCGGTTTTAAACGTTTTTAGAATGTTTGGAATGATGCACGGAAACAGGGCAGAAATAAAACAAAACCTTTCCTATGATTTCAGGTCGGTTCGCGACTCAAGTGTAAGAGGTTCAAAACCCGATATAAATGCGATAGCTGCAAAAGATGATCGCACAGCTACGGTTATGGTTTGGAATTATCACGACAATAATGACCTCACAAAACCAGCTTCCCCTGTAACAATCGAAATGAATGGCATTCCAACAGGAAAAGTAATGATGCGCCATTACAGGATCGATCAGAAGTTCAGCAACTCCTATGAAGTATGGAAGGGAATGGGATCACCAAAAGCTCCGTCACCCGCCCAGGTCGAGGAACTTGAAAAAGCAGGTCAACTGCAATTATATACTTCACCGGAATGGGTAACTGTAAAAAATGGACAACTTAATGTAAAAATGGAATTACCGGTTCAGGCTGTTTCACTCGTGCAATATTCATGGTAATTAAAAAAATAAAAAGTTATTACGGTTTAATGTAGATACACTAGCGGGGAACGCGACTATGGGAAAATAAAAGAGCTTAAACGGATACGTTATAACCTCCGGCGATGCACAATCTTAATTTTCAAATCGACTTAATAAATCAACAGAAGTAATTCAAACGACTATAACTATTTTATGAAGAAGGAAAGTTTTTTATACAGGTGCACAGCTTACCTTTTTTTAGCTGTAACCTTCACGGCTGGTACAAGCAACTCCCTGTATTCGCAGGGCAGGAATGCAGGTTCTTCTGAACCTGTTTCAATAAGTGTTGATTTCAACAAGAAGAAAGGTCCCATGAAACCTATCTGGGCTTTCTTCGGATACGATGAGCCCAACTATACTTACATGAAAGACGGTAAAAAACTACTTACAGAGATCTCTAAACTAAGCAGGGTACCAGTGAATGTAAGGGTACATAGTTTATTGGTTACGGGTAGTGGAGAAGCGGCTTTAAAATGGGGATCAACGAATGCTTATACGGAAGATGCTAAAGGCAATCCGGTTTACAACTGGAGGATAATCGACAGCATTTTCGACACTTTCATTGCCAGGGGAATGAAGCCGATAGCACAGGTTGGATTTATGCCTGAAGCGCTGTCTACAAAACCACAACCATACCGCCATCATTGGACACCCGATGCGAAATATAACGAGATCTTTACAGGATGGGCGTATCCTCCAAAAGATTATGTAAAATTTGCGAAGCTGGTTAATGAATGGGTTAAACACTCCGTGGCAAGATACGGCAGAACAGAAGTTGAATCATGGTATTGGGAACTGTGGAATGAACCAAACATTGATTATTGGAAGGGAACAACCGAGGAATACCTTAAGTTATACGATTATACCGCAGATGCTATTAAACGTGCTTTACCGACTGCAAAAGTTGGTGGTCCGGAAGTAACCGGACCAGGATGGGAAGATGCTGCAGTATTTCTGAAAGCATTTTTGGATCATGTTACAAAAGGTAAAAACTATGTAACAGGTAAAACCGGTTCACCGGTTGATTTAATTACCTTTCATGCCAAAGGATCACCTACGTTGGTAAACGGAATGGTTCAGATGAACGTAGGCAGGCAAATGCGTGATATTGATGCCGGCTTTAAGATACTTAGTGATTATCCTACCTTAAAACATTTGCCAATCATTATTGGAGAGTCTGATCCTGAAGGTTGTGCCGCGTGTTCAGAAGATTTCAGCCCGCAGAATGCTTATAGAAACGGTACAATGTACTCCAGTTATACGGCGGCATCATTTGCCAGGAAATATGAAATGGCCGATGACAGGAAGGTTAATTTGCTAGGAGCTGTAACCTGGGCCTTCGAGTTTGAAGATCAACCATGGTTTCGTGGTTTTAGAGACCTTGCAACAAATGGTGTTGATAAACCAGTGTTGAATGTTTTTAGAATGTTTGGAATGATGCAGGGTAACAGGGCAGATGTAAAACAAGATCTTGCTTATGATTTCAGAACTTTTCGTGACTCTAGTGTTCGTGGAGCTAAACCCGACATAAATGCTATTGCTGCAAGAGATGATCGCAGCGCAACAGTGATGGTTTGGAATTATCATGATAACAACGACCTTACAATTCCTGCTTCGCCTGTAACTATAAATATGGGTGGCTTACCTGATGGTAAAGTGCAGTTACATCATTACAGGATCGACCAGAAGTTCAGTAATTCCTATGAAGCATGGAAGAAAATGGGCTCGCCAAAAAATCCATCTGCACACCAGGTCGCCGAACTTGAAAAAGCAGGTCAATTAGAACTGTACACTTCGCCTGAATGGATAACCGTTAAAAACGGCAAGGCAGAAATGAAAATGGAATTACCAAGGCAGGGCGTTTCATTTTTAAAATATTCGTGGTAAATACCAGTGGTTGACTCGGCGATTTGTTTTTTGCTAGTCGACTTCAGGTTCTTTTATCATCATTGTTGTGTCACTCACTTGTACGCAGGATATTCAATTCAGCCTTTTAAACAAGCGACGTTGAAGGGTAATGTCAAGACTACCTGAACTTGTAAAGGGGCTTTAAAATAGAACTTTCGATTTGTTGCTTTTCTTGTTACCGCACAAGTGTGCGACGCAACGGAAGCCCAATAATTAGCGTTAGCCTGGCTCATAAAAAAGACAGCAGGTAAGCAAAGGTTTAAAATACTTTTACACCAATTCAAAAAGAGAGATTTAAATTATGAATAACAAAAAACCGCTATACAAATTTATTGTGTACTGTTTCGTTGCTGTTACTGTTTTCACAACCGGGGCGGCTCATTCACAAAAAGGAAACGCTGTTTCAATACGTGTAGATCTAAAGAAGACGGTAGGAGACATGTACCCGATGTGGGCATGGTTTGGCTACGACGAGCCCAACTACACTTACATGAAAGATGGTAAAAAGTTGCTGAGCGAAATAGCGGCTTTAAGCCCTGTTCCTGTGTACGTGCGTGCCCACAGCCTTATGGTCACCGGCGACGGTACCCCTGCATTAAAGTGGGGAAGCACCAATATGTACAGGGAGGACGCAAACGGCAATCCCATTTACTATTGGAATATTGTTGACAGCATTTTTGATACCTATGTACAACGCGGTATGAAACCGCTGGCCCAAATTGGTTTTATGCCCGAAGCCCTGAGCACCAATCCTCAGCCTTACCGCCATAATTGGAAGCCGGGAGATAAATACACCGATATCATGACTGGCTGGAGCTACCCTCCTAAGGATTACAATAAATGGCGTGAACTGGTGTACCAATGGGTAAAACACTGCGTAGAGCGTTATGGAAAAAAAGAAGTGGAAAGCTGGTATTGGGAAGTATGGAACGAGCCGAACGGCCACTATTGGCAGGCATCGATGGAAGATTTTTTTAAGCTGTACGATTATGCTGCAGACGGACTGAAAAAAGCTTTGCCAACTGCCAGGATCGGCGGCATTAACATCGCCGGCCAGCGGTCGGAAAAAGCCAAACTCTGGACGAACAGCTTTATAAAACATGCTATTAGCGGCACCAACTATGCCACGGGAAAAATTGGTTCGCCAATGGAAGCGATTCTGTTTCATGCAAAGGGCGAACCCAGGCTTGTGAATGGCGTTGTACGCATGAATATGGCCCCGCAACTCCAGGACATTTCTTCGGGATTTAATATAGTCGCTTCATACAAGGAAACTAAAAACCTGCCCGTGATCATCGGCGAAAGCGATCCCGAAGGTTGTGCTGCATGTGGTATGGCTACAAATCCGCAAAATGCCTACCGTAATGGCACAATGTACAGTAGTTATACAGCCGCTTCATTTGCCCGGAAATATTTGCTCGCCGATAAATACGGCGTCAACTTCCTCGGTGCGGTTTCGTGGTCATTCGAATTTGAGAACCAGCCCTGGTTTTATGGCTTCCGCGACCTGGCTACCAATGGCGTTGATAAACCTGTACTGAACGTATTCCGCATGTTTGGTAAAATGAGTGGCAAACGTGCAGACGTACAAAGCCCACGAATGACCCCGCTTCAAAATATCGTCGACAGCAGTGTGAGGGGACCACAAACCGAAATAGGTGCACTGGCTTCTATCGATAAAAAAACAGCTGGTATTATGGTCTGGAACTACCACGACCTCGACCTGCAGGGGGCCGGCGAGCCGGTTCGTTTAAGTATTGGCGGCATACCTGCGTCATCAGTTACACTTACCCATTACACAATCGACAACGAACATAGTAACAGCTATGAAGTTTGGAAAAAAATGGGTTCTCCCCAAAACCCTACCAAAGAACAAATAGCCACATTGGAAAAAGCGGGCCAGTTGGAAACCGTAGGCAAGCCCACGAAAAAGAGTGTGAAAGGTGGTAAGTTGCTGGTGGATATTGTACTGCCAAGGCAAGCAGTATCACTTGTAAAGCTTGATTGGTAGGTTAGGCGCTGCAGAATTAAAAAGATCAAATAAAAACGAAATAAAAAATAATGAAAATACAAGCGGTCAGAACAAAATTATATCAATGGCAAGGCCCTGTTAAAACAACGGATACAATTTTCGCCACACCCTTAAGTGCATTGCCATTCCAGGACGATTCACAAGCTCCTTTCCGGTTTTTCAGCTGGCTTGTAGTTGAAATTGAAACCGATGAAGGACATGTAGGCATAGGTAACGCAGGTTTATCGCCCGACGTTACTAAAATGATCATTGATACAAAACTAAAGTCGCTGCTGATAGGAGAAAATCCGCTGAATACTGAATACCTGTACGAAAAGATGTTCCGGTCAACAGTTGCCTTTGGACGAAAAGGTACTGTGCTTGCTGCTATCAGCGCTTTGGATATCGCCCTTTGGGATATTAAAGGACATGTAATGCAACAGCCGGTTTTTATGCTCATGGGCGGCAGAACAAAACCTTTTATACCAACTTATTATAGTCGCTTATACACCCGCAACCTTGAAAGTCTCGCTGCCGAAGCGGCAGATTTTAAGTCGCAAGGTTTTACCGGTTTCAAGTTACGTTGCGGTTACCCTTTAACAGAAGGTAAGGCGGGCATGAAGAAAAATATTGAAATGGTAAAGGTTGTTCGCGAAACGGTTGGTGACGACGCGGATATTATGTTGGAAGCTTACATGGGTTTTAATTTTACCTATGCGAAACAATTTTTGCAGGCCTTGGAACCCTATAACCTCCGTTGGGCGGAAGAACTGCTGTTGCCCGACGAGATCCATAATTTCGCGAAGCTCAAACAGTATACCGATATTCCTCTTTCAGGCGGCGAGCACGAATATGGTCGTTACGGTTTCCACGATCTTATAAAAGCAGATGCCCTTGATATTTTCCAGTTTGATACCAATCGGGTTGGCGGATTTACTGAAGCCCAAAAGATCTGTAATATGGCTTTCATGCACGGAATTGAAGTAATTCCTCATGGCGGACAGATGCACAATCTGCACGTAGTCATGAGCTCTTTCGCCTCTCCAATGGCCGAGTATTTCCCGCAAACCGAGATTGAAGTAGGCAACGAAATGTTCTGGTACATTTTTGATGGAGAAGCTATTGCAGAGAATGGAGTTCTTCAGTTAGATGATAAGAAACCCGGTGTTGGTCTTACATTAAAAAACGACTACCTGGATCAATTTAAGATAATAGAATAACATATTATAGCAGTAATACAACGAGAGTTTTTTTGTTATCAGCAAATTAATTCTATTTAACATCGTTGTGTCACTCTCTTGTACTAATGGTAACATTATTTGGCCGGGACGAGCTGTCATTGCCAGGAATTAAGCAATTTGCTGCACTAAGAGCAGGTTGATTAATTGGCGGGGATTGCTTCGCCAAGCTACGCAAGGCCGGCAGTGACGAAGGCTAGTGATGGTTGTTGTAAGAAACGAAGCAATTACTGTTTTTATAATAGAATAACTAAAAAGACAATCTTGGAAAAAAGAATACTTGATTTATTTAAACTAGACGGACACGCAGCATTAGTAATAGGCGGCAACCGTGGGCTTGGATTAGCCATGGCAAAAGCGCTGGCAGAGGCAGGGGCAAGTATCTGTATTGCCGCCCGTTCGCAAAAAGAAAATGAAGAAGCTGAACAAACGATCAGGGAATTATACGGCGTTGATTGTATGAGCGCTGTTTGTGATGTTACTTCCGAAGAGAGTGTGAAGCAAACCGTTCAACAAACCGTAGAGCGGTTTGGAAAAATAGATATTTTAATCAATTCCGCCGGTATCAATATCCGTGGTGCAATCGAAGATTTATCACTGGAGGATTTTAATAAAGTACAACAGATTAATGTTACGGGCTCATGGTTAGCCTGCCGCGAAGTGGTGCCGGTGATGAAGAAGAATGGCTACGGCCGTATCATTAACATTGGTTCAATGCTTTCTGTTACTGCCATACCCGAACGCACACCTTACGCCACAAGTAAGGGAGCTGTTTTACAGCTTACCCGCTCGCTGGCAATGGAAGTAGCAAAAGAAAATATTAATGTAAACGCTATTTTACCCGGCCCGTTTGCTACCGATTTAAATCTGCCCTTGACCAATGATCCTGAAAAGTATAAAGCTTTTATTTCTAAAATTCCCATGGGCCGTTGGGGTGAATTATATGAAATAGCCGGGATAGCGCTTTACCTCGCCAGTCCTGCATCGAGTTATGCAACCGGCGGTTGTTTTTCAGTCGACGGAGGATGGATCACAGTTTAATTCAGCAGCAGAAGAAGTTGCCGGCCAGGCGGCCGGCAAAAGAAAAAGTTGCGGGTGGGCTACCCTCAACGGCGGGCTCGCCCCGGTTGGGTCGCCTGCCAACTGCCAGCGTTTTCGGTAATCTAAAATTCTGACGTGCTCAACGCACTTGCAAGCGGCTGTTCGGGCACGACTAAAAATTAAATAATTATGAAAGAAAGCATAAGGTTGGTTCAGCTTAGTCACCCTACTGAAGGGCGACGGGTAGCTTTGGTTCAGGAACCGTCACTTGCATTATTAAACGATGCTGCTTCTGTTTACGAGCTAGCCCATGCGGCTCTCGAAAAACAGGAGAAATTGGAAAAACTGGTTCTATCCCGTTTGTCTGATCAGTTATTAGATTACGATGCAGTATACGAAGGTGAAAGTGAATGGAAATTATTGCCTTCTTTCGACCATCCTCAAAATCCTGCTGCCTGTATTGTTTCCGGTACAGGTTTAACCCATAAAAACAGTGCGCTTAACCGCCAGATGATGCACCAGGCGCAAGAGCTTACGTTAACGCCCAGCATGCAGATGTACCAGTGGGGCGTAGAAGGCGGTCACCCTGAAACTGGATCTGTCGGTGTTCAACCCGAGTGGTTTTATAAAGGAACCGGAGATGCTTTGCGTGGACATAATGAAAGTTTGGAAATTCCTGCATTTGGAAACGATGGGGGAGAGGAACCTGAAGTAGCCGGTGTTTATATAGTTGACCGCAATGGAAAACCGTGGCGGATAGGGTTTACAACAGGCAACGAATTTTCGGACCATGTAATGGAGAAAAAAAACTATCTCTACCTGGCGCCATCCAAGCTAAGAAATTGCTCGATCGGGCCCGAACTGGTATTGACTCCGGATTTTGAAGAAGTGCGTGGCACTGTCGGTATCGCCAGGAACGGAACCACTATCTGGTCAAAAGAAATAAAGTCTGGTGAAAAAAATATGGCCCACAGCCTCGAAAATCTAGAACACCATCATTTTAAATACCCTGGCCACCGTATTCCGTTCCAGGCTCACGTTCACTTTTATGGTGCCGACGCGTTCAGCTTTGGCGAACAAATTCAGTTGCAGGAAGGCGACGTGATGAATGTACAATGGGAAGAACTGGGCCGGACTTTAAAAAATCCGTTACGACTTGCGAGGGAAGAAGAAAAGTTGGTGGTGGTTGAGGCGATGAGATAACTGCTTGTCAAATGTGAAACGTCAGACGTGGAACCCCTCCCCGCTTTTCACGTTTCACCTTTCACGTTTGACAAACAACAATTTCTAATTGACTTGTCATTTCTGTTTCTCAGTAACACTATAACTGCGGGTTTAATTATTTGCTATAAAATTATTTGCAATGAAAAAGGCCTCTAACGATTTGTCCTGCCATAGGTTTCTGTTGACTATGCTTGTTGTATTCCTTTTAATACAGCCGCTTAAGGCACAACCCGGAAATACTCCACTTTATCTTGACTACAACAAGCCTGTTGAGCAACGTGTAAGGGACCTGATGTCGCGAATGACATTAGAGGAAAAAGGGATCTTCTTAAACCATGTCGGGCCCGACATTGAGCGATTTAAAATCAAATCGGATAAATGGAACCAGAACCTGCACGGAGTTGTCTGGGACCGGCCCACAACCATGTTCCCGGTATCAATAGCAGCCGCGGCAACATGGAACCCTAAACTTATTAATGAAGTCGCTACCGCCATTTCTGACGAAGCGAGGGCAATCTATAATGGCTGGCACCTGGACTCTAACTTCCAGGGGTATAAAAAAGGACTGATCTATCGTTCACCTGTAATTAATGTTAGTCGCAATCCTTACTGGGGTCGTATTAATGAATGTTTTGGAGAAGACCCCTTTTTAATAGGCCGTTTAGGTGTTGCTTATGTAAAAGGTCTACAAGGCGATGATCCAAAATACCTGAAACTGGTAGCTACATTAAAGCATTATGCGGTAAATAACGTTGAAGCCAACCGGCAGGCGCTTTCCGCTACTGTAAGCGAACGCATGCTGCACGAGTTCTGGTTGCCGCATTTCAAGGACTGTATTGTTGAAGGTGGCGCTCAATCTATCATGGCATCGTATAATGCTATCAATGGCATTCCCAGCAACATAAATAAATTAATGCTTACTGAAATCCTGAAAGACAAATGGGGTTTTAAGGGCTTTGTCGTCTCAGATCTTGGTGGGGTAAAGTCGATGGTGACCGGCCATAAGAAAGGTGAAATGAGCTATGAACAAGCGGTTGCTCAATCTTTGGTTGCCGGTTGTGATTTCTCTGACAAAGAATTTATGGAATTCATACCGGCAGCAGTCAGGCAGGGATTACTTCCCGAAGCAAGGCTGAATGATGCAGTATATCGTGTAATGCGCGACCGCTTTCTTTTAGGAGATTTTGATCCGTTTGATAAGGTTCCTTACAGTAAAATTCCGGTGTCTGTTATTGGAAATGAGGCGCACCGCCAATTGGCATTAAGAGAAGCTCAACAGTCAATTGTATTACTATCGAATAAAAATAAAGTTCTTCCGCTTGATAAAAGCAAAATAAAAACTATTGCCGTTATTGGTCCACACGCCGATATTTTTACTGCAGGCGGTTACAGTGGTAAACCCATGGAAGCTATAACACCGATGCAGGGAATAAAAAACCGTGCAGCCGAAGGAACTGAACTGATTTTTGCAAAGGGATCTGTTATCCCTGCCGCCCCACGTAGAAACAATTCTACCGCGCCGGCTCCTGTAATCCCGGTTTTTAATACTGCAGAAGAATTAGTCAAGGCTGCTGAAGCAGCAAAGAAAGCAGATGTTGCCATTTTGTTTTTGGGTACAACGCTCGATGTTGAAGCCGAAGGCCGCGACCGTACTTCTTTAGGTTTGCCTGGTAACCAGGAAGAACTTTTTAGAACGGTGTTAGCCGCTAATCCAAAAACTATTGTAGTTCTTATGAATGCGGGTCCATTAACAATTCCGGCTATAAAAGAAAGTGCACCTGCTATTATTGAAGGTTGGTGGGGTGGCGAACAAGGGGCCAATGCAATCGCTGATGTAATTTTTGGCAACGTTAATCCGGGAGGTAAATTACCATTTACAGTATATGCTTCAGAAGCCCAGGTTCCTTCGCAAGACGAATATGATGTAACCAAAGGGTTTACCTATATGTACCTGAATGGAAAGGCTCTTTTTCCTTTCGGGCACGGATTAAGCTACACCAATTTTAAGTATGCTAACCTGAAACTCTCCAACAACAAGATACCAGCCACAGGTAAGGTAACGGTAAGCGTAGATGTTACAAATACAGGTAAAATGGTTGGTGATGAAGTAGTTCAGTTATATGTACATGATGTTGAAGCAAGTGTAAAAAGACCCGCCAAAGAACTCAGGGGATTTGAACGTATCACACTAAACCCGGGACAAACTAAGACGGTGTCGCTTACTTTAACTGGCGATAAGCTGGCTTTCTATGATGAGAAGTCCCACGGCTTTATCGTTGAGCCTGGTGCTTTTGATCTATATGTAGGAAGCTCTTCTGAGGATATCCGGCTGCAAACAAAGCTGAATGTTATAAAAGGCAAATGAGTTTTTTCGCCAAAGGCAGGGGAGTAAATAAATACAGGCTATTGCTGAATAGATAAACATCAGTAGAAGAGGGTGACCGTTCGGCTTTGCTCAGGGTAAACTGCCAGGGGGAGTAATCAGATTTAGTACAAGCGAGCGTGGCAACGGCTGCTAAATCTATATTCCCTTGTTAGGCTCAAAAAAAATCACTAAAAAACGAACGATTGTAAATAGATAAAATATGGAACTTGCTTCGCCTCTGCTAAACCCTGTTAAATTACCTAAGATGAGATGGGTAATGATAACCATGGCTTTTCTCGCAACTTTGCTTAACTATGTTCACCGGTTATCATTTACCTATTTGAGTGCCGACGGCGAGCTGAGGAAGATGATTCCTGACAGTGCCTTTGGCGACATTGCTGCTGCTTTTTTCATTGCCTATATGATCTCCAACGCGTTTTCAGGGTATGTGATAGATAAATTAGGAACACGGTTAGGCTACTCTTTGTGTATGGCTTTCTGGACAACCGCCGGCCTTTTTCATGCATTTGTAGTATCTCCTTTTCAATTCGGCGTAGCCCGGTTCTTTTTAGGAATAGGGGAGGCAGGTAACTGGCCCGCTGCTCTTAAGTTAACCAGCGAATGGTTTCCGCCACATGAGCGATCGACAGCTTCCGGCATCTTTAATAGTGGAAGTGCATTGGGTGTCATCATCGTTCCTCCTTTAGTCGCTTTCCTGGGAACCAATTATGGCTGGCAGGCTACCTTTATCATACTTGCTGTCTTTGGTTACCTGTGGCTGGCCGTATTCTGGTTTTTATATTACACGCCCAATAAATCAGAAAAAGACACTAAAGTAAAGATTATTCCGCCTGTTAAGCTTTTTAAAACCCGTTTCGTATCGATGTTCGCTCTTTCTAAATTCTTCCTCGATCCGGTGTGGTATTTTGTTACATTCTGGATTGGAAGGTATTTGGTTGATGTGCATCATTTAACGTTAACGCAAATCGGGTTTTATGCTATACTTCCGTTTATAATAGCTGACTTAGGAAATATTGTCGGCGGGTATTTCACCCAGTTTATTATTAAAAAAGGAATGCCTATTCATAAAGCGAGAAAACTCTCTATTTGTTTATCTGCAGCTATTATGGCCGCTCCGCTTTTGCTGGCGCCGTTCATTATACATTCACCCATTTCTGCCTTGATCGTTTTTGGAATCACTGGTTTTGGTTACACATCCTATACGGCTAATTCACTGGCTACTCCTGCCGATATTGTTCCGGCCAG
The DNA here is from genome assembly GCA_028288485.1 of Segetibacter sp. GTDB lineage: Bacteria > Bacteroidota > Bacteroidia > Chitinophagales > Chitinophagaceae > Segetibacter. The sequence continues at coordinate 49,359 of JAQBNO010000045.1, forward strand.
TGCTACTGCCACCGTCTGGGGACTGGGATGTATCGGTACCGGTTTGGGTGGGGCCCTTTTTAATTTTCTTTCCGGCCGCTCTCTATCACTCGTTACAACAACAACCCATGATTATACTGCCGGTTACAATACTTTGTTTTTAGGCTATGGAGTGCTTGCCGTAATCGGTCTTTTGGTAGTGTGGTTTTTAATAGGACCTTTTACTAAAAACGAAGAGTTACATGCCTACGTGGAAGCGGGAAAATAATGAGGCAATTGGTTTTCTGTAATTACTTTTTCATTTTTTGGAACCGGCGGAGGCACGTTTTTTCAACATCGTTGCCACGCTCGGTTCACAGGCAGTTTTTCATAGCAGCCTGTGAACCGAGCGAAGTTGAAGGGTACGCTGAGCCGGGCGAATGGTCGCACTCTTGTACTTATTTCGGCTTTTTGGGGAGAGCAAACGTCCTAATGCGGCAATTTCAACCCAACTATTCAAACTGAAACAATTCGAATAACTAAATAATAAATTAGGTATGACACTTACAGGTGAAAATTTTATAGGATTTAAAAACAGTGCAGAGGGTAATAAAAGTTTCCAGGCCTTTGGATCAACAACCAATGATTATTTGCCGGGTAATTTCACTATTGCAACTAAAGAAGAATTTGAAACGGTTCTTGCGCTGGCCGATGGGGCTTTTCCAATTTACCGGGAAGTGCCGGCAGCAAAGAGGGCCGATTTTTTAGACGCAATAGCACATGAAATTAGTGAACTGGGTGATGCTCTGGTAGAAAGATGCTGCCAGGAGTCGTCGCTTCCTGCGCCTCGTATTATAGGCGAAAGGGCGAGGACATGTGGTCAATTACAAATGTTTGCAAAGCTATTGCGTGACGGCTGGTGGGTAGATGCACGGATCGATGTTGCTCTTCCTGACCGTTTGCCTCTGCCAAAGGCAGACATTAGACGAATGCTTATTCCTATCGGCCCCGTTGCTGTTTTTGGAGCAAGTAATTTTCCTTTAGCCTTTTCCACCGCCGGAGGTGATACGGCATCTGCTTTAGCAGCCGGCTGCCCGGTAGTAGTAAAATCACATTCTTCGCACCCGGGAACAAATGAATTGGTATCTTCTGCTATAATAAAGGCAGCCAAAAAAACCGGAATGCCCGAAGGCGTATTTTCTTCTGTTTATCTTTCTCACGAAGATTCTGTAAACCTCGTAAAACATCCTGTTATAAAAGCGGTAGGATTTACGGGTTCACGAAGTGTTGGTATGCGCCTTTTTGATGCAGCCGTTTCAAGGCCTGTGCCAATACCTGTTTACGCAGAAATGAGTGCGATCAATCCTGTAATACTTTTTGAAAATGCGTTAATTGAGCAAAAGGATAAAATTGCAAAAGACCTTGCTGCCTCTGTTGTATTAGGCGCTGGTCAGTTTTGTACCAATCCCGGCCTCGTTTTAATGGTTGACAGCGATGCTTCTCTCAATTTCAGAACTGCTTTTGCAGAACAATTTGCTGCTACAGCTCCTGCGCCAATGCTCAACAGGAATATTCATAAAGCATATAATGAAGCGGTAAAGTCTTTTCAAAGTGCACCTGAGATCTTTGTATTGGCAAAATCAGCTAAAGAAGCTGCAGCCGAAAGATATGAAGCGCACCCGGTAGTTCACATGGTGAGTGCTTCAGATTTTATGTCGAAAAAAGAATTCTCAGAGGAGATTTTCGGACCTGCCACCTTATTAGTTATTTGTAAGGACCAGCCTGAATTGCAGGCGACACTACAAGCACTCGAAGGGCAATTGACAGCAAGCATACACGCAGCTCCTGCTGATGAAGCAGCGTTGAAACCTATAGTAAATATCGTTTCGGATAAAGCAGGGCGGGTTATATACGGCGGATATCCTACAGGTGTAGAAGTCTGTCATTCTATGCAACATGGCGGACCTTTTCCCGCCACCAGCGATGCCCGGGCAACATCAGTGGGATCTGCCGCAATTTACAGGTTTGTTAGACCGGTAGCTTATCAAAGTTTTCCCGATCACTTACTTCCTGAAGCTTTACAAAATGCAAACCCTTTAAATATTCTTCGCCTGGTAGATGGTAATTGGACGACTAATCCTATCACCTAAACTGATCCTGGCACAAGTAGTTTTGGCTCTCATACGGTTGTTTTTTTATGGACAGGTCATGCTTCTTTTGGAGCATGACCATTTTTATTGGCGACCATTTTTATTGCAATCTTTTTATAATTCAGCGGTAAAAAAGGAACGTCGGAACGGATCATGTTCGAGGGGGCATGCCGATACTTTTTTTACAAAATAGCTGCCATTTTTGGAAAAACGCGAAGTAAACTTTCTCCCAATCATTCCCCCGGGCGGCCGCTTCTGGCTGTGTTCCTGCAACATTAATATCTTTATTCAAAGTAGTTCCCTTGAGCGGGACAAGTACCGTCACTCGAAGGCGGAACGGCATATGGCGAATGGCACCTTCGCAAATGTTTATTCAGCTTATTTAATACAATAAAAAATCCCGCCATTTGGCGGGACAATTTTTTTTGCTTTCCTGTTAGACTTAATGGCTTTTCAAGGTAAAAGGATTACAAATAGTTTTTAGAACCTTTGGATTGGTTTCTGAACAATTGGATAACGGTTTCGAAATAGATATTGAATAATTGGATGAAGCAAAGATATTAGGTGCGCGGAATTTAATAGAAGTTAAAGAGATTAACATATGCTCAAAACGGACAGAAGTTTGTATCAGCAGTGATAGAAGCCGTACGTATTGAAGTTGCTGCAATCGGGGTCTTAAAATACCGCCTTTGTTACTAATAGTAGATAAAAAATAATGGTTAGCGACGCTTAATTAAAACCAGTGTTAATAACAAGAGTAATCCTTGCAGTGTGCAACCCTTCGGCTAGCTCAAGGTACCCTTCGACAGGCTTGGGGTAAAAAAACTGCCACGTACAGTCGAATGCTACAGTACAAGCGAGCGTGGCAACGATGTTTAATTAACGACTGCAGCTGGTAACCAAAAAAATCACATTACTTTTCTTGCGTGGCTTGAATATATGGAAGGCAAAGAATATTTTGAATACAAAAGGGTCAGCAAAAAAGGCGACATCTCCCAATAAGGTATTCGCATGATGAAGTGGTCGAGTAAGAGAAAGAATATAAAGCCGGCAGCCAGTGCCTTATCAAATTTCCTGGTAAAAAAACCTGTTATAAAAGTTAGCTCGAGTAGGGTAGCGCCTGCATACAAAATGTAACTGAGGTGGGCATGATTGATGAGCCAATAAGTAAATGAAGTATACCAGCCGGCAGGCGAAGAAGCGATGTATTCTTTATGATGATAAAGAAGAATTGCACTCATTTGTTGCGGGTTAAATATTCCTTCCTGGACAAACTTCCACACCGCTGCCGACACAAAAAAATACAGGAAGAAGTACCGCAGTGCATGGAAAATGAAATAAAAACTTTTTAGATCAACAGTCATAAACAGGATAGGAAAGAGCAGCCACGGTGTAAATGCCTCGATACTGTTTGTTGGATATAAAGTGAAGCATTGAATATAAAGCCAGTTAACAACCAGCATTAGTGCAGCTACGATACTTGCCAGCCGCGGATTTTTTCTATAGGTGAGCCAGTGCAAGAAAGGCATCGAATAAAAGGTGATATCAAAAACCAGCCAGCCGCCAGGATTATTTAAGAGCCAGCGGTGGATGCCAGTTTTCATGAGCAGCCAGGTAAACAAGTCGAAGCGCGTGCTAAACAGTATCGGCTTTAACTGGAAGAGCATAAGTCCATTCAATAATTTATAAAAGAACAGCACATAAAATAATATGCAGAATGCAGCAGTTACCTGTTTCCTATGTTCCCGGGTTAATTGCATTGTTGCGAAAGCACAGTAACGGAGTCTGTTGCGATTAATTTATTTGAAGTAAAACGATATTGGTGAAAGCAGATATTTAAAGTGTTCGTAGGTTGATTTGTAATTTGTGCGAGGTAGTTTTTATACCAGTTTTCAAATTGCTGGTAATTGCATTGCAGCAGGAAGTTTTTGTCGTTTGCTGATAGATGAAGTTTTGTAAGGAGTCTTTTAATATCTGTCCTGAACAATTTATTATTGCTGTTAATGCCAGCGTAGTATTGCAAAGGAAGCATGATTTTATCCCATTCCTGGATGGAAAAATCCTGCCCACGAAGCATTTTTCCATTTTGCTGCACCTCAATTATTTCGTACGAATCTTTTAGTTTTGACACTGCGCTGAACATGCCATAATGATAAAAAGGCGATATCACTAGTCCCTGCTTGAAATTGATAAATAACTGCGCGGCAACAAAGAATATCATGATTAAAAACAGCCACCTGCTATGTTTGTAAACCTTTTGTAGGAACATAAAAAATGCGGAGATAAGTTACACTCCGCATAGTTACAAAATTTATGTGCAGGTTTCGATTTAAATGTCGCTTCTTACAAATAATTCAGGTTTGTTTGGGGCGTTAATGTCAGCAACGTTTCATACATCAGCTTAATAGTGTTTTCAATATCGTTTTTGTGCAGCATTTCGACCGTCGTGTGCATATAACGAAGTGGAATGGAAATTAACACAGAGGGACAGCCGTCGTTTGCATAAGCAAAGCTATCGGTATCGGTTCCGGTACTGCGGCTGATTGCTCTTAGCTGAACAGGTATTTCAGACTTTTCAGCAACATCCTGCACGAAGGTTAAAAGTTTGTTGTGAACAGCAGGGCCATAAGCAAGAGACGGACCTTTGCCCGAGCTGCAATCGCCTTCAATCATTTTATTGATCATAGGAGTAGTGGTGTCGTGCGTAACATCGGTGATGATGGCTACGTTAGGTTTAATTCTTCGTGCAATCATTTCTGCACCCCTTAAACCAATTTCTTCCTGCACGGCATTTACGATATATAAAGAGTAGGGAAGCTGCTTATTATTTTCTTTCAGTAACCTCGCTACCTCCGCAATCATAAATCCCCCGATGCGGTTATCCATTGCGCGGCCGATGTAATAGTCGTACGCCAATTCTTCGAAACCTTCGTCATAAGTAATCACTGCGCCTACATGAACGCCCAGGTCTTCCACTTCTTTTTTGTTTCTTGCGCCACAATCTAAAAACAGGTTGTCTACTTTTGGCTGTGGTTCTTTTTGCTCAGGATTTGAAAGACGTGTGTGAATCGCGGGCCAACCGAAAACAGCTTTAACGGGGCCGTTTTTACCATGAATAATCACTCGTTTGCTCGGGGCGATCTGGTGATCAACTCCGCCATTTCTCTTTAAATAGATCAGGCCGGTATCGGTAATGTAATTTACAAACCAGCTTATTTCATCTGCGTGAGCTTCAATAACCACCTTGAAAGGCTGGTTTGGATTGATGATACCTACGGCAGTTCCGTAAGGATCAACAAACTTTTCATCAATATAAGGTTGCAGGTAATCGAGCCAAATTCTTTGCCCACCAAATTCGAAACCTACGGGGGAAGGATTATTTAGATAATTACGTAAAAAAGTGTGGGAAGCAGCATTCAATATAGTTGGTTCGTTTTTTTTTTCTTTTTTTGATTTCGACATTTCTATTTTTTTAATAATAATATACTGGTTATTCCACACAGAGCTTTCACAAATACAAGGCCATCAACGACCACAAGATAATATAAAACACTTCTTTGCTTCCGGTACTGCATTGTAATTATAACCAGGAACAAATAAGGAATTAGCAGAATTAAAGTTTGGCAGACGGAAAAATGTTGCTGCCAACGGAAGATAAAAAACACAGTAAGGTTTAAAATGATTAGTGGAACAAGTACAAAACGAAAGGTGTTCCTGATGCCAAATATTACCGGCAGTGTTTTTAGTCGGTGCAAAAAGTCGTTGCGATAATCTTTTATATCGAAGATGACGGCATTAGTAGAGAAGAGCAAAAAGTTAAGTACAAACAAGAGCAGTGATGGTAAAATTGGGATATTATCGCGGTTTTCATTTTGTAATTGGAACAAAAGGAGCGGGTAAACAGTTACCCAACCGGCCCAGGTAAAACCAACGATAAACGGTTTTATCCAGCCGGTTTGCCTTATTTTCTTTAATCCCAGGAAAGGTGAAGAAAAAGTATACCACGCTGCAATTAGCGGGAATAGAAAAATAAAAGCAAGTTGAAGAGGTGAGAGTAGTATAAGGAAATGGAAATTTGTGGCAATAAGAAAGACCGCTAACAGAACTGCTGAAATTTTAAAAAAATAAAGCGTTCTCTTTATCTGTAGCAAATTACTCCGGTACCACAACGTTCGTTCATTATAATTTTTTGCACCTACGCTTCTAACATAGATCCTTGTATAATAAATACAGGTGCAAAAAAAAATAAACAGGTAAAAAGGAACTTTATTCACCGAAACATCGACGAGCAGGTTTGTTTCGATACATAGTAACACTGCATAAATTCCTAAGAAGAAATTGCCATAAAAAAACCACCGGGTTAAATTCTTCAACAGCGGCTTATTGTCGTATAATAACTATTTGCTCGCTGATTGCTGTATCGCTTTTGTTGTTGGCTTTATCTTTCAAAACGAATCTAAACAGAAGGGTATCATTTTCAGGGGTGCCGGGGGGATTGCCGGTTATTAAAAAGTTCTGGTAACCTAACTCTACTCTCAGAATGCCTTTTTGTTTACTTGGTGCATCCGGCACTTTTAACTTAAAAGAATCTCTTATAGTAGGAGTGATCCTTTTATTTAACCTGATTTTTTTCATGTACAGTGTATCGCTGACATCTCCCTCGAGGTCAGTGAAATCAAATTCGAATGACAATGTTCCGTTTAGCGGAACAATATCATTACTTACAGATTTTATTTTTAAAGTAGGTCTTGAATCTACGCCGTCTTTGCCGCAGCCCGTTAAAACGCCTATTATAAAGATTGTTAGCAATATCTTTGTGGTCATTTGTTTCGTTTACATTTCAAATTTAGTTAAAACCCTTGATGGATAAGTAGTAGTGGAAGCGATTGTTAACAATATTTTGTCAGTCTCAGCTAATTCTTTCGGAGACGTTGCAATAGAAATTTTTAAATACCAGTACCGGGAGAATAAGGTTTACAAGCGGTGGGTGGATGCGCTGAACGTTAGCGTGACGGCGGTAAAAGAGCTTACTCAAATTCCTTTCCTTCCTGTTTCTTTCTTTAAGACGCACGATGTTATTTCGGGAAACTATGTTCCCGAACTGGTCTTCGAAAGCAGTGGAACCACCGGGACGATTAACAGTAAGCACTTTGTAAAACAATCCGCTATATATACTCAAAGTTTTACCAAAGGATTTAACCTGTTTTATGGAGATCTTACTGAATGGTGCATTATAGGCTTGCTGCCGTCTTACCTCGAAAGAAAAGGCTCTTCTTTAATAACGATGGTGGAAGAATTAATAAAACTTTCAGGACACTCAAAGAGCGGTTTCTATCTATACGAGTTTGATACGCTTGCCACCGTTTTAAAAGAACTGGAGGCAAAGCAGCAAAAAACTTTACTGATAGGAGTAACCTTCGCCCTGCTTGATTTTGCCGAGCAGTTTCCCATGCAACTTCAATACACGACTATAATGGAAACGGGTGGAATGAAAGGCCGGCGCCGCGAAATGATCAGGGAAGAAGTTCATTCATTGTTACAAAAGCAATTCAACCTGCCGGCTATTCATTCAGAATATGGAATGACCGAACTGCTATCGCAGGGCTATTCCTTTGGCGAAGGCATTTTTAATACCGTTCCATGGATGAAAGTGCTGGTGAGAGATGAAGATGACCCGTTATTAATTACAGAAAAGGGCAGGGGATTGATAAATGTAATAGACCTTGCAAATATTCACAGCTGCAGTTTCATTGCTACCGACGATGTTGGGAAAATACTCGAAGATGGAAGTTTTGAAGTGGCAGGTCGCCGGGATAACAGTGATATCAGGGGATGCAGCCTTATGGTTATATGATTTTTTGTTCCAGGCGTTTCCACTCCGGTTAAACGTCGTTGCTACGCTCAGTTCAACTTTTAAGTTATTAATTGAACGGAGCGTAGCAGTTTTTACCCTGAGCAAAGTCGAAGGGTTGCAGTACGTTCATCTGCAAATATTCAATTAAGCATTTTTCGCCGCTCGTAGCAAAACCTGTGTTTATACAAATATTCAATCCCACTTTGTTTTCGTTGTACGATAAGTTCAACCATCTTTTAACAGTCAAATGTAGTCGACCGACTTTTCATTCATCCAATTGTCTTAATTTTAAAGAAAGCAATTCGACTTTCCTTTGATAAGTTTCATTTTAAATGATAAAGAAGTTAAAACCGCGCTGCCTCCCGGTATGTTGCTGCTCGACTTTGTGCGGTACGAAAAACATTTGACGGGAACTAAAATCGGCTGCCGTGAAGGTGATTGCGGCGCCTGTACAGTTTTGGTTGGTGAACTGAAAAATGAAGAAGTCGACTATCGCTCTTTTACTTCGTGCCTCACCCCTTTGGGAAATGTACATGGTAAACATGTAGTAACTATAGAAGGTGTAAATATGCACGAACTTAACCCGCTGCAACAAGCAATGGCGGATTGCTCTGCTACGCAGTGTGGCTTTTGCACACCCGGTTTTGTAATTTCATTGGCTGGTTTTTGTTTAAGCAAAAAAGAAGCTACTGCCGAAAATGCTATTGCATCAATTGATGGAAATATCTGCCGTTGTACAGGCTACAAGTCAATTGAACGGGCAGCTTCACAAGTGAGTGTGTTGTTGGCGAACAGGTGTGAAGAAGAACCTTTACAATTTGTTACGGAAAAAAGTATTCTTCCCTCTTATTTCGCAACAATAAAAGAAAGGTTGAAAGCTTTGGCGCTGCAGTTAAACGGCGACCTAAAGCAGGAAAATAAGCTTGCCTCTTTTGTTGGTGGCGGTACAGACCTTTATGTACAGAAGCACGACGAAATGAAGTATGCTGATATCCATTTTATGTTTTGTAATGCGGGTTTAAAACAAATAGTCAAAGATGGTAATAAATGTATTCTTGGTCCGTCGGTTACTGTTACTGATTTGCAGGAGTCGCCAGTTATACAGGAATACTTTCCCGCCTTTTACAACCAGGTAAAACTTGTTTCATCAACGCCTATCCGCAATATGGCGACTATTGCCGGAAACTTTATCAATGCCTCTCCTATTGGTGATTTTACTATTTTCTTTCTGGCGTTAAACGCTAGAATCGTTTTAAGTGATGGCTACACATCAAGAGAAATCTTTCTTAGAAAAATGTATAAAGGATATAAGCAACTGGATAAAAAACCGGAAGAATACATTGAGCGGGTCTGGTTCGAGCTTCCGGCGCGGAACCAACTTTTCAATTTTGAAAAAGTAAGCAAGCGTACTAACCTGGACATAGCAAGTGTAAATACTGCAATGCTGGTAACAACCACTAATAATGTAATAACCGAAGCAAGTATTTCTGCGGGGGGAGTGGGTCCCATACCAGTGTATTTGGCCAAAACATCTGCATTCTTAACCGGTGAATTATTAAACGAAGAATTGATTCTAGAAGCAACAGGTATAGCGCAGGCAGAGATAAGCCCAATCAGCGATACAAGGGGAACAGCAACATACAAAAGCTTATTGTTAAGCCAGTTGATCAAGGCGCATTTTATAACCCTGTTTCCCGATTTAAAGATTGAAAAATTATTGGTTGTTTGAATGGCGATTTTGGAAATACTAATACACGAAGGAAATAAGTTTCACTAACACTTTGTGCAACTTACTATTCGTTGCGTCTTCGTGGTTCTCCGGCGAATAGAATGCAGAAGTACAAGTGTGCGACGCAACGATGTCGAAAAGAAATGGGGACGCTGACTACCAAAAAAATAATTAATGAGAAATATAGATTCGCGAACACATACAAGGGGAGAGTCTATTTACATAGATGATATTCCACTCGTTCAGGGCACTTTATTTGGTGCTGCTTTTCCTTCGCCGATTGCTCACGGAAAGATTAAATTTTTGGATGTTTCGGTTGCACAGCAGATACCGGGTGTAATAAGGATTTTTACTTATGAGGATATAACCGGAGAAAACCAGATTGGCGGAATTGTACAGGACGAACCTCTATTGGCTGAGCATGAAGTGCATTTTTGTGGAATGCCAGTCGCTTTTGTGGTGGCGGAAACAGATGAGATCGCAAAGGCTGCGGTTAAGCAAATTAAAATTGATATTGATCCTTTACCAATTATAACTGATCCTCGTGAAGCGCAGGCGAAAGGTGAATTGATCGTTCCGCCAAGAACGTTTAGCTTAGGTGATACAGAGGCTGCATGGGGACAATGCGAATATATTTTTTCAGGCGTTGCAGATACGAACGGGCAGGAGCATTTATATATTGAAACACAGGGCGCATATGCAATTCCGCAGGAGAACAACAGTTTGAAGATCTATTCTTCTACCCAGAGTCCGAGAGCTACACAGTTTGCTTCATGCAGGGTAATTGGAGTGCCAATGCACCAGGTAGAGGTAGATGTAATACGACTTGGTGGCGGTTTTGGCGGTAAGGAGGACCAGGCAAATGTTTGGGCTGCTTTATGTGCACTTGCCGCTTTTCATTTGAAAAAGCCGGTGAAGTACTGCCTTGGTAGAATGGAAGATATGGCTATGACGGGAAAGCGCCATCCTTACTCAACTGACTTTAAAATTGGGCTTGATAAGGATTTGAAGATGGTTGCTTATGAAGCGGATTTTTATCAAAATGCTGGTGCGGCTGCAGACTTGTCGCCGGCAATAATGGAAAGAACTTTATTTCATTGCACTAGTACCTACTTTGTTCCGAATGTAAGAGCAACTGCTTATAGTTGTCGTACGAATTTGCCTCCAAACACCGCCTTCAGGGGTTTCGGTGGTCCGCAGGCGAAGTTTGTAATGGAAGCAGCAATAGCAAAAGCAGCAGAGAGTATAGGTGTAGATGCGTGTGTGATACAAAAGAAAAATCTGAATAAAACGGGGGATGAATTCCCGTACGGTCAAATAGCGGTAAGTGAAGCGCAGGCGTGCTGGACCAAGGCCGAAACAATTTATAATATTGGCGAGATACGGAAAGAAGTCGAAGGATTTAATGCGTCGAACAAGCTCAATAAAAAGGGTATTTCTTTTATGCCTGTTTGTTTTGGCATCTCGTTTACCAATACCTCGATGAACCAGGCGAGAGCTTTGGTACATGTTTATACTGACGGAAGCGTGAGCGTGAGTACGGGGGCGATTGAAATGGGACAGGGGGTGACTACCAAAATGTTGCAGGTAGCTGCCCATGTATTTTCTATAGGTTCGGATAAGGTTAGAATTCAGCCTGCCAGCACCAGCCGGATTGCCAATACATCTCCATCGGCTGCAAGCGCTACTGCCGATCTTAACGGTAAAGCAACCTTTATGGCCTGTACCGCTATTGCAGATCGGTTGAAAAAAGTGGCAGCGGAAGAGTTGGATGTAGCAGTTGAGAAGATTGTGCTTAAGGATGAATTTGTATACGCAAATGGTGAAAAGACGGGATTGGAATGGAAGAAACTGGTAATGGCAGCTTATTTAAAACGCGTTAGCTTGTCAGAACATGCACACTATGCTACGCCAGAAATTTATTTCGATAAGTCGAAAGAAAAGGGCCATCCATTCGCTTACCATGTTTATGGAACTGCAATAACTGTAGTAACCGTAGATTGCCTTCGTGGCACTTATAGCTTTGATGCTGTAAAAATTGTTCATGATTTTGGCACTACTATGAACCCGGCGATTGACAGAGGGCAGATAGAAGGCGGGCTGGTGCAGGGAATGGGTTGGATGACAATGGAGGAAATTATTTATGATAAAGAAGGGCGTTTGCGTTCGAATGCTTTGTCAACTTACAAGGTCCCCGATATTTATTCCGTTCCAAAGCAAATAGAAATCAATTTTCTTCAAACAGATATAGATAACGTCGCCATCTTTCGTTCAAAAGCGGTGGGGGAACCACCTTTGATGTATGGTATCGGGGCTTTTTTTGCTGTCAGAAATGCAATCAAAGCTTTTAATCCGTCTGCAGTTATTGCATTTAATGCACCAATGACTCCCGAGAAAACGTTGATGGCGTTGTACTCAAACCCCCGACCCCTAAAGGGGAGTGAGAAAGATTTTCTTGCAACTTCAGTCAACATTGCAAACAGCATTTAAAGGAGAAGTAATTGATGAAAAAAAAGTTAGCTGTTTGGAAGTTGATCAGTAAAAGTCTGCAGGAAAATGTTCCGGTAATGCTTCTTTATGTGCTGGAAAGCTTTGGCAGTAGTCCTGGCAGGGAAGGTTTTTGTATGGCTGTAAATGCAATGGGTGAAATGGTGGGTTCTATCGGGGGTGGAATAATGGAGCATAAGTTTGTGGAGATGGCGAAATCGAAGCTCAAAGATAATTATGAAGGCTATGAGATCTACAAACAAATCCATGATAAAGCTTCACTACAATTTCAAAGCGGAATGATCTGCTCGGGTGAACAGACCAACTTAGTGTATAGAGTAAGGGATGAAGAGTTTAATGCTGTAAACAAAATAATTGGCTGTATTGAGAATAATAAAAGTGGCCAGCTTACATTATCTGACACAGTGATGTCATTTGCTGAAGAAATTCCCGAAGTGGATATAAGATTTGAGAGGTTGGGTGAAAAAAAGGAAGATTGGATTTACGAAGAGAAAATTGGGTACAAAAACCATCTTTATATTATCGGGGCCGGACATTGTGCTTTGGCTCTAAGTAAATTGATGAGTACTATGGATTTTTGTATGCACCTGTACGATGACCGGGAAAGCCTGAACATTTTTTCAGAAAACGAGTTTGTTCAAGAAAAGCTCATTGTAAAAGATTACGGTGAGTTGAGAACTTTAATTCCTCCTGGCTCCAGCCAATATGTGGTGGTAATGACTGTAGGCTACCGGACAGATGATACAACAGTACGTGCATTAATGGATAAAGAGTTTAAATATTTTGGAATATTAGGAAGTAAAAAGAAAATTGAAAAGATGTTTACTACCTATCGGGAAGAAGGAATTGACGAAGCTCTTTTAGCAAAAATTCATGCTCCTGTGGGTGTGCCTGTTAATAGCCAAACTCCTGAAGAAATTGCCATAAGCATCGCTGCCCAAATCATTAAGGTGAAAAATGGACAATAACACTGCTTCAAATTTAAAATTAGACGTGAAACTGATCCTAATTCACCTTTATTTAAATTTTTGCAATGGAAACATTATGGAAATGCTTGAATGAAGATGATTAGTTTTGAAAACAATTATTGATTTAAAGGGACAAAATCTTCTTGAGATAAGTCATTTTTTTATTCGTTTATTTTTCCAGCCCTCCAGGCAGCCCATTAATAACTGGACGTACAAGTGAGCGACGCAACAAAAGCCGAACAGAAATACCTCTGCTAAGTACACAAAAAAACTTCTCTTTAAAAAAGATGCGCCTTACTTTTATCGCGTATTTATTATTTATGACTATCTCTCCCAATCCTCAAAAAATTCTTCAAACAGTCTTTGGTTACGATTCCTTTCGCCATAACCAGCAGGAGATAGTTGAACACGTTTTAGCCGGAAACGACTCTGTGGTACTGATGCCCACGGGTGGAGGTAAAAGCTTATGTTACCAGGTTCCTGCTTTGTGCCTGCCCGGTGTGACCATAGTGGTAAGTCCGTTAATCGCATTAATGAAAGACCAGGTAGATGCACTAAAGGTGAACGGTATTGAAGCGGCTTTTTTAAACAGTACACAAAGTCCGGCTGAACAATCTTTTATTTTTAAACAGTTACAGGCTAACCGGCTGAAGTTATTATACCTGGCCCCGGAGCGTTTAATGGGTAACGAAACACAATTCCTCGGGTTTTTAAAGCAAATACAGGTTTCGTTATTTGCGGTGGATGAAGCACATTGTATATCGCAATGGGGGCACGATTTCAGGCCGGAATATTTAATATTAGGCCAGTTGAAGGAAAGCTTTCCCGGCATTCCCCTGATTGCATTAACAGCTACAGCAGATGATCTTACCAAGCAGGACATCATTCATAAGCTTCATTTTACTGAGTATAAAGTTTTTGAGAACAGTTTTAACCGCCCTAACATCTACTATTACGTAAAGCCAAAAAGTAATTATTACGACGAGTTGGTAAGCTATTTAAAGCAACACAAAGACGATAGCGGAATTATTTACTGTTTAAGCAGGGCCGCAACTGAACGTCTTGCTGAAGATTTAAAAAGTGATGGTTTTAATGCGGAAGCCTATCATGCAGGAATTGAAAAAAATCTGAAGGACGAAAGGCAGGACAAGTTTTTGCGGGACGATATAAAAATAATGATAGCAACGATTGCCTTCGGAATGGGCATCAATAAAAGTAATGTGCGGTTTGTAGTGCATGTTGATCTTCCCAAAAATATTGAAGGGTATTACCAGGAAACCGGGCGGGCCGGCAGAGATGGATTACATAGTGAAGCGATACTTTTTTATGGTGCAGGCGATGTAATGAAATTGAAAAAGTTTGCCGAAGTAGAAGGCAATGCGGCTCAGACAAAGATCATGCTTCAAAAGCTTGATAAGATGAGCCGGTTTTGCGAAACAAAGACCTGCAGAAGAAAGTTTCTCCTGAACTATTTTGGTGAAGATGCTGAAGATTATTGTGGCAGTTGCGATACCTGTTTAAACAAACCGGTTTTAAAGGATTGCACCGTAATCGCGCAAAAATTTTTGAGTACGGTGGCCAGGGTAAACGAAAGGTTCGGTGTAAGGTATATCGTAGATATTTTAAAGGGAAGTAATAATGAAAAAATCAAAGAGGAACATAAAAAGCTTTCGGTGTATGGCATAGGCAAGGATGCATCAAAAGAGGAATGGATCCATTATGCAAAGGAGCTGATATATTACGATTACCTGGCTTTAAGCGATGGCGAATACCCGGTCGCAAAACTTACCGAAAAAAGCAGGGCGGTATTGTACCAAAAACAAAAAGTGTATCTGTCGGCGCCGGTACATGTAGAAATTGCGAAAGAGCCGGAAATTTACCAGCAACATACATACGAGAAAGAATTATTTGAATCGCTTAAACAGCTACGTAACAGGTTTGCCCGGGAAGAGAACGTTCCTTCCTATATCATTTTTAGTGATAGTACATTGCTCGATCTTGCAACTTATCTTCCGCTGAATACAAATGACCTTTTAAAAATATCGGGTTTTGGCGCATATAAAGCCGAGAAGTATGGGAACTCTTTTTTAGAAACGGTGCAGGATTATTGTAGCGAAAATAACCTTCAAACGAGAATTGAATTAAGGCAACCAAAAAGAGAAAGGAAACAAAAGACGTCTTCTGCAAATGAACGTGCTTCAGATACAAAACGCCTTTCTTTTAAGATGCATAAAGAAGGTAAAACGATTGCGCAAATTGCAGAAGAAAGAAATCTTTCACTCAATACTATCGAAACGCACTTAAGTTACTATATTTCGCAGGGTGAACTGGAAATAGAGGATTTCGTGCTACCCCACAAGCAACAGGTTATAAAAAAAGCTGCTGAATTATTTGGACCAGAGAGCCTGAGGATTTTGAAAGATAATTTACCTGAAGAAATAACTTATGGTGAAATTCGAATGATGTTAGCGGCAATGAACAAAATAGCGTAAAGTTATTATTGTACCGGTTTTCATATTTTATAGTCCCTGAAAGTACGTCGAATTTGTTTTGTTGGAACCAACATCAATGGTCGCGCTTGCCAATTCCTTCAAAAGGTGTTTGTTGAATTGATAGGATTAGAATTGTTATTGGTTCCTGGATTTTTTGGTTCCCTGATTTTTTTAAAAATGTAAGGCCTTCCAATGCCTTTGGTTGAAGTATTACTTCCATAAGTCTTCAACTTCTATTTTTACTCCCTTGCCTTCAAGCATATCTTTTCTGCTTTGATCAAGTTTTTTAACCATAGCCGGATTTGATAATATCCGTTCTGTCTCGTCAGATATTTTTTTTTTCTCGCGAGGAATACGAACAAATCACCAATACCTCACCAGTTCTTATTGTTATCCAATGCCTTACAGTCAGGGGCAAATAATTATCGAAAACTTATTTTTCAAATTTTCCATTTCCCCTAATCCCACGCATCCCACTAATCCGGGTTCAGACATCCCTCACTACCGTTCCCGTTATATACCCAAACGGCTCATCTGTTGCAATAAAAATTTCATTCTTATTCTCCATTCCAAACTGTTCGAGGTTAAATGGAATATGATGTTTGTTTGGCATTATCATGCTGATCTTTTTTACCTGTTCATTTTCTTTTAAAATGTCTTCACCCATGGCATACAACGTTTGTTGAACAGACAAGCTTTTATGAAAAGCAAAGGTTTTTAAAAGTTGCTGCCTGATCAACTCGTATGTTTGGGTAAAGTTTATCGCGGAAGGATCATAGGTCCATGTAGCTTCAAGTTGAGTAGCCAAGATGCGGTCACTGGTTTCTTTTAAAGTGGTCAGTTTGTCTTTAATATATCCTTCAAAAGCTGAGTCTGTGGTTTTTAGTATCAACAGATCTTTTATTCCCGACGAAATAGAAACGCCCTCAACGTTTTGAATTACCTGTGCAATATGTTTTTCATTTCCGCTGCTAACAAAAGCATGGGGATGTGCTTCCCCGTTAAAAGTTAAACGGCCGTATAAATGTTCTGTTATTTCAATAGTGGCCTGCGATACCTGTGGATTTTCTGAGATGAAATAGTTGGCCAGGTATATGGCAAAGGCTTCAATACTATCAATAAAATGATCTTTAGCCAAAGCATATACTGTATTTTTCTGAGTATCTGTGGGTAATATTTTTGAATTATCTCCTACCGTATGCGCAGTTTCAAAGTCTCCCTCCAAAGCAACGTCTACAGAAATTTGCCTGAACTCATGGTAGTCCTTGTGCCGGATAATTTTCGATAAATTGATCCTGTTTTTCCCGTAAGTGTTTTTCTCTAACCTGGTTTTCATGTTATTTGTATTGGTGCTGCCTATAATCGTGTCAATTTAAAGCATTAGTTGCTTTATTTTTACTAAAAGCTGAAATCTTCAATAAGCAGGTCTGAATATGGATGAATTTGCAATTAAAAGTTATCGTGTAGTAACGCCGGAGCATGTTAAAGCAGCTTTTGTTTTAATAAAGAACGGCGTTATAACTGATGTGGTTGAGACTTTACCCGAAAGCTTTTTCGTTAAAGTAATTGATGTAGGAGATAAGCTTTTAATGCCCGGAGTTACAGACCCGCATGTGCATATAAATGAACCGGGACGAACTGAATGGGAAGGTTTTGAAACCGCAACTAAAGCTGCAATTGCCGGCGGAATTACCACTTTAATAGATATGCCCCTAAATTCATCGCCTGTAACAACAACAGCAAAAGCATTCAACGAAAAACTGGCTGCGGCAAAAAATAAAATTCATGCAAATGTTGGCTTTTGGGGTGGACTGGTTCCTGGCAATGAGAAAGATATTGAACCTTTAATTGAAAGAGGAGTATTGGGGTTTAAAGCATTCCTCACACACTCCGGTATAGGTGAATTTCCTAACGTAACAGAAGAAGATTTGAGAAAGGCAATGCCAATAATTGCAAAGTATGATTTGCCGTTATTGGTTCATTGCGAGCTAACGGGTGAGGTGAAGCTTGAAAGGTCAAACGTGAATTCGTATCAGCAATACGTAGCTTCGAGGCCAAAAGAATGGGAGGATAAGGCCATTGAAATGATGATACGGTTGTGTGAAGAGTTGAATTGTCGCGTGCATATTGTCCATTTGTCTTCAGCCAATTCTATTGAAGCAATTGCGAAGGCGAAATCTAAAGCATTACCCTTAACGGTTGAAACAGCGCAGCATTATTTATATTTTAATGCAGAAGAAATACCTGATGGCAATACAGCTTTTAAATGTGCCCCGCCTATTCGTGAAAAAGCCAACAATGAGCAGCTATGGCAGGCTTTAAAAGATGGTATAATTGACTTTGTTGCTACCGACCATTCTCCGGCTCCTCCGGCTATAAAAGAACTCGAAAGCGGCGATTTTACAAAAGCATGGGGAGGAATATCGTCTCTGCAATTTGCGTTGCCCGTGTTATGGACAGCAGCTAAAAAAAGAGGCGGTAGTTTGCAGGAACTGGTAAAATGGCTTTGTGTAAATCCGGCAAAGCTTGCAGGGAGAGCCAGCACAAAAGGAAAAATAGCCAAAGGCTTTGATGCAGATTTAATTGTCTTTGACGATGAAAAAACTTTCACCGTAACTGAAGATCTTATTCAGCATAAGCATAAAGTAACGCCGTATTTAAATGAAATGTTGGCGGGTGTAGTTGAACAAACTTATTTGCAAGGCGTAAAGGTCTTTGATAAAGGTGCTTTTACAGAACCAAACAAAGGAAACATTATAACAAGGAACGGATGAGCAATTACCAGGAAAGGGCAAATGAAATACTGGCACGTATTGATGAACTTGCAAAAATAACTGAAGAACCAGGAATCGTGACGCGTACCTACGGTTCGGATGCGTTTATAGAGGCAAGGGAAAAAGTTGAATCGTGGATGCGCACTGCAGGCCTTGAAACAAGAACCGATAATATAGGGAATGTAAGAGGAAGATTACCAGGTAAAAATCCAATCGCAAAAACATTCATTATCGCTTCCCACCTTGATTCAGTCGTAAATGCAGGGAAATTTGACGGTCCTTTAGGCGTGATTATGGGATTAGACCTGCTTGAAAACCTTGCTGAAAACAAAATTCAATTACCGTTTAATATTGAGCTGATAGCCTTTTGCGATGAAGAAGGTGTTCGCTTTCATTCTACTTATTTAGGTAGCAAGGCAATTGCAGGTTCGTTTGAAACAAGTCTGTTAGATAAGGCAGACAAAGATGGCGTGACGTTAAAAGAAGTTATTCAAAAGCTTGGCGGAAACGAGAACCGGTTAAGTGACGACGCATTAAAGGAAGACCTGTTGGGATATTTTGAAATTCATATAGAACAGGGGCCGGTTTTGTATGATGCAAATATTCCTGTTGCGCTTGTTTCAGCTATAGCCGGCCAGCAAAGAATTGAACTTGTTTTTACCGGCGTAGCCGGTCATGCCGGCACAGTGCCTATGGGCAAACGACACGATGCGTTATGTTGCGCAGCAGAATGCATTTCGGGTATTGAGGAATTTGCAATAGACCACAAAACAAATATTGTTGCCACTGTTGGTAAACTTGAAATTGTGGATGCAGCAAGCAATGTAATCCCGGGCAAGGTAAAGTGCTCATTGGATATCAGGAGCGCCGATGAAGTGCGTCTTTCCTTCGCCTGCAATGCCTTAAAAAAGATCATAACCGAGATTTGTACCAACCGCAATATCGCCTGCACCTGGAATATCATACAGGAAACCGACCCCGTAGCCTGTGATCCAAATCTGAATAACACCCTGCATCAATCTATAAAAAATGCAGGATATGAAGTTGTGGAACTGGTAAGTGGCGCTGGTCACGACGCCGTTCCACTTTCGGCCATCTGCCCGGTTTCTATGATATTCGTGCGTTGCTATAAAGGTATCAGTCATAGCCCGCTTGAAGACGTGGAAATAACAGACATAACTGCAGCAGTTAAAGTAGCCGATAACTTCATCCTTAATTTAGCATCAAATTATAACCAGTAACCAATGGAAATCTCAGCCCTTACAAGATCAGTTGTAAAAAGCAACCATGCAATCATCAGCCCCGATGGATATATCAACAGCAGTGTGCCCGGCTGGACCAATTGCACCGTTAATGTCATCGTCAACGAAGATATGGGAGCGAACCTTTGTCAAACATTTATCAGGTTTAATAAAGATGGAAAGCTCAAGGGTAAGACAAAGTCGTCGCAAATCTTTTTTTACGTTATTGATGGTCATTGCACTGCAACGGTAGATGATGAAACCCGCGTTTTGACCAAAGGCCAGTTCGTTTACGTTCCCATAGAAAAAGAATATGCTTTCGAAAGCCATCTGCAGGCAACGCAATTACTTACTTTTCATAAGGTGTACGAGTATCTTGAAGGTTACGATGTTCCTCCTGTAATTTTTGGTGATGCCGCAAATGTTGCCGGTCCCGCTTACCTCGGCGATCCTGCTCTTCGCTTGCAGGTTTTATTGCCCGACGATCATAAGTTCGATATGGCCGTAAATATTTTCACTTACGATCCTGGCGGCCATCTTCCACTGGTTGAAACGCATATCATGGAGCACGGTCTCATGTACCTGCAGGGACAGGGTATTTACATGTTAGACAATCAATGGTATCCCGTAAAAAAAGGAGACTCTATATGGATGGCGCCTTATTGCCAGCAATGGTTTACGGCTATGGGAAAGGAACCAGCCGTATACATTTACTATAAGAATGTAAACAGGTTTCCGACCATAGTGTGAGTAGTAGTAAGATGTAAGTAGCAAGTCGTAAGAAAGCAACAGGTAAAAAGTGAGGAATTAGGGAATTAGGAATTTTTTGGTAGCCGGCGTGAGTAATTCTATTAACCTTTTGTTGCCACGCTCGCTTGTACCGTAAAGCATTATTCAGCGCGGCAGTTCACCCTGTCCCGGTCGAAGAAAGTAACTCCTGATAAAAAATAGGGACAGGCGACGAAAAATCAAAAAAGAAACGATTGCATCCCGTTTCTTTCCTTGCGCCGGGATTAGGCGGCAGTGCTACTGTAGCTTCAGCATTCGTTTTTCATGCATTTTTTTACGCGCAACTATTAACTGTAAAAGGTAAACCTGAAGGTTCAGGCATTTGCAGGCATTTTGACAATGTAGGATAAGTCTGTATTAATAAAGGACAAGGACTGGAACTAACGCCTTTTCTATTCCCGATTGCTATGTCACTGCTATGTGATTGCTATCGGGATTGATTTTTTTGCTTCTTTTTTTACCACGAAGAAAAGAAAAACCAATAGGATCAGTACAACATGGACAACTCTAACTATTTTTAATTCGCAACTGCATTAAAACAGACAATCCGTTAAGTAAACTACATTGTTCACCATCGCCCCATCTTATGAAAATAGCAGAATTCGAACATTTAAGCATCGAAAGGAAGAAGGCCCTTCTTACCCAATGCTGTGGTTCTGCTACATGGGTAAATAAAATGATGGCCGAACCTCCTTTCAAAGACCTTGTTGACCTTGAAGAGACTGCAGAAGAAAAATGGCGGGAGTGCATAGAGCTGGATTGGCTGGAAGCATTTCAACATCATCCTAAAATTGGTGACATCAATTCCTTGAAAAAGAAATTCGCGAGTACCGCTCACCTTGCTTCAAATGAACAATCTTCAGTAAATATTGCATCAGAAAAAATACTGGAAGAACTGGCAAAAGGAAATGAAGCATATGAGAAAAAGTTCGGTTATATTTTTATAGTTTGCGCAACAGGTAAATCTGCGGAAGAGATGTTGAACATACTTCGTTCAAGATTACCTAACAGCGCCGCAGATGAAATAGAGATTGCTGCTGAAGAACAAATAAAGATCACGAAATTAAGGTTGGAAAAACTTTTTGTATAAGCGTGATGAGAGATATTCAATTACAAAACAGCAGTATAAAAACTAATGGCAAGTGCGTTAGAAATAACTGTTTTGCATACATTAAAATTATCAGAGGGTAAATTAACCTGTAACAAGCTTTTAAAACGATTTGTATGAGCCAGCTAACAACACATATTCTTGATACATCAAAAGGTAAGCCTGTAGCGGGTGTAAGGGTTTCAATATACCAGGGAGAAAATGATGAATGGACCGAACTTACGTGGGGAGTAACAAATCACAATGGAAGAATAACGGATTTGCTAAAAGAAGATCTTACGCTGCAGCGGGGGATTTATAAATTGCGTTTCGAGACAAAGGATTATTTCGACAAACATAAAACGCCTACTTTTTACCCATATGTTGAAATTATTATTGATATTACAGGTGATGAACATTATCATATTCCATTGCTGATCAGTCCGTTTGGGTATACAACATATTTGGGATCGTAATTAACCTCGTTGTTATTTGCATTGCGTGTGAAGGGGCAGGCCGGTGTACGACAGGTCGTATGTAGGGGCAGGTGGCGTTTAGGGAGAGGTCGCGACCCGTCCCTACCGAATGAAAACAGTCGCAAGACGGTTTGCCGATGAACGGATTGCCACCCTTCGACAAGCTCAGGGGAAACTGCGGGATGCTATGAAAAACTGCGTGTCAACCGAGCGTGGCAACGATGATGCACCAATAACAAATGCCGGTACCAAAATTAAAAATACAATTGTGTGTAGAGACAGATCAAGACCCGCCCCTACATTAAAAAATACCTATTTCATTGATGAACCTTTCTATTAAAGACACCGAAAAAGATAACTTGCTCGAGACCCTAAGAATTGCCAACCTTACATTTCAGCAAACCTATCCTGGCGACAAACCCGACAGGCAACCGGTTCATACGGTATATGGCGGCGCTAATCTTTTTAAGTCGGACACCTGCGTAAAAATGGGGGAGATAGCGTTGCAAAACCTGGAAACTTATGCGCCGGATTTTGTAACACTTGCCAAAGTATTACGGTTAAAAGGGCATGAACATTTGCCACATTCATTAAAAGATATTGAAACACTAACAAATAAGATGGAGGCTTTGGATGAGGCGGACCGAAAAAAAGAACACGCCTGGCTATCTTATTCTGTCTATAAAAAGATCGTGAAAAAACTGCAGACTGAAGCGGTTGAAGACTTTCGTATCGACTTTGAAGATGGTTTTGGAAACAGGCCTGATGACGAAGAAGATGCAACAGCCCTACAAGCAGCAAATGAACTTGCTACCGGCATGCGAAATAAAACAATTTCGCCATTTACAGGCATTCGTATAAAACCTTTTACCGAGGATCTGAAATGTCGGGGCGTTCGAACATTAGACATTTTTCTTACCACATTGCTGCAACGAACCGCTGGAACTTTGCCGCCAAATTTTGTGGTAATGTTACCCAAAGTAACCATACCTGAGCAAATGATCACCTTGGTAAGGCTGTTCGAAATAATTGAAAAAGCCAACAAGCTGCTGCCGGGAACATTGCAAATGGAAACGATGGTTGAGGCAACCCAAATAATCATGGACGATGAAGGCCGGAACCCATTGCTGCGAATCATTAAAGCGAGTGAAGGACGGTGCATAGCCGCGCATTTCGGCACCTATGATTATACCGCTTCTGCAGGCATCACTGCAAAATACCAAACCATGTCTCATCCTGTTTGCGACTTTGCTCATCACATGACCAAAGTTGCTTTAGGCGGAACCGGCATTTTTCTGTCTGACGGAGCAACCAACGTTATGCCCGTCGGACCTCATCGTGGTGATGATCTTACTTACGAACAACAAAGGGAAAACCGAGAAGCTGTACATAATGGCTGGAGAAACGGTTTCAATCATACCACTCATTCGCTCATTAATGGCCTGTACCAGGGCTGGGATTTGAACCCTGCACAATTACCCATGCGTTACGCGGCTACTTATAATTTCTTCTTAAGCAGTTATGAAGACGCAGTATTTCGGTTGAAAACTTTTGTTGACCGTGCTGCTATCTCAACCCTTACCGGTGATATTTTTGACGACGCTGCAACAGGTCAGGGTTTACTTAATTTCTTTCTTAAAGCAATGAACTGCGGAGCTATTACAGAGGAAGAAGCGTTAGCTACGGGACTTACATTAGATGAAATCAGAAGCCGTTCTTTCTATAAAATACTGGAGGGCAGGAGAGCAAAAAAGTAGTTAAAGTGAAAGGTAAAAAGCTTTAATCAAACACGTTATTCCTCTTCCCTGATCTTTGAAACCATCAGTATAATTACCGCTCCTAATAATGCAATTATTCCAAACGACCAGCGAAGGTTGAGAGCCTGGGCAACAAAACCAACAAGCGGCGGAACCATCAGAAAACCGATGTAACCAACCGTAGAAATAGATGCGAGAGCCTGGCCGCTACTCATTGTTTTTGATCTTCCCGCCAGGCTAAAAACAAGGGGGACGATGCATGAAACGCCTAGTCCAACCATGGCAAATCCCACTGCTGCCGGAATAGGGTTGGGTAAAAGAACGGCAAGAAATAAACCTGTAAAAATTAGCCAGCCGCTCGCATTGAGAAGCTTTTTAATTCCGATCTTATTTACGAGTTTGTCGCCGGTAAACCTGCCAATCGTCATCATTACCATATAAATTACGAAAGCTGAAGTCGCAACCGGGTTTGAAGCATGAATTGCTTTTTGAAAATAGATCACGCTCCAGTCATACATCGTGTTTTCGCACGACATACAGCAGAAACAGATGATGGCAAATTTCATCAGGTGTTTGTCGGGTAGGGAAAATATAGGTTTTTTACCCTGTTGAACAGGTTCCTGGTCAAGTGTATTGGAGTAAAAATATAAGGAAAGCAGCAGCAGGACCAGGCTTACTGCCAACAAGTGATAGCCAGGGGCTACATTGAAAGTTACCATCAGGTAACCGAAAGCAGCCCCGGCAAAACCTGCAAGGCTCCACATGCCGTGAAAGGTGGTCATGATTGATTTATCGTACAGTTGTTGTACTCCTACAGCCTGCGAATTAGCTGAAAGATTCATGAGGTTGCGGGTTGAGCCAAAACAAAAGAGGGCTGCGGCCAATTGCCAGGTTTGAGTTGCAAAGCCGGGAAAACACAGAACGAGGTTAAAAGCCGCCGCGCCTGTTATTAAAATTTTCCTGCTGTTGACCCGGCCCAATAAATAGCTGGTAAGCGGCATCGTGAGTAAGAGCCCTACCGGGGCAGCAAACAATACTGCACCCAGTTGTGCCTCGTTCAAATGCAATTGTTGTTGTATGGTAGGTATCCGCGAAGCCCATGAAGAGTAACCGAAACCGGAGATAAAGAAAAAAACAGTTAAAGCAATTCGTGATTTTGCTGGCGGGTTTACATTCAAAACAACTGTTTCCATTCTACTATCTTATGAAATCTGCGAAAGTAAATATATTATCGCCTTCGGGCATTAATTATATTTAAAGAAACAATGCCTGGTGCGAGGCTTTTTTAAAACAGAAATAGGAAAAATCGGGTGTTTTTTATGATACTACAAGTAGCCGCGTTGCACAGGGACGATGCTAAATGGGAGTTTTGTTGCAGGGTGAAAACGGATAGCATGTTCAATAATAGTTCCTGTTATGGAAACTGAAATCTCGTGACAGGATCAAGGAAGATAGATATAGCTGGAAACGGGAAATGGAAAATAGGAGGGAACTGTCTGCACCTTTATTACAGCACAGCTTGAGATGTTATTTATAGCACAATATCACACTCTCGTTTTCCTGTATACCATTCACTTTAAATTGCTCAAGTTTTTGGGGAGATAACACATTCACCTGGAAACCGGCTGTTTTTAACCGCTTTGTATAATCGCTCAACGAATAGATTCGCACGTGGTCTTTCTGGCCAAATAAGCGCTCCTGCTTTTTCGGGTCACGGATAAAAGGTTCTTCTATGGTAGTTGGAAGTCTTTCTGAATAAGGAACCTGCAGGATAGCTGTTCCGCCAGTCTTTAAAACCCGGTACATTTCATTCATTGCTTTTGCATCGTCGGGAATATGTTCCAGGACGTGGTTGGCGATGATCATATCAAAGCTTTCATTATTGAAACGAAGATTTGTCGCATTTGCATACGAAATCGCGCTGTCGATGTTTCTGTAAAAGCCGGGCTCGAGGTCAACGGTTGTAACCACCGTCTTACTTTTCAGGTAGTTGTACAAATGTTTTTCGGGCGAAAAGTGAAGAATTGTTTTATGTTCAATCGACAGCATATTTTGTATTACTGCCAGCACGAGCCGCTCCCTGTTTTTACTCAGGCAATTGGGGCAGTATACGTTTTCACCATATCCTGCTATCACCTCGTTGATACCGATTGCACCCGAAGTTTCACTTGAGGGAAATTCGGGGACAAACTTTTGATAAGTAGCACCGCAAAAATTACAGCTAAATCCTTTGCCTTTATATCTTGAATAAAGCAACTTATAATAATTATTGCTTGCAAAAGCGATAACACCCCGATAAAAGGCCTGCAACGGATGATAAAGCTTAAACTTTTTTAAGAACTTCTTCAGATGCTCTTTCATTCGGATCCTCTCCTGTACTTATTAACACCCGAAATTTCCATCCTGCTAATTAATGCGTAGATCCGTAATCGGATGTATTGTTGTAAAAGGATAGGGTAAACATTGTAGAACACGTTATTAATTGTAATAATTACGGCCCATCCGGTTTGGTTATGTACAAGGGCATACCAGGTAGCCAACAAAAAAAATAATAGCAAGGCAGCGGGAAATTTCTCGAAAAAATAGGTTTTACTCAATTGTTTTTTCATTTCCTTTTTGCCATCCAACACTTTGTAACCGGGAAACTTTTTCCTGATCAACCTGTATATTACAGGTCCATCCTGTGTGTATTTTTGAATAAGGCCGATCCCGATCTTTTTATAAAAACCTGCACTTCTGCCAATCACAAATCTATTAAAATGGGAGTTTGGAAAGAAGTAAGGTAAAATACTTACTGCTGAAAAAAGATAAACGAGACTTACCGGTAGTGCCTGGAAGCAAAATATTACAACTGGCGTTAAATGTACTATCGACCATGCAATGTTTGGTAACATGTTATACCAACAAACATATTGCTCAATTTTTCTTGAATTGCCTGGGCGCAAGCATTCATTTGGTTAAAGTAAACCGGCAACTCGATGAAACCAATTTCGATTGTTTTCGTGTTTTTAATGACGTAGCTCTGTTATCCTGAACATCATTCCCTCAATGCGCATTTACATCACGAAATGTCGCAATGGCCGGGTCAGAAATTATTGGGCTGTTATTTTCCTGCCCAATAATCTATCACCAAAACTTTGTCAAGATGAGGTGTCAGTACATCAACAAAAGCTTTGTGTGAAGGATGCGGAAGGTATTCTTCACGGTCTTTTTCAGTTTCAAAGCTTACAAAAAAACAATGGGTAAATCCCTGGTTAATATTCTCCGGACTATTGTTAGTGCCCCATTCAAATCCTTTTACAGCCTTTATTTTTGATGGAAGTTCCCGGAAAGCATCTTCCACCTTTTTTACATCTGCAGGTGTGCTTGCATCTTTAAATTTCAGTAACACTACGTGTCTTAAAAGTTTACCTGGCATTTGTTTCGAGTTTTGTGCGTGCAAAATTGGTGCAATTGCAACCAAAATCAATAAAAGGGCGAGTGCTTTTTTCATTTATTATTTTTAGCGTACAAGATAGTAAAAGTTGGAGTTTCATTTTTACTTAACCTTTTCACTGGTGAAAAGCGATCACTGCAGGCATGGGAAAAGCTATATCATCAGTAGCGCATTCAATATTTAAAAACCTATAGTTAGCACGAAAATGCAAAAACAGTGTACATTCAGTTATTAATTACAGGTGAATTAAACATCTTAACATGAAACCATTACTCACTGTTTGTTTGCTGATGATCTCCCTGGTTACGCTTGCCCAAAAGAAATCAAACCGCGGTTGGGTAAAACTCTTTAACGGAAAGGATCTCAAAGACTGGAAAGTAAAAATTAAGGATCATCCCTTAAATGAAAATTTTGGAAATACTTTTCGCGTCGAAGATGGAGTGATGAAGGTGAGGTACGACCAGTATGATGATTTCAAAGAACAATACGGACATATTTTTTATAAGAAAAAATATTCAGCTTATTTGCTGGTGGTAGAGTATCGTATGGTGGGAGAGCAGGTAAAGGGTGGTCCGGGTTGGGCTGTAAGGAACAGCGGGGCTATGCTCCATTGCCAGGCGCCCGAAACTATGTTCCTCGACCAGGATTTCCCGATAAGTATGGAGGACCAGTTGTTAGGAGGCAATGGTAAAGACGCAAGATCGACCTGTAACCTTTGTACCCCCGGCACCAACGTGTTTTTAAAGGGTAAACTTTTTACGCCTCACTGTGTTAATTCAACTTCCAAGACCTACCATGGGGAACAGTGGGTACACGCGGAAGCGCTGGTTTTAGGCGATTCTATTATTAAGCAAATCGTTGAAACCGATACTGTGATGGTATATGGAAAGCCTCAGTACGATGGTAGAGATAAGTGGGTAAAAAAATTAGGCTTGCAGGATGGCGCATTAATAAAAGAAGGCTATATTTCTTTGCAAAGCGAAAGCCATCCCTGTGAATTTAGAAAAGTGGAACTGTTTGACCTGGGGAAGTATTTAAATAAGCCTGAGAAATTAAACAAGATTTTGCAAACCCTGGCAGCACGAGACAAGTGAATACAATAAGGGTCCTCCGTCAATTCACTCCATTTGTAAAGGGTTTGGTATTTATGGTATAGGCTCCTATTTTTTGATGTTGCTCCAGTTGTCCCAATGGATCCTTTTGGTCATGTCATTCTTTTTCAACAACTTGACTACAACGTAACCATTTTCCTTCAGCTTTCGTAGAAGAAGTTACTGGTAAACTTAAATTATGCCGTTTGTGAAAGGTCAAAAGCGAAAGGTGAAAGTCTTCCTTCATTTGACTTTTGACGTTTCGCGTTTCACATGACTTTAATTATTGCCAGATTGTTTTTCATAATCCCTTCTATGCCCCGCATCAACAGCATAACAGCCTGAAATAATACTTAACTTATTCCCGGTAATTTGTATAAATACCTTAGTCGACTGGTCATCGTTGTCATAAATAATCCTGTTTCTAAATTCGCCTGCGGGTAAAACAAGGCATACACTCGCCTCAACTGTTGTATCACTTACGATAGAATAGGTTCCCCTTTTAACAAGTTGTCCGTCTGTGAAAGACTCGTAGTTCGAACCCGTGAATTTTAAGATATTGCCGTTTGCTGCCGGATAATCAGTGGCTGCCCTCATACCACCCGAACTTTGCCTTAATTCCCAACTGCCAATGATACGCGTTTCAGCATTATTTGTTGAATTGTCTTTTCCGCACGCTGGAAAAAGACTGACTAACGATGCAAAAGCGATTATTGAAATGAGCCGTTTCATAAGTATTTAATTTTAGTCCTGACACCTGCAATGTAACTGCCGTTGCACCTGATAGTTTAGCTGAAAGATATTTTTAAGGTTATAATTAAAACTAAAAACATACAGGCAGCAGCTCAGTGCTGGCTATACCTGCAAATATCAAAAGATCGGCCCATCACGTTATTGCTTTTCCAATAATCAGTCAATTTATTGAAGTTGGACTTTTCGACGTAATTCCCTTTGTATCTGTAGTTGTTGTTGCCTTTGTAACCGTTGCATGTTTACTCTTTGCGGTTGAACGTTTTGCCATTGAATTCGTTGTTGCTCTAATCGTCTTTGTGTTTGCCGGTTCCTTAATTATGCTTTATACCTCGTGCAACCAAAATTAAACTTTGCTTCTAAAGATGAAAGAAGTACGACTTTCATCTTATAAACCGGCAATTCTATGCTTGTTAGAGTAACTGCCGCTAATAGATCTACAACTCCTTGCACCCGGTTTGATTACACCCGTTCCACGAAAGCGTTCTTATTTTACGTTCATTAATTGTTACACAACGGTACTAGTGGCAAAATATAAAGGGGGAATTTCATAATAAGGGCTACCTTCAATAGGAATCCTCACTATTATAATGCATAAATTGCCAGAAGGTATAAGTAACAAACAAACGGTTATTTCTAAAAAATCAACAAGCGAAACAAACGATACACTCCACCACTTAGCTTTCGAGAATTCTTCCCAGCCAAACATCATATCTGTAGTAAGCACCGGAATAATAGTAACAGCCAATATAGCGGCGTGTAACCTGCTGGGGTACTCCAAACAGGAGTTATTGACGAAAAGCAGGGCAGCTATTTTTGAAATAAATAAGAGCAGCTTCAAAAAGATGTTTAAACAAAGAATGCGGGAGGGGCAATCAGCAGCTTTGGTAACTGCTGTAAAAAAAGACGGTCAAATCTTTCCATGTGAAATAACTTCTGCCGTTTTCGTAGATAATGGTATTGAAAAAGCAATTACCACTATTACGGATATGAGTAAAAGCATTCTGAAGCAAAAGAACATTGATACAAAGAAAGAAAAAATTGTGGCAGATAATATTATTCTTGCACAAGCCAAATCAGATGTAAGGCTGGTCGAAAATAACGAATGGATAAAATGTATCGCAAAAACATCGTACGATGTAATGTGGGACTGGGATATAGCAACCGGTGAAATTTATGTAGGAGATAGTATTGTAGAGTTGTTTGGTTATAAAGTGCAAAACAACGCAGTAAATATTAAAGATCTGCGCCGTTGCCTTCGTCGAGAAGAGAAAGAGATTGTAGAAAAAAAATTACTCGAAACGCTGGCTTCCAACAGCAAAAGCTGGAAGGACTCATTTACTTTTAAGCGAAGCGATAGTACTATTGCTTTTACCACCAGCAGGGCAAGCATTATAAGAGATGAGAACGGTATAGCAGTACGTATGATTGGTGCTTTACAAGATGTAAGCAGGCTGCAGGAACTGGAAAGTAAATTAGAAGAACAAATGGCCGTACTGGATCGATACCCAATAATAGGAGAATTGATCAACACCGAACAGGGAATGGGGAACAGACCGGCAGCAACAGGCTCGATAGACGACAAGAAAACAATACTGGTTAAAAAAATAAAAAGTATTGTTGTTCAATTGGTACACTATTCAAACGAACAACTGCAAACAAATTTTTCGGATTACCTGAGCAAGGAACTGCAATATGATTATACCTACCTTGCCAACCTGTTTTCTCAGGAAGAGGGTATTCCAATTCAAAAATTTATTATTGCGCAAAAAATTGAACGGGTAAAAGAACTGATTATAGAGGAGAAGCTTAACCTTACACAAATTGCAGTTAAACTCCATTATAGCAGTGTAGCGCATTTATCCAACCAATTCAAAAAGGTTACCGGCTTCAGTCCTTCTTACTTTAAAGAACGTGAAAGCAAACAGGATAAAACAATGCAAATTGCAGGCATATAGCCTTTTTTTTCGTGTCAATGCCGGTATAAGCAAGATAAAGTAATGATCTTAAAGCAGGAACACTTCAATTGCTGTAATGCGTAACCTGCTAAATTGAAACAACCTTGCAACATTACCTCCAGCGCATTGCAAGACTAACTTATCTTTTATTATTATACTTCCGCCTTCTAAATTTCTTCATTGTTGCCTGTTGTATAAACCGTACAACGGTCCCTGCCTCGGCGCCGCGAGGGCGGGAAGAATGAAAAATTGTAGTAATCCTGCCGGCTCAATAAAATTATTACCCACCTTATTATTCCAAAAAGGTTACGAGTAATGCCTCTTAACACACATTTCTACTGCATTAAACGATTGATGCAGTAGGGAATGTGTGAATGATGTAACACTTTCCTTTAATTTATGTAACACTACAACACATTGAAAAACGTTCATTTTGCGTTTTAATACGTGTGCAAAAAAATTTAAAGCACAATAATTACATTTCACCAATCCGAATTTATGAAACAAATTACTACGATTACTGAGAGTACCTTTTTACAAAAGTGTAAAAGTTACTCCACGATCTTCAACAAAAAATGGTACATGTTTTTGCTGCTGTTTGTTTTTGCAGCAGGCTGTAAAAAAGTTATGGAACAAGTAGGACTTTCGAGCTTTTGCCCGGAAGTTATTTCAACCAGCCCGTTCGATACAGCTTCGGGTGTAAATGCTGCAGTCGACGTAACTGCAAAATTTAACAAGGAAATGAACCGTGCTTCGATTAACGCCACAACCTTTACCTTAACGCAAGGCACCACACCCATTGCTGGTTTGATTTCCTACTCAGGTGAGACTGCAACTTTTTCGCCAACAAATGACCTGGCTCCAAACACTACCTATACAGGAACGATTACTTCAGGTGTACGCGATACCGAGGGTAATGCAATGATAAGTAATTATGTATGGAGTTTTAGAACAGGTGCTGGTCCCGATATTATAGCACCCACGGTCACTTCTACTGACCCCGAAAATGCTGCAACAGGTGTTGCATTGAACAAAAACATTTCAGCAACATTCAGTGAAGTAATGGATTCTTTATCCGTTACAACAAGCTTTACTATAACAAATACAACATTGGGTGGCTCATTAGTACCGGGAGCTATTACATATACAGGAACAACCGCTGTCTATTCCCCTTTATCTAACCTCTCACCTAATACTACTTATACCGGTACTATTACCACCGGCGCTAAGGATATTACGGGCAATACCCTTTCAGGAAACTATGTTTGGAGCTTTACAACCGGTGCAACAGCCGATGATATTGCCCCAACTGTAATTTCAACCGTTCCTGACAACGAAGCAACAAATGTTGCTTTTAACACTAAAATTTCTGCGTCGTTCAGCGAAGCAATGGACCCTTCAACAATAACCGCTGCCACCTTTACATTAACTGATGGAACAACAGCAATTTTAGGTGCAGTAAGCTATGTTGGGTCAACTGCTACTTTTACTGCTGCTGCTAACCTGTCGCCTAATACTACCTATACCGGTACTATCACTACAGGTGCAAAAGATCTTGCAGGCAATGCACTTCAGTATAGTTATGCATGGAACTTTAAAACCGGGGCAGCAGCCGATGCAATTGCTCCGACTGTAATTTCAACGGTTCCTGCAAATGCGGCCACAAATGTTGCTTTTAACACTAAAATTTCTGCTTCGTTCAGTGAAGCAATGGACCCTTCAACAATTTCGAACACAACCTTTACATTAAAACAAGGAACGACAGCAGTTGCAGGAACGGTAACCTATCTTGGTACAACCGCCACTTTTTCTCCGCAGGCGAACCTGTTACCTAATACAACGTACACTGGTACTATTACTACAGGTGCCAGGGACCTTGCAGGCAATGCACTTGCAAGCAATTATGTTTGGAAGTTTACAACAGGTGCGGCCCCCGATGTAACACGGCCGACAGTGATTACAACAGATCCTGCAAATAATGCTACAAATGTGCCCTATAATAAGATCATTACTGCCACTTTTAGTGAAGCAATGAACCCATTATCAATTACTACTGCAACTTTTACTGTAAAGGATGGAGCAACAGTTGTTGTGGGAACCATTTCTTACTCCGGAACAACAGCAAGTTTTTCACCGTCAGTTAACCTGGCGCCCGGTACTACTTTTACAGCAACCATAACTACAGGTGCAAAAGACCTTGCTGGTAATACACTCGCAAGCAATCATGTCTGGACTTTTACTACGGTAGTTCCTGTAACGGTTCACCCTATACTAGCTTCCGCAGCTCTTTTCGGAGCTTTCGGAGGAAGTGCAGGAATAACAAACCAGGGTTTAAATACAGTGATTAATAATGGTAGTATTGGTACAACTGGTGCATCTACTATTATCACCGGTTTTCATGATGGAACAACGGCCGCTGTTTATACCGAAACACCCATGAATAAAGGAAATGTAAAAGGTAGAATATATACAGCTCCTCCCGCTCCCGGAGATGCTACTTCATTTTCAATTGCAACCAAGGGCTTGTCCGATGCCAACATTGCTTACAACAGTATTTCACCCGCTTCTAAGCCAGGTGGTATCGATCCAGGTGCAGGCGAACTTGGTAATTTAACCTTAGCTCCCGGCATTTATAAATCGGCAGGTGCAACTTTCAAAATAACAAACGGTCCGCTAACCCTTGATGCGAAAGGTGATCCAAATGCTCAATGGTTTTTTCAAACTGCAGCAGGACTAACAGTAGGTATTGCCGGACCAGCAGGTGCACGTAGTGTTGTATTGATAAACGGTGCCCAGGCTAAGAATGTATATTGGTACGTTGGAAGTTCAGCCGTTATTAACGGAGCCGGAGGCGGAGTTATGACCGGAACTATCATTGCTTCTGCAGGTATTACTTTCTCTACTGCCGGTAATGCGGTTCAAACAGTATTGAATGGCAGGGCGCTTTCTCTGAATGCTTCAGTTACCATGGTAAACACAACTATTAACGTTCCTCAATAACCTGAATATCTGGTGTTGTTTGCTTAAGAAAGGTTTTGGTTCCTGCATTTGTTTTTCAATTGGGCATCGTTGTGTCACTCACTTGTACAGATGGTGTTTCACGCAGCGATCCGGGACGAGCCTTAAGTAAACAACATTCAGTTATCGGTTTATAACACATAAAATTTTATTCCACTCGGTCGGAAGTATAGAACGAAAAAAATAATTATTAAAGAAATATTCCATGTTACATAATATAACAAAACAAAAAATTGCCTTCCTGGCGCTTGCCTTAGTTCTTTCGGGAACCGCCGCCCATGCACAAAAAAGTACGCGCCCAAGACCCATATGGTGGTTCGGCGAATCAGGCGCAGCCAATTTTAATACTTTCCGCGGTACTACTCAAATGCTCAACAGCACCTTAACGGTTCCTGCTGCATTTCACAAAGGAGGTGGCATTAAGCCCTATGCATCTGTGTTAGCCGAGTACAGGCCATCTAAAATGTTTGGAGGTATGCTGAATGTAGCCTACGATAATCGTGGTGGCAAATTTGACAGCGTTATGGCGCCATGTAATTGCCCCGCAAGTTTATCAACCAATTTAAGTTACATCTCAATTGAGCCAAGTTTAAGGATTGCACCCTTTTCGTCAGCATTTTATGTATTTGCAGGTCCTACAATCAATATCAATTTGACCAAAGGATTTACTTACACGCAGGAAAGACAAACCGATAAAAGAGCCGATTGGAGTGATATTCGTAAAGCCGTATTCTCAGCCCAGGCAGGTGCCGGCATAGATATTCCGCTTTCTAAGCGCACAAGCGCTACACAAATGACACTTTCGCCGTTTGCATCTTTTCAAACAGATCTTCTCGGCGCAGCCAGGAAAGTAGAATCATGGTCTTTATACACCGTGCGTACAGGTATAGCACTTAAATTCGGAACAGCCAGGAAAGTACCTCCTGCAAAAACTGTAACTGAACCCGTAAGTACTCCCGTGGTAGCCGTTCCTTACAGCGACGTACAATTTAATGTGCGTGCACCTAAAGTGGTTCCGTTAAATCGCAGGGTAAAAGAAACATTTGCCCTTCGTAACTCAGTATTTTTTAACGCGGGATCGAGTGAAATACCGAGCAGGTATATAGCTTTAACCAACAACCAGGCTCTTTTATTTAAAGAAGAGCAATTGCAAGAAGCCCAACCCGATAATTTGAATAACGGCAGATCTGCCAGGCAGTTAGCAGTATATCATAACATCTTAAATATCGTCGGCGATCGTTTAAGGGCCAACCCGAAAAGCACTATTAGTTTAAGCGGTGCCTCTGATAAAAATCCTGTAGAAGGAAAACTGATGGCTGAAAATATCAAACAGTATTTAGTAAGCACTTTTGGTATCAATGCTTCAAGGATAACTACAGAAGGTAGAGACAAGCCCCTTATTCCTTCAGAACAACCGGGCGCAACAAAAGAACTTGCCTTATTACGTGAAGGTGATCGCAGGGTAGATATTGTAAGTGCTTCACCTGAATTATTATTGCAGGTGGGTGGAGTTACCTCACCATTTTTAAAGCCGGTTCAAATAACAGCAGTACAACAGGATCCTATGGATAGCCACGTGTTATTTACTGTAGGCGGCGCCGATTCTGTACTTAAGTCATGGACGGTTCAGGTTACAGATGAACAAGGGAAAGTTCAGAATTACGGACCCTATACAAAAGACCTCGCATCTGTTTCAGGAAAAACTATTTTAGGCAACAGTACCCAGGGTAACTATAAAATTGTGATGCTGGGCGAAACAAACAGCGGACGGTCGATCAGGAAAGAAAGCGTTGTTAGTTTGGTGAAGATGGACGATCCGAAGCAAGAGGGATTGCGTTACAGTATCCTGTTTGATTTTGATAAGTCTAAGTCAATAGCTTCATATGAAAAGTTTCTTACTGATGTTGTAGCCCCACTTGTTCCTGCAAACGGAAGGGTTATTATACATGGTCATACCGATATAATTGGAGATGACAGGTATAACCGTTTCTTATCTAATGAGCGGGCAGTCGGTGCACAACAAATAATCGAACGTGCCCTGGCAAACGCCGGGAAGAAAGGTGTTACGTTTGAAACCTATGGGTTTGGTGAAGACACAGGAATGGCACCATTTGAAAATGAACTTCCCGAGGAACGATTCTACAATAGAACTGTAGTTATTGATATTGTTCCTGGCAAATGAAATTAGTGAATGGACAAATGAAATAATTTTTAAAGCGGATACATGGAAAAAAGAGACCGTTCTGAAACTAAACTTTCAGGCGGTCTTTTGTTTTTAGAGAGTGGCCTGAAAACTTCACTGCCTTTTCTTAGGGAAGTATTTTTTAGTCGTACCGTTAAACACGGGCGCTTAATAATAAGTTGTACATGTATCATCGGTAGGCCGAGGAAGCCTAAGTGGGTTGTGCTGTTATTCCGAGGTACGAGGAATCTTCTAATGCGAGTGGAATTCCTCCTACGTCGGAATGACAAAAACACTTTTTTTTCCCTTGCCCGGTATAATTATGGCAAAAACGAAAATCAGAAATGCACCCCTGTGAATTGTAGTCCCAAATCATACTATTAAAGATTTTATTTCGTTATAGCGCGTTAGCTTCACCTATTAGAGGGATCATAGGACTGCTAATAGAAGTGCTCCAAAAGAATTTGCTGATAAAAAACGACCCATGCTATTTACTTTTTCTCCTAATAAAAATATTCGCTTACTGCTTGCAACTGCAGCTATGTTGTTGTGCACTCTCCAACCGGTTCTTTCGCAATCGCTACCGCCACGAGATTCATCAAAAACAATGGTAAGCGACAGCCTGCTTCCCGGGCTGATGATGAAAGTCGCGTCTTATACAGCTACAATTGACCATACTGATTTTTTAATCAGGCGCAAATTCAATATTACCCCTATTTCGTTTGACTTACCAGAAATCGAAAGAAGGGTGAAAGGTTTTAAGTTGAGACTTGAAAAAAAAGGAAACCAGATGAATCTGCGTAGTTTGAACAGCGGGATCATCATGCTGAACGAGATTTCGGGCAAACTTAATTCTTACCAAAAGGTTTTGTCAGCTTTTAGCAATGAACTGACTCGGAGTAATACAGAGGTAAAAAAAATACTTCGTGATCCGGTTTTGAATTTCAGGGTATCTGATGCGGTTCTGCTCGAACAATTACACGCTATACGGTCTGAGGGAGACGATCTGGATTCAATGCAACAGAAAACCCTTGCAAAGGTGAACTTATTGCGAAACAAGGTATCTGTTAATCTGTTGCAGGCTACTGATATCATTTCAGATATGCGTTATTTAGCCATTTCGTTTAAGATGGCGATGTGGGACCAGGAAGAGTCTCCTTTACTCATTGCTAAAAAAGAGGAATACAAAAGCGACCTTATTGAAATAACAAGCTTAGGTCTGCAAAGATCCTGGCTAATCATTTTAATTTACTTAAAGGGAAAATGGAATGTGATAACCCTCGGTCTCATGTTTTTTATTTTTATCTTTTGCTGGATGCTGTTAAATATGCGCCGGATAAGAAAACAGCAGAATGCTGCTTCAGTGCTGGAGCCCATGCATTTTTTGAGTCGTAATGTTTTGATTGGTTGCCTCATGGCGTTTTTTACTTATTTGCCATTCTTCTTTGGCAATCCCCCAATGTCGCTACTGCATGCGTGCGAGGTATTGCGTTTAGCCACACTCACCTTCCTTTTATTACCCTATTTGTCAAAGCAGGCTAAAATATTGTGGACGGTGCTGAGTTTACTGTGGCTATATTATGCGTTAGATAATATACTGCTCGACTCCGCGTATGGAGAACGCTGGGGCCTCTTTTTCGCTGGCATCCTGTTGGCTGCGATTTGCGCTAAAATAATTATTAGTAAGAAGCCCAATTTCATAAAGTTGCCCGAATCTGCCGCAACAAAGGCGCTGGCCATCTTTTCACTCACACTAGTATTACTGTCCGTAATCTTTAACATGACA
Organism: Segetibacter sp.; assembly: GCA_028288485.1. GTDB lineage: Bacteria > Bacteroidota > Bacteroidia > Chitinophagales > Chitinophagaceae > Segetibacter. The sequence goes on from JAQBNO010000045.1 coordinate 87,363, forward strand.
GGAAGGGTGTCGCTTGCAAAAATATTTGGCGTAACTGCTATACAGTGTCTTATGCTGGGTATCAGCCTGAAAGTTTTTTGTACTATGGTGCTGGAAGCTATTTATGTTCAGTCTGAAGCTTACCTTGATAGCCGTTTTGCAAAGTTTATCAATTATAAAATTCTTGAACATCAATTCTTAAAGATTTTATGGGTGCTGTCGTTAACTGCATGGACAGTTTCCTTAATTCGCAACTTTACCCTTTATGATGCAATGTTCGAGGTCCTTGGTTCTTTTTTTAACGAAACAAGAACAATCGGGAGCATGGTATTTTCATTTAAAAGCGTTGCCATTTTTATTTTTATCATCTGGCTTTCTTCAATGATCTCAGGAATTATCAACTTTTTCTTTGGAAACGATAAAGTAAAAAATTCCACCAGCCGAAGCCGGCTTGGCTCAATGATGTTGCTGATACGTTTAACTATCTGGACCCTCGGTTTTTGTATTGCGGTGGCTGCTGCCGGTATTCCTTTAGATAAGCTATCGCTCATGATAGGGGCGTTGGGTGTGGGTATTGGTTTTGGTTTGCAAAATATTGTGAACAACCTGGTGTCGGGAGTGATACTTGCCTTTGAAAGGCCTATTCAAGTAGGCGACCTGATAGAAGTGGGAGGTAAGCGTGGAGTTGTGAAAGAGATTGGCGTTAGAAGCAGCAAGATCAATAACAACGAAGGCGCCGATATAATTGTTCCCAATGGCGATCTGCTTAGTCAACACCTCATTAACTGGACAATGCAGGACCGTAATAAACAAATAGAATTTATAATTGGAATACCATACCAGTCGGATATAAAAAAGGTGACAACAGCAATTCATGGCACGTTGACAAAAAATGAAAAGGTAATGAAATCGCCGGCTGCGGCGATAGTAGTACAGCAGTTGGGAGAATGGGCCATCGATCTGAAGATCTCGTTCTGGGTGGATGATCTTACTGAAGCGGGATCAATAAGAAGTGATGCAATGATTCAAATTTATGAAATGCTAATTGCCAATGGTGTGCGCCTACCGGTACATAGGGGGCCTGCAGCAGAACCACCAATACCGAAGACTCCCATACCATGGAAACTGGTAGAAGACAATGTATAAATTGACAAATTAAAAAACCTACCGAAAAAAGCACGAGCAACTAATAGCTACAAGAGTCTTGTAAAGACGGAATCCCTGCATTATTCCTATTTTTCGCCTGGTACCAAAACAATACTTTTTTAGAAGTATTTAAGATAAAAAAGAGGTGATTTTGAATACTTTAAAGCTTAAGGCAAATAAGAAATGCCAGCTATAGATTTTTATATTTGTTGCTGCCACCTGGAGCTTTTTATAGGGTCATCGTTCATTCCCCTGACATGGGAAGCCGGTTAACCTGAGCAAAGCCGAAGGGTCGAAATCCATTCATCCGCAATCTTGCAGGAGCCTGTAAGAAAGGGTTTCGATAAAAAAGGAAAGCGCATCTATTTTGTGGCGCAATCCACTAATTAATATTTTAAGAAGTATTCGTTTGAGCAATAACTTTGTGCAGGTTTCGTATTAAGACTAATTAACAAAAATTCCAAACTTTTGTCTTTGCCAAATATAACTTCGTATCCTGGTATCTACCAATACCAACATCTGCCGGTATTGGCAAAGTTCATATTAGACGAACACCTGCGTGTATTTGCTGAGCAGCAATTGAAATATGCGCGACAATACAGCCTACCACTTTTAAAGTTCCTGGCCCAATACTCCGATGAACAACTCATTGAAATTTCCATGGGGTCGGTTGCAGAACTTTTAGGGTACTTGATAAACAATAAACCCGCCGAGCAAATTGACAACTCTTTACAGAAATGGTTAGCTAACCAACTGGATGTGGTAGGCAAGTATGATATCGCAGCGGAAGACATAACCTTACTAAATCATGTAAGAGGCAAGTCTTTAAGGAACTTTGCTTATAAATTGTATAATGATGACCAGGACAGGTATGATTTACTGGATGAAATCGACGATTTTCTATTGAGTGCAACCACTGCCGCAGCCAATACTTATATTAGTATTTTAAAAGACAGGATAAATGAGGAAGAAGAATTTAAGTCAAAGCTTTCAAATGCACTTCCCGGTTCTGTTTATGTTATTAATTTGCAGGAGCAGAAGGTTCTTCATGCTAATGATAAGTTAAGCCAGATACTGGGTTATTCAACTGCCCAATTAAACGCCGCAACTATAGATTTTTATCAATCCATTACTCATCCGGACGACTGGATGAAAATTATTGAACATAGAAACGACCTTTCTGACAATAATGTAGTGAGCTCAATTGAAATAAGATTTAAAGACCGCAAGGGTAATTATAAATGGTTACGTAGTTATGAAACCAATTTAAGACGTAATGACGATGGCGAGATTAATGAAGTGATTGGAGTTGCTTTTGATGTAACAGGTGAAAAAGCCATAACCGAAGCATTGGCAGTAAGAGAAGCGCAGCTGCTGGAAGCACAAACTATTGCACACATAGGTAGCTTCGAATGGGATATTACGGGACGCAACTCGACCACAAACACTCCGGAGACTTATAAGATTTTTGAGCTGGAGGGAATGGAGAAATTTGAACAGTTTATGGCACACGTTCATAACGACGATGTTAAATTAGTAGAAGAGGCATTAAGACAATCTTTCAAAACAGGCAATTACGACTGTATTTTCAGGTATTTAAGAAATGGAATTGAGAAAATTATCTGGTCAAAAGGTGTGGTGACAATTGTTGGCGGAATTGCGGTTAAAATGGTTGGAACGGTGCAGGATGTTACAACAATCAAACGTATAGAAGCAGAGCTAAAAGCAAAAACGATTGAACTGCAGAAGTCTAATGAAAGTCTTCAACAATTTGCATCAATCGCCAGCCATGATTTAAAAGAACCATTAAGAAAAATATCGGTGTTTGGTTCAAAAGTATTGAACCAGGAAAAGGACAAACTTTCAAATGTGTCAAAGGCCGCATTAAATAAAATATTTGATAGTGCCCGCAGAATGCAACAGATGATCGATGATATTTTGCAGTTCTCTTTTACCCAGGGAAACCAGCAGAAACAGCAAACAAATCTTGAAGAAGTTGTTTCAGAAGTAAAGGAGCTTTTATCTGAAAATATTTCGGACAAGAATGCGGTTGTTTTTTCCGACGGGCTTCCTCCTGCTTGCGTAATAGCTCCGCAAATGAGGCAACTGTTTCAGAATTTGATTGCAAATGCATTGAAGTTTTCAAGAGACGATGAACGACCGCAAATAACTATTACCCATTCTTATCATATAGAAAAGCCGGCAGTTTCAATAGAAAAAAAGCTTTTGGAAATTCGAATAGCAGATAATGGAATCGGCTTCAACCAGGAGGATCACGAAAAGATCTTTGGACTATTCTACCGGCTACATTCAAGGGCCGAGTTTGAAGGAAATGGCTTAGGGTTGTCTATCTGTAAGAAAATAGTTGAAAATCATAATGGAAAAATTACAGCAGAATCTAAATTAGGCGAAGGCGCTACTTTTAAAATATTGCTACCTGTTTAGGTAATAAAGCCTTTCTCACCGCCTGCCGGTAAGACCTGGGATTCTTAAAAGCAAGCGGCGCAAAAGTGTTTGATTGTTATAATTTGGGCAATAGAACCGGGTGCAAAAAGGGGGAAGATTATATAGCAATTTCTTCGTTTTCTACAATAGCTTCTTTAATATCCACGCTTAGTTCGTTCACCCAACCGGGGAGGTCTTCGTGTTGCATTAAATTCCATAAACCTTCTTCATCCTTCACTGCGGAAAAAGTGCCGCCCTCAATTTCTCCATCCCTGGTAGAAATATGATAACTGATTGGATATAGTAACCTGTTGAACTCAAACCTGTGACCATTAATAGAGCGGAAAAACGTTTGTTGCATATTTGAATATTGTTGGTGTAATGTAACCTTTGTAACCCACAATACCCAAATTAGTTTGCGCCTTTAGAAGAGGTATTGTACTCTTTGGTTTGCCTTTATTTATAGTTAATGTTAACCATTCGCTTACCTTTTTCTACTTAACGAGGGATATGATTATTTTTAATTGATCCCTTTGTATGTATTGGATTTAAAAAATAGCCGTTGCAAAGGTTTTCGACTATACCGGTCAAACCTTCGTAGGTTTCGGGCTTCACCAGGTAATGATTTGCACCGTTTTTAAGACAAAAATCAATATCGTTCGTTTGATTTGACGTTGAAAACATTATTATCGGCACATCGTTAAATTCATCCTTTGTTCTGATTTCTACCAAACATTCTTTTCCGCTTTTACGTGGCATGTTCAGATCAAGAAAGATGGCATCTGGTTTGGCAATACTATCTAATAGACTTATCAATTTTACCCCGTCTGAAGCTACGGTTAACGTGAGTTGAAGACAAATTTCTTCAACTGCTGTTCGAAAGAGATCTACATCATCATCGTCATCATCAGCTATTACGATATGTTTAACAAGGGAGTGCATAAAGAACTATTAATACTGTCCATAAAAGGCAGTACGGTGCAATATTACTCATTAAGGTATTGATAGTTAATTAATTAATCATAAAGTTTTCTTTTATTTTTTAAGGTATTTTATATTAACCAAATGCTTATACCTGGCCCAGGTGGAAAGGAATTTAGATTTTTTTGTAGCAAAATATAGGAAGCGTTTTTTATCTAATTGCTGCTATAATTCAGTTTTGGGAGAGATAGTTATCTGAGGTACTTGTTCAACAACTATAAAAATGTACAAGAGTACGACGCGAGAAACCTTAGGGGGCGGCCCCCCAACCATTCAAAATGAACTTTGCGACCCTTCGGCTTCGCTCAGGCGACCCTTCGGCTTCGCTCAGGCTACCCTTCAGCTTCGCTCAGGCTACCCTTCGGCTTAGCCCAGGCTACCCTTCGGCTTCGCTCAGGATAAAAAAAAATGCTTCGCTAAGTTCTATCAAAGAATTATAAGTTGAACTGAGCGTAGCAACGATGATTCTTATAGTACAAAAAGCCGGTATCAAAAAAACATTAAAAATTAAGACAGCAAAAACGAGTTCATTAATAGGATGCTGCATAAAAAGCCAGTGCTGGTACCAAAAAAATGAATACGGATACGGGCTTACAAATAAATATTGAACGTACCTTTTTTGACATCGTTGCCTGAAAGCGCGATTACCCTGCTTTTTTCAGCATTACGGGCGAAATCGTTTTGAATGTTTGGGTCTCCCTCAAAATAAAGTTGAGTAGTAAGCTCATTAAAGCCGTTAGCCCTTACCTTGACATGAATATGTCTCGGCCTGCCGGAATATGGAGGCGGAAAAATTGTTGTAAAACTATAATCGCCTTTTGCATCTGTTTTTAATTGTCCGCGCCCTTTAAAACCTTCCATATCATATTCTCCGTTTTTCCTGCAATGCCATACATCGATAATTGCGTTTGCTACAGGTGTTTTACAATCAGCCGCGTGCAGAACTGTACCTGCTATTGTAAGAGGTGTTCCATCAGTTTCAATAACTGTACGTTCAGGAGCTTTTGCTTTATAAAACGGGCCTTCTGCATCCCGGTTCGTTTTGCATGCCCCTTCAACACTGTTAGAGACTTCACCCGCCCGGCTCTTTACGCCAGTAATTATTAAAGGAAGAATACCGATCAACTTTAGAAAATCTTTCCTTTCCATAAGTTTGGTTTTAATAAAAAAACTATTGGAAAGCTACTTACTTTCCAATAGTCTTTTTTATTCATTTATTGCTGCATGTTATCTGTGCCTTGACCCGTTTGATTGTTCTTGCGCTTAAATAACAGCGCATCTATTTTACCAAATCGATAAGCTAAAGTAAGCCTAACCATTTGAGGGTCGCGTAAACGGTTATAAAACTGGGTAAAATACTCGCTTTCAGAATACTGGTTGAAGCTACGTGTTCTAAAAATATCGCTTATGCTAACTGTGGCAGAAAGAGCCCTGGTCTTTAAAAAACTCTTTTTAACTGCCAGGTCGATGCCATAAAAAGGTTCAATATAACCTTGTGCTGAACTTTGCGCCTGGCCAAAACCTCCACCTCCACCGCCAGGACCACCACCACCACGAGCACCTGGAGGACCTCCTCCAAAACCTCCGCCACCACCGCCGGGGGGTAAATTAGTTTTTGACTGGTAGGTTGCTGAAAGCTGTGCAGTAAAATCAGCCGGCAATTTGAAATTACTGTTGAACTTACCAAGAACACTCCACTGGCTGTTGGTCGAAACATCTTTTACATTACTTGCATTGATCGTTGAATTATAAATATTCATGTTAGTGGTAATGTCCCACCATTTGGTAAGGAAATCCTGCGATGTAAGTTCAATACCATACGATTGGCTTGAGTTTGCGTTAATATAGGTGTTAATAAACGCTTCTCTGCCAGTAAAGGGATTTACTCCTTTTTGAAGATAGCGGGTAATAAGGTTGGTCGTTTTCTTGTAATAGGTTGAGGCTAAGAAGTTGTGATTTTTGTTGAATGTTTTCGCGTACGACATTTCGAAAGAGCTGGTGAATTCAGGAACAAGGTTTGGATTACCTGTTGTAATGTTCAATTCATCAGTGTAATCAGCAAAAGGTATCAACTGGAAGAAGTTCGGCCTGTTAATACGGCGGGTAACACTGAATTGCAATTCCTGGTCGCCTTTAAACTTCTGGCTTAAAAATATTGATGGGAAAAAGCTTATGGGATAACTGTTGCTAAACTTCTCGCCGGTGTTTGTTAGTTCACCTTTATAGTTTGAACTTTCTGCGCGCATTCCCAGTTTGTAGCCAAAGTTCTTTATGCTGCTTGTGATGCTTGCATATGCAGCATACACATTATCGTCGTTTGTATAATTATTCGAGGTTGAAGGAATAAGCTTATAGGCATTAATACTATTATCGAAAAAGTAATTGCTGTTTTCATTTTCCCTGCCACGTATAGATGCCCTTAATCCTGTTTCTAATTTCGTTTTTGACGAGATAGGATTTACATAGTCTGATTGAATAATAAAATTATAGTCTGTTCCCCCACCAGTTAACTGTTGTAACGAAGTGGACTTGATCGAACTGCCGGCTGAAGTCCTGTTGGTGGTATAGAAAGATTCTGACTCGTTTTTACCGTTGAAGTAATTCACATCGGCGGTTAATTCCTCTCCTTCTTTAGCAAAAAGTTGTTTTAATCCAAGTGCAAGTCCTTTACCGTTGAAACTTCTTGAGCCTGTTGAAATTCGCTCGCTGTTACTACTTTTAATACCTGTACTGAAAAGGCTATCGGTGGTAATGCCGATCAGTTCACCTGGTTTGAATTGTCCATTTACTCTAAACCCAGCCAATGAAAGCGTAGTACGGTTTGTTACAAAGTAATCTAAACCAGCGCGGCCAAAAATAAAGCGACCCGTAGATTTATCGGTATTGTTTTGACTAATGGTCGTTCGTGGGGTGTCGGTAAGGTTAATTCTGTCAACACTTCCTACAGTATTAGATTTCCTTTGATTTACATTGATGCTTCCAAAAAAATTTATTTTTCCCTGGCGGGCATTAAAATCAAAGCCTCCATTCATTGCGCCTAATCTGTCGATACCTGCTCTCAGGTTACCATTATAGCCTGTTCTTTTATTCTTTTTTAAAACAATATTTAATATGCCTGCGCCTCCACCTGAAGCATCATATTTGGCCGATGGATTGGTAATCACTTCCACGCTTTCAATTGCGTCGGCAGGTATTTGTTCGAGGGTAAGTGTTGTTGGCCTGCCATCAACAAAAATTTGAGGCGCGGCGTTTCTCAGAGCTACATTTCCATCGATATCTACGTTTACAGATGGAACATTTTTCATAACATCTAAAGCAGATCCGCCTGATGTTACAATATTCTTATCTACACTGAATACCTTTTTGTCAATATCCATTTTCAACCTTCCTGAACTGGTTGCGGTAACAGTTACGTCCTGCAATTTCCTGATGTCGGCTTTTAGTGTAATTTTTCCAAGGTCTTTATCAAATCCTCCAGCCATATCCGGCATTCCTCCCCCGGCCGGTCTTGCACCACTTTTAGGCTGAAAAGAAATGGCCTGCTCAAAAGCCTTATACCCTGTAGCAGTTATTTTCAGCTTTAAGCCCGTGACGGGTAATTCTTCAAAGTTGAATTCGCCGTTGCCTTTGGTAGCAGCACCTTTTACCAGAACTTCTTTAGTTTTCTTCGTTGTATTATCCACCTTCGTTTGAAGGATTACAACGGAAGCATCACTAATGGCTTTACCAACACTATCTACGAGCTTGCCGTAAATATGACCAATTGATGGTGCTGACATACCTGGTCTTCCGCCCCCCGTTCCACCAGGTGTTCCTGGCGGCGTTTGTGCAGATAAGTTAAAGACGGCGATAAAGAAAGTGGCGAGGAGTAAAATCTTCTTCATAAATAAATTATTGAAATTTATATTGATACAAAAGTATCAGTGGCAATTACAATCAAGCAGGAATTGAGACCAACGCGGGAAATGTTGCGACAAACGAAAGAAATTGGTCAAATTAAAGTGGGTAGAATTACCGGGGCAATAAATTGTTATGTGAATAGCATGAGCTGACGGAGATAATCACACTACTGTTATTTTTTGCGGCAGGTTTATACTTTTCGGCTTTCTTTTCCCCGATGAACAGAAAGTAAGTCGCGATGAAAAATGGGGAAAAAATCAAGAAAGGAATGATTACATCCCATTCATTGTTCCCTGATTAAGCTGTATTGCAACTGTCGCTTCAGCATTTGCTTTTCATGCCTGTTGTAATCGTATGGTCATTGCAAATGAACCTTCCTGGATTATTCCATACATTTAACCCATCTATAAAAAAGCTGTCAATGATTAAATTTCTGTTTCTCCTATCCGGGATATTGCTTTGTAGCAACCTCTTACCCGCACAACAAAAGGTTATACAATTATATAAAGGTGCAGCACCGGGTTCAGAAAGCTGGACCTGGAACGAAGCGGAGAACGACGACAATGCATGGAAAACAAAAGCAGTATATAACGTTTCGCATCCAACGCTCACTGTTTTTGCACCCGATTCCGGGTCTTCAACCGGAACTGCTGTTATTATTGCGCCCGGTGGTGCTTTTCACGCTTTATCAATTAATAGCGAAGGGTTCGATGTGGCCCGCTGGCTGGTTAGGAAGGGTGTCACTTGTTTTGTTTTGAAGTACAGGCTCGCTCGCAGTCTAACCACAGATCCGGTTGCCGAAATGACTGCTAAATGGGGCAAGCCTGATTTTAACGACGCGATTAAAGCTACTGTACCACTAAGCGTTGCAGATGGAAAAGCGGCGATTGCATATGTACGGGCTCATGCGGCTGAATATGGTGTAGATCCGCACAAGATCGGTATTGTTGGTTTCTCAGCGGGAGGCACCGTCGCTGCATCTGCTGCATTTAATTATACTGCTGAAAACCGGCCTGATTTTGTTGCCCCGGTATATCCTTTCTTTCCTCCCGAAATGGTGACTAACATTCCTGCAGATGCTCCGCCGATGTTCATTGCTGCTGCAACCGACGACGGTTTAAACCTTGCACCTCACAGCGCGAATTTGTACCAGCAATGGCTTACTGCAAAAAAGTCGGCCGAGATACATATGTATTCGAAAGGTAACCATGGTTTTGGGATGCGGGTGCAGCACCTGCCTTCCGATACCTGGATTGAACGTTTTAGCGACTGGTTGAGCGTAAACAATTTTCTTAAGTTGGTACATCCGCCCGAGTGGGCAACAAAGTTGGCCGACTGGCAGATCGACGAAGTAAAGAAAAAAGATGACTGGCAAAATCTTGCACGATACAGGAAGGCGAATTCAGCACTGGCTGCAACAAAGTCAACAAAGCCACGTGTAGTGTTCATGGGTAACTCCATAACCGATGCCTGGATCAGGGTAGACTCGTCTTTCTTCTGGGGCAAAAATTACATCGACAGGGGCATCAGCGGACAAACAACACCCCAGATGCTCGTACGTTTTCGTCCTGATGTTATCGACCTGAAACCGGCAGTAGTTGTCATTCTTGCCGGTATCAACGATATTGCCGCCAACACTGGTCCCATGACCCTTGACGAAACATTTGGTAACATTGTTTCCATGTCGCAACTGGCGAAGGCAAATAATATAAAGGTGGTTATTTCATCTGTTTTACCTGCGTACGATTTTCCGTGGCGCACAGGAATGCAGCCTGCAGACAAAGTAATTAAACTCAACGCCATGCTGAAAGACTATTCAGCTAAAAACAACATTGTCTATCTCGATTATTTCAATGCAATGAAAGACGAGCTAAACGGCTTACCCGCCCGGTTATCTCACGATGGTGTTCATCCAAATCTTACAGGTTATAAAATAATGGAACCACTGGCTGAGAAAGCAATTGCAGAAGCTTTAAAGCGGAAATAAGGGTACTGTAGTGCGCTAAAAAATGTAAGTGTTTTGCAAGTCCTCCTTCCGGGGACGATTTAGGAGTTTTTTGTACTTAGCTGAAGCTCTACTATGATGCTTCCGTTGCGTCGCACACTTATACGGCTGTAATTGCATCAACAGGTTGTTGGAGTTGTTAATCAATAAGTAAATAAAAATCCCTTATAAATCGTCGATCTATAAGGGATTTAAAGGTGGAAAGTGCCCAAGACTGGATTCGAACCAGCACATCCTTGCGAACGCTGCGACCTGAACACAGTGCGTCTACCAATTTCGCCACTTGGGCATTTTTTGTTCCAGGAGTGCAAATATAGAAAAAGATAATTAGCAATTGAGCAATTATGACTCCCGAAGTAGGAGATAGGAGGGAAGGGGAATAGAGAAGCGATAAGTACAAGTGAGTGACACAACGATGTTGAATGAAGTTCTGCTGTTTGTTACCCAAAAAACCTACACTATTCCTTTCCTGCCTCGGGTAATAAAATCGTAAATGTTGCGCCTTCGCCGGGCCTTCCCTGTGCGCTTATGAAACCTTTGTGGTTCTCGATAACCTTGTGTACTATGGCAAGACCAATTCCGGTTCCCGGAAACTCGCTTTGCCCGTGCAGCCTTTGAAAAATCTTGAAGATATTCGAGGCATGTTCCTGCTCAAACCCTATTCCATTATCGGTGATGCGAACTTCATGATAGCGGGTGGGTGTTCCGTTCACTATTTTCGTAACAGTAGATGAAGAAATATTAATTACAGGGGGCTCTTCTTTTTTACTGTACTTAAGGCTATTGCTGATAATATTCTGGAACAATTGACGCAGTTGAACCGGATCACCATTTATTACAGGAAGATGGCTGATCGAAAAAACTGCTTCTTTTTCTCCAATGGAAGTTTCGAGGTCGTTTAATATTTGCTGTACCACTTCATGCAGATCAACCTTTGTAGTATCTGCAACCTTTTTAGTGCTTATTTGCGAATAGACCAACAGGTCGTTTATAAGAACACTCATGCGTTTTGCCGCATTTTCCATCCGCTCAAACATTCTCGTTTCTTCTTCAGTAAGACGTTCTCCCATACCTTTTCGCAATCTTTCTGAGAAGTAATGAATTTTTCTGAGTGGCTCCTGCAAATCGTGGGAGGCCGCATACGCAAATTCTTCGAGATTGGCATTCGAATGCTTTAATTCTGCGATCGAGTTCTCCAGCTCGTGGTGAAGCCTCTTAAGCGAAGTCTGGTCGGTAAATGTTACCAATACTTCGCCGCCTGCCTTCACTGTATGAATATTGAAGTACACGTCGTAGCCATCCTGGTAATGGATGTCGAAGCTATTGGAGGTGTTGGTAAGAAGCGTGTTTTTATAAATATCAAAAAGACCGTTTGTTTTATAGGCCGGAAAGTAATTGCTTGCCAGCGCACCTGCCAGGTTTTCTGCGGTTTTATCTATGTACGCCGCAACCGCCTGGTTCACTATTACAAACCTGAAATCCTGGATCTCTCCCGTTTCATCGCAAACCGGAGTCAATGTAAACATGCCGGCATGCGACGTATTGAAAACGGTGCTGAGCTTATCCGCCGTAGTTGTTAGTTCTACCTGCAGTTTTTTTGTAGCGGTAAAGTCGAGAAAGGTGATAAAAAAGTCGTCGCCACGTTTTTTAGCCAATACATCAAACCACGCATCAACGCCGTCTGCCTGGTAGTGATTTTCAAATCTTAGTTTATCGTCGCTGCTTTCATACAGCTTTTTATATTGTTGAAATAATCCTCCCAAACTGCCGGGGAATACTTCGTTGTGTCGTTTTCCAACAAGTTCGCCCGGTTCCATCCGGGCATAGTGAGCGAGTGTGCTGTTGACAGTTTTAAATGTAAAATCTACCAGTTCGCCCTGCTCATTTTTTAAAGGGGTCATAGAAAATATACCGGTCTGAGAGCTGTCGATTACATCCTGGAGATACTCTGCGGCTTCTTCTACTGCCAGTTTATTTTCCTTATTTGCTGTAATGTCGGTAAAGGTGATGACAATGCCGTTGCTGCCTCTTTTTACTGCTGATGTATCGTACCATCCTCTTAAATTTTCTGCTTCATAATAAATATCGCTACGTATACTTTTCCCTGTTTCGATGACCTGGATATATGAATCGTAAAATCCGTATTTTTTACCCATAGGGAACACATCAAGGTAGTCTTTTCCCTCGGTTTCTTCCGGTGTTTTGCCTATCAGTTCGGTAAATGCCTGGTTTATTTTTACGATGGTAAGATTAACTATCTTACCCGATGAGTCGCGAACGCCTTCACACGCAAAAATGGCGTTAATAGAGGCCTCGAAAATGCTCTTTAACAGATCTGCCTGTTCTTCTATCTGCTCTTCGTTTTTTTTCTTATCCGAAATATCTACGAAAGACGATACCACGTTATCTCCCTGTTTCATCATCGACACAATGAACCAGCCATACTCGTTACCGTTTTCGTCGCGAAACGAGGTTTCGATCCTAACCGGTTCGCCTGTGTTGATTACCTGCTTGTGTAATTCGAACTGCTCGGAGAACCGGAGGTGAGGAAGAACACTCAATAAAGTTTTGCCAATACAATCGGGCGAGAAACATCCTAACCTTAGTCCTGCTTTGTTGCAATGGGTAATGCGGAAGTCGACGATTTCGTGGTCTTCATTCCTCACGGCCTCCAACAGTAAAAGACCATCGGCAGAAGCGTCCAATATTCCGGTGAACTTCCTTGCCTGCTCCTGTCGTTCTATCTCGCGTTTAAAAGATTCGGTACGATCTCTTGTTACACTTATTACACCGCCCATTACCTTGCTTCTTAATGCGCTGAAATATCTTCCAAGGTATTCATTATAAAAACTCTCCTCATGAGGCTTACCCGACTCCCATACTTTCAGGCACTGTTTAAACAATACTGATTTGTATTCTTCATCTAAAAGTTTATTGGTTAGTACCCGTTGACCTAACAGAACTTCTTTAGGCGCGGTTAAGAAATAGCAGGCGGCATTATTACAATAGGCGACTTCAAAATCAGAAACACCTGGGCCGTTCTCCCTAACAGGTTTAAACCAAATTACTGACTCCGGCAAAGCATCAAAGAGTTCGGTAATTAACGGGTCTTCACTTATCGCAGTTTCCATAAGCAAAATGATTGAAACAAAATAACGTTGTTTTTGTTTAATTTGTTTAGGTCTGTTCCTGTTTTACTTCTACAATTTTATGGTTTGCTACTAATCTAACAAATACCAATCTTATATCGAAGCGTTTTTCTACTAAAGTTTACGCTTTCTACCAATTTTTACTGTACAAGTCGTAATATGTAAGTCGCATTTTTTAAGACCGGTATGAAAGGGAATATTATAATACGAGCCGGTGTGTTCCATAGGTTGCTTCGTTGCGTCGCAATCACTTTATCGGCAAATCTTTTGGCAGCAAGCAGGCGAGGGTAAAGTTAATAAGAAAAGTAACTATTTGAAAGTTGGATGTGCCATTTTCAAATTTTCGTTTTCGCATAATTAGTGTTCGTCATTTCGGGTGGTTAATTTCTCTAACTAAAATAGTTCTTTGAAGATCAACATGGTATAATAAGAGCGTTATTAATTTTTCATCTTTCATCGAATGCAGTGTTGTCACGTTCTTTTATCTCAGAAAATGTTTCTGTTTTTATCGGTTTCGATGAATGTTGTTGCATTTCCTTTATGAAAAGAAAGTAGCTCCGCATGAAAGATCGGGAAAATCAAGAAAGGAAAGATTAAATCGCTTTCCTTTCGTTGTTTCTGAATTAAGCTTTTGTACTACTCCCGACAGTCGGGACAAGTTTTGACTTCAGCATTTGTTTTTCATTCGGTTTTAGCTAAAGCTATAAAGGCGCAAATGGCTGCTATAATAAACAATTAGTCACCTAAATCCTCCTCGTTGCTAGTGATTGATTAGTTTCTGCTCCCTCGACAAGTTCATCGAAAACGACATTATACAAATTTCTAAAGCTCCTTTTTCCGATAAAATCGTTCTTGGTTTTACCATTTCCATTCCGGGGTACGAAGAATCTCTTGTATTGCGAATGGAATGGTTCCTTCGTCAACCTGACAAAATCGCCATGTCATTGGCAGCCGTGCACAGCTTGGCAAAGGAATCGCCTGCCCGTTCATCAACCTGCTCTTAGTTCAAGAAATTGCTTTCGAGCAAATACCGCGGGACAGGCAGTGGCTGCCAATGAGAGCGGATATTACCATAATGGTATAAAGTGTATGGCGAAAATTTGGAAATGCGACTATGTGGGAGAGCTGAAACAGTTTTTCGATTGGTTAGACCAATTGCCATGAAGCGGGATACTACGTATAAACAGGTTACTAACAGCTGGGGCAATAGCAGCCGCCACGTTACGATTTAACCAGCTCCGGCTGCTTTCCTCTTCCATCCAATCAACAGTACACCAGTTATCACTAACAGTGTACCTATGATTTGTTCGGTAAATATTGATTCCCCTAATATATAATGCGCCTGCACTATTGTTGAAACCGGGCCGATGCCTGAAATTATTGCAACATTGTTTGCACCAATCCGTTTTAAACCATTCGAGATCATGAATGATGGAATTACTGTGGCCACTATTGCCAGCAATATTCCATACTGCCATAGACCAACTCCTGTATTAAGGGTTTGTATATTTCCCACAACGATAAAATGCATAAAAATGCCGGCAGTAGCAGCAAGCATGGCAAAACCGGTAAACTTGTTTGCTCCAATTAAAGGAATAATTTTTCCGCTTCCGGCAATATAAATTGAATAGGTAATGGCGCATAGAAAAACCAGGAAGCTACCCAGGAAGAAATTGGGATTACCGGTATCTATAGTTAATTCACCATAGTAAGCGATTGCAATACCAAGATAAGTCAGCAGCAGTGCAATTTTTTGAGAACGCGACATGGGCTGTTTGAAAAAATAAACATTGATGAGGACGGCAAAGGTCGGGTAGAGAAATAGGATGAGTCTTTCAAGTCCTGCAGAAATGTATTGTAGACCGATGAAATCGAACAGGCTCGAAAAGTAATAGCCAAACAAACCGAGCAATACAACGTATAACCATTCCTTTCTGCTCATACGGATATTGCCTTTTTGGTTACTGCTTATTACCGCCGAGACCAGGTAAAAGGGAAGTGAAAAAACCATTCGTAATGTAAGCAGGGTCAAAGCATCGGTATGGGTATTACCAAATGCTTTTTTTACGATAATAGCTTTGGTTGAAAATAGAATAGCACCGGTTAAGGTTACCAGGAAACCTGCTATAGTGATCTTATTTTGTTTCGCTGCATTCATTCAAAAGTTAAGCCCCGGCAAGTTGTTCGCCTGCCAGGGCTGTTAGTTATGTGAACAAGTTGTATTTTCTTCAGTTTCGTTAACCGGAAGTCGCAAGCTGTAAGTTTCGAGTCGCAATTCCGAAACCGCAAGTCGGAAATAGCGAGTTTTGTAGCAAATCACACCAGCAACTACCGCGCACGACTAGCGATCAACGCACCAGCGGTTTGCGATTTCTCTCCAATTACACCGCTACATTAAAATCTCTCAAAGCATCGTTCAAACTTGTTTTAAGATCTGTGCTCGGTTTGCGTTTACCAATGATCAGGGCACAACTCACATTATATTCGCCTGCAGGGAATTTTTTAGTATAAGTGCCTGGTATTACCACGCTTCTTGATGGAACACGTCCTTTGTATTCAATTGGTTCGTTACCACTTACGTCAATGATTTTTGTTGATTGGGTAAGTACTACGTTTGCGCCTAACACAACTTCTTTTTCCAGTACAACACCTTCCACTACAATTGAACGGCTGCCCAAAAAACATCCATCTTCAACAATTACCGGTGTTGCCTGCAATGGTTCCAAAACCCCTCCAATGCCAACACCACCACTAAGATGAACGTCTTTTCCAATTTGAGCACAGCTACCAACAGTCGCCCACGTGTCGACCATCGTTCCTTCATCTACAAATGCACCGATGTTTACGTAGCTCGGCATGAGCACAACGTTCTTCGCAAGGTAAGCGCCGTAACGTGCAACAGCGTGCGGAACAGCACGAACGCCCAGCTCTTTATAATTGCTTTTGAGTTTCATTTTGTCGTAGAACTCGAAAGGAGGCAAAGAATAGGTCTCCATCTGCTGGATGCCAAAATACATCAGTATGGCCTGTTTGACCCATTCATTTACTACCCAACCATTTTCTGACGGAGAGGCTACACGAAGGCGTCCTTTATCCACTTCTTCAATAACATCTCTAACCGCTTTTTCGTATTCCGGAGTTTTCAAAAGTTCCCTTTTAGCAAAGGCTTCCTGTATGAGCGACTGTAATTCCATTTCTTAAAATTTGTGCGAAATTACAGGGTTATATAAAAACATTAGAAAGAAGATGAGAAAAAGCTTTCAAAATGCCTTCGAGCCAATGAGCCAAAAGTGAAAAAGCACTGTTGGATCACTGCTCTTAGATTTATATGAAGGAGGAATATTATTTTGCGCTGCTTGCGGACAATTGCGATTCAATGTCATTGACTTAAGCTACAATGTGAGGTCGGGCTGAGCCGTTCGAAGCCTAATTGCGATAAGAGTAATTAGATACCCTTCGATAAGTTCAGGGTAACAAACGTTAAATCGACGACCTTGAATTGGGATTGTTTAATAGGTCGAACGTATAAGAGTTTGCTACGCGAAGAAGATTGAGGCGGCAATTAAAGGACGTCGGGGAGAAAGAAAGTAACGTAACCAAGTTTTCTCCCGCGATAAATTCTTCTCCTCGGTTTAAGTAACAGTGTATAAGTTCTTAATTCCTCTGAATAAAAGAGCGCACTGCTTTCGGGTCCTTCATTGACATTCTAAAAAAATCTGCTAAAGAAACATTTTTTGTTGCTTGCTCAATTGCCCAATGTACCCATTCTCCACTCGATGGTCTTGGCGCATCATAGCCAATCACTTTCATTTCTTTATTAACCAGGAGATAAGTGGGAAACTGCACGTTATACGCTCTTAAAAGATTTATTTTTTGTGGTCGGTTGCGGGCATAAAACAAGTGTATTCCCGGCATTTCCTTTTCTTTGATCATTTGTTTCCATACCGGCTTCCTGTTAATATTTTCAATGCAAATGCTCAGGAAAACAACGTTTGTATCGTGGGCAAAAGACTGATGCAGCGCTTTCGAATACGGTATTTCCTTGAGGCAGGGCGCACAGGCGGTAAACCAAAAATCAACATAAATAGTTTTGCCTGACAGCGAAGAGGTATGAAAAATTTTGCCACTTGTGTCTTCTAACAGCAGTTCTGCAAATGGTTTGTTTTTTAAAAGGTCATAATTGGCAGCAACAGAATCGACCCAACCCTTGTTTTGAGCAAAACAGTTTGTACACGAAATAAGGAAAACAAATACGGTGATCAATTTTTTCATTCTCTTCATCATAATACATCTAACCTAAAAACTGCAATTTCAGCTAAGTTTGCAACAGAACCAAGATTTTAGGGATTTTAAAGGATTTGGACGAAATAGAACGCGGATTGGACTGATTAGAAAAATAGCACCGGGAAAGCAGGGATGAGAAGAATTATGAGCAAGAAAGAAGCTTGATCGAATAGATTTCAAGGATGAGTTTAAAATAATAGGTTATTCATGGAGCTTCTTTATCCCATTATTCCCTAAAATCGCACTCATCCGCAGCTCCGACAAAATTTGCAGAACGTGGTTTGTTGTACAGTGAGTGACACTAACTGTCCCGTTCACGGGAACGATGTTTAATTGGAATACTTGAGTTAAGTACATAAAAAAGACTTCATTAATGAAAATAGCTTTCGATGCTAAAAGAGCGTATCAGAACGGGACAGGGTTGGGGCATTATAGTCGTACACTGATTTCATCGCTGGCTACTTATTATGCAGAACACAATTATTATCTATGTGCTCCAAAACTTACAAACCGTTACGATGCTTCAGCCTTCACTAATGTTCGGAATATCGTTCCAGCAAGCTTTATTTCTAAAAAGTTTAAGTCGGCGTGGAGAAGCAATTGGGTTAAAAAAGATTTGAAAAAAGAGGCGATTGATATTTACCACGGACTGAGCCATGAAATACCGGTGGGTATTCAAAGTACAGGAATACGGTCGGTGGTAACTATTCACGATCTTATTTTTGAAAGGAACCCCGAACAATACAATTGGATAGATATACAGATTTACCGCCGAAAGTTCAAATATGCGTGCTTGCATGCAAACCATATCATTGCTATCAGCGAACAAACAAAGGCCGACGTTGCCAACTTTTACAAAATCCCCGAAGAGAAAATAACGGTCTGCTACCAAAGCTGTAACCCTGCATTTGCTCAAACTGTTCCCGCAGCAGAAAAAGAAAGAATAAGGCAGTATTACCATCTGCCGGCTAAATTTTTCCTGTATGTCGGTTCTATAATTGAAAGAAAAAACCTATTGAATATTTGTAAGGCTTTACATGAGCTCAATCAACAATCCGGATTCCCGCTGGTAGTAATCGGAGATGGTAGAAGTTATAAGCAGCAGGTGAAAGATTACATTAAACAGCATGGTCTCGACAAGCGGGTTATTTTCCTGTCGGAAAGTGAGGCTGCGAAAAAATCATTAGGCTATCAAACTGCTGCTGATTTCCCTGCTATCTACCAATTATCGAACGGCGTTATTTATCCTTCGATTTTTGAAGGCTTTGGAATCCCCGTTTTGGAGGCTTTGTGGAGCAGGGTTCCCGTTATTACCTCGAATATTTCCTGTCTTCCGGAAACGGGCGGCGACGCAGCTTATTATGTAAACCCATATTCGGTTGGTGAAATTGCTGAAGGAATGATAAAATTAGCTACAGATGAAAGCCTGGTAGCAGAAATGACGGCAAAAGGCTGGCTGCACGCGCAAAAATTTACGCCGCAAAAGTGTGCGGAAGATGTTATGGCAGTTTATCTTCGCCAGTAATGACTCACTTTTCTGCTGATATCGAACAATGCCTTGAAGTCTTAAACAGGGGCGGTGTAATTCTTTATCCAACCGACACCATTTGGGGACTGGGTTGCGATGCCACCAATGCAGGTGCGGTTCAGAAACTGTTACAGATAAAAGGAAAACCTCCGAACAAAGGTTTAGTGGTTTTGCTTGCGTCGGAAAGAGACGTTTTACAATATGTTGCTGCTCCCGACCTGGAAGTTTTCAACTACCTGTCAGTGACAAAAAAGCCAACAACTGTCGTGTACGAACATGGACTTGGGGTTGCAGACGAAGTGCTAAACGAAGATGGAAGCATTGCGATACGCCTGGTAAATGAGGATTTTTGCCGCCACCTGCTAAAAAGGTTTAGGAAGCCTGTCGTTTCCACTTCCGCAAATATTCATGGGCAACCTTCTCCCCAAACTTTTAAAAGTATTTCCCCGCAAATTATTTCGTGTGTAGATTATGTAGTAGAATTTCGACAAGGTGAAGAAAAAATTCACAGTGCCTCTACAATCATAAAATGGCTACATGGAAATCCTATTACAATACGGCAATAATTTTTGATAAATATTAAAATTTTTAAATTTTAATGTGACAAAAACGTTGTGGCAGAGTAATTGTTTCAACTAATACAAAACTGCCAATTATGCCACAAGTAACTTTATCCGTACCACATGAAAAACTACCGTTATTGAATGAAGTCCTGTCTGCTCTGGGAATTGAAACCAAAAGCATGAGAAACCTATTTCAAAAATCTTCCTTCGGCTCTAACTCTACTGAGTCTTCTACCGACCAAAATACCAGCTTTTTTTCAAAGCATTTTAGCTGGGAATATTTCAGCAACGAACTTGAGTTTGAATAACTGGTACTTCAACATTTCAAACTTCTACTTTCACCTGTCAGTGAAAGTTGTTTCCAATACTACCTATACATCGTTAAACAATTATATTTGCTGCCATCATGTTTATAGATTGCAGCGAAAAAGAACTTTTTGTTTTTAAAAAAATTGCGAATGCAGCGGCAGAGCTCCAAATGCCTGCATTTGTGATCGGTGGATTCGTACGCGATAAAATAATTGGCCGGCCTACCAAAGATGCGGACATCGTTTGTTTGGGCGATGGCATTTTGCTCGCAAACCAGGTAGCTGCCCGTTTTAATCCCCGTCCTCAGGTTGCTTTCTTCAAAAATTTTGGCACTGCACAAATAAAGCTTGGCGAGTTTGAAGTTGAATTCGTAGGTGCACGAAAGGAAAGTTATCGCTCCGATAGCAGAAATCCTGAAGTTGAACCTGGTACAATTAAAGACGATCAAGATCGTCGTGACTTCACCATTAATGCCTTGGCAATCAGCCTCAATAAAGAAAATTACGGCGACTTAATTGATCCCTTTAATGGCATTAATGATATTAAAGCTAAAATTATCCGCACGCCATTAGCGCCTGTCCAGACTTTTAGTGATGACCCGTTGCGAATGATGCGTGCAATACGCTTTGCTTCGCAACTAGGTTTCTCCATTGAAGAAGCAACTTTCCAGGCGATAAAAGATAACAAAGAAAGAATTACCATCGTTTCACAGGAAAGGATCACCGATGAGTTAAATAAAATAATGCTGAGCAATAAGCCTTCTGTTGGATGGGAGCTTTTGTTCACCTCCGGTTTGTTGAGCATCATCTTCCCCCAAATGGTCGATCTCGCAGGAGCTGAATATATAGACGGGAAAGGCCACAAAGATAACTTTTACCATACACTGCAGGTTCTTGATAACATCAGCGCTCATACCAGCGATTTGTGGCTCCGTTGGGCAGCGGTATTACATGACATTGCAAAGCCGGTAACAAAGCGTTTTGAAGAAGGCCACGGCTGGACCTTTCACGGACATGAAGTGGTGGGAGCACGAATGGTCCCAAAAATATTCAACAAATTAAAACTGCCTCTGAATGAAAAAATGAGGTTTGTCCAAAAACTGGTCGAACTTCATTTACGGCCTATAAGCTTAACGAAAGAAAACATTACTGATAGTGCTATCCGGCGGTTAATATTTGATGCAGGAGACGACATTGATGCATTGATGATGTTGTGCAGCGCCGATATCACCAGCAAGAACAAGTTTAAAGTTAAACGCTACCTCGCTAATTTTGAGCTGGTAAAAAAGCGGATTGAGGAAGTGGAAGAATTGGATAAGATCCGCAACTGGCAACCTCCGGTGACAGGCGAAATTATTATGGAAACTTTCGGTTTAACCCCCGGCCGCAATGTTGGGCTCATAAAAGATGCAATCCGCGAAGCAATACTTGATGGTATCATCTCTAATAGTTACCAGGAAGCATATAATTATATGTTGAAGAAAGGAGAGGAGTTGAACCTGAAGCCTGTTGCCTGATTTTGGTGCCTGCATGAGTATGGTAAGAAGTTTGTACGCTAAATTCAAAAATAAATCATGCGCCGTTACAGCCCGCCATCTTATTGAAGGGGTTTGGATGGCAATAAAAGTCAGATGTGGCGTGATTTTATCAGCTTTCTTCATGCTTATGCAATATTGCTTTAAGTAAAAAGTCAGTAATTTTCTATAAACCGTTAGTTTTAACGCTTTAAAATAAAGAACCTTCCCATGGCCGTTTTAAAATTCAGGGCGTATTATGAAGACGACGACAGCGTTTATCGCGACATCGTTATAAAACATACACAAACCTTTGCCGATCTTCATCTTGCTATTTTGAAAGCGTATGAATTCGACACTAAATTCCAGGCAACTTTTTACCGCAGCAACGACAACTGGCAGCGTGGACGTGAAATAACGTTGGCGAAATACGACAAGGAATATAAGGCGCCACCCTTAATAATGGCTGAAACTCCAATCGGCTCTGAGATTAAAGACCCTAACCAGAAGTTTATATATGCCTACGATTTTACCAAAGGATGGACTTTTTTAGTTGAGTTGATTAATGTAAGCAAAGATGAAAGTCCTAAAATTAACTACCCGTCAACTATGCGTGTGGAAGGAATTGGCCCTGCACAATATGGAACAAAAAGCCTTTTGGGCGATAAATTCGTCGACATCGAGGAAAAGTATGATTTAAGTGCAGGGGCCGAAGGTTTTGGACGTGAGGGTGATAGCGACACGGAGCCGGAAGATGCCGAAGACTCCGACGACTCAGAAGAAACCGAAGATGAGGCATTCGGAGATGCTGAAGGTGGAAAAGAAGAGGAGTATTAACCTACTCTCTATGCCTATTTATTAAGTAGCTAAACTGCCGCGAAAGCTTGCATTCAAATACCATTATTATTGTTTGTGGTCCTACTGCTGTAGGTAAGACGGCTTTCGCTATCGATCTTGCCCGGGCACTCCAAACGGATATTATTTCTGTAGACTCAAGGCAATGTTATAAAGAATTAGGTATAGGGGTTGCCAAACCATCACCGCAGGAATTAGCGGCCGTTCGCCATTACTTCATTAATTCTCACAGCATTTACGACGAAGTAAATGCTGGTGTGTTTGAAAAGTATGCTTTAGATGTCGTTGAACACATTTTTAAAAAACACGCGACCGCCGTTATGGTTGGGGGAACAGGCCTTTACATAAAAGCCTTTTGCGAAGGAATGGACGAAATTCCCGCGGTTAACTTAGCTATACGACAACGGGTTATTGGCGAGTATGAGGAAAATGGGCTGGAATATTTGCAAAAGAAAATCGCTGAAAAAGACCCGGTTTTCTGGAAGGTGGCAGAGCAACAAAATCCTCAGCGTTTAATGAGGGCGCTGGAAGTTTTGCTGTCGACAGGCAGGTCTGTTACCTCTTTTCGTAAAGGACATAAAGTGAAACGACCTTTCAACATAATAAAAGCGGGACTTGAACTCCCACGGGTGAAGTTATATGACCAGATCAACAACCGTGTGGATAAGATGATGGATGACGGTTTATTAAATGAAGTTAAAAATCTGTATGAGAAAAGAACGCAGAATGCGCTGCAAACTGTCGGTTACCGGGAATTGTTTGATTACCTCGAAAACAAATGCAGCTTAAGTGAAGCCGTTGAAAAAATTAAGACTAATTCCCGGCAATATGCCAAAAGGCAGCTTACATGGTTTAAAAAAGATCCGGAAATAACATGGTACGATCCGCGGGAAATGCCTGCATCATCCCTTGTTGCAGGTTTAAATTTAGAATAGTTTCTTCATTTTTATTTTTTACTGAAACCTTAGAGGATATTTAGTCAGCGGCGCTGCTTGAGAAATAAGCATGATACTAACGGACCTGGAGTTTTTTTGTAGCCAGCGATAGAATTTACATTAGATATCGTTGCGTCGCACACTTCTGCTACATCAAAAAATCAACACGCTCATTTTGTTTGGCGTAACGGCCCCTTTAACGGTTAGGCTTCTCTACTAATGAACTCGTTGTTGCTGTCTTGTTTTTAATGTTTTTCGGTACCGGCTTTTTGTACTATAAGAATCGTCGTTGCTACGCTCAGTTCAACCTTTAATTCTTTGATAGAACTGAGCGTATCAGTTTTTTTTTTACCCTGAGCTAAGCCAAAGGGTCGCAATCTTTTTCGTCTGCATTGCCAGTTGCAACAAAAGAGTGAAGTTGATGCCTGTTTTTATGGATTGGTGTTATAATATTCGCTTCTCACAACTGGTATTGCATAAGATGCACCACCCGGTTGGGGTGCCGGCGAAGGCATGCTGAAACCAGCAAAGCGGTTTCTGAAACAAGCGGGTGGAATCCCGTACAATAACGAAGAAACGTGGCTCGAGCTATAAATGATCGCACTAGAACTCCATTTTGCATGGTTTCGGCGACCCTAGGTTTCTTGCGTCGCACACTTGTACATTTTGTTCTTCTGTAAATTTTTGGAGCACAAGTAACATCATTGATTTTTGTATTCCCATAAATCCTGTCAATCGTATAATCTGTGTTAAGTTTGCAGCAATGAATATCTTCAATACTACTTCGCGTATAATTATAACCTGTAATAAAAGACTATCTCCTTATTTGCAACAGGAAGTGATAGAATTAGGTTTTTCGCCGGAAAGAGTGTTTGCTACAGGCGTTGAGCTAAATGGAACCATGAGAGACTGTATTCGTCTTAACCTGAACCTCCGGTGCGCAAGCCAGGTTTTATTTGCTATAAAATCTTTTTTGGCTACCGGTCCCGACCAGTTATACCAGGAGTTGTTAACGCTTCCCTGGGAGCAAATGATAAAATCGGATGGCTACTTCACAATTACCAGTAAT
This sequence comes from Segetibacter sp., assembly GCA_028288485.1. GTDB lineage: Bacteria > Bacteroidota > Bacteroidia > Chitinophagales > Chitinophagaceae > Segetibacter. The sequence continues at coordinate 112,024 of JAQBNO010000045.1, forward strand.
GTTGATAATATTAATATCAGGACCCCTTTGTTTGCGAATGTAAAAATGAAGGATGCGATTGTAGATAGGATGCGTGAAAAGACTAACAGCAGGCCCAATTCAGGGCCGAATCTCGACGAGGCTGTTTTTCATTTATACTGGAAGGAAAATGAAGCAGAAATATTTATAGATACTTCAGGTGAAACTTTGGCAAAACATGGCTACCGGAAAATTCCGGGTAAGGCGCCTATGTTGGAAGCATTGGCAGCGGCAACTATCTTAGCCACCAAGTGGGACAGAAAATCGCCTTTTATAAACCCCATGTGCGGTTCTTCCACCATTGCTATTGAGGCAGCGTTAATAGCAACAAACCGTCGGCCCGGTTTATTTCGTAACAACTACGCTTTTATGCATCTTGTTGGCTACGATAAAGGAATATACGAAAGCGAGCGACAACAGCTTTTTCAACAAATTCTCGAAGTGCCTGAGCTTACGATCATAGCATCTGATATAAGTGACGACGCAGTTAATATTTCAAAAATAAACGCCGCTGCTGCAGGTGTTGAACACAACATAAAGTTCTCGGTTTGCGACTTTGAATTAACAGAAGTACCTGAAGGTGAAAACGGCATTGTTTTTTTCAACCCCGAATATGGCGACCGGCTTGGAGTTGAGGCTGAGCTGCAAATAACGTATAAGCGAATCGGCGACTTTATGAAAAAGAAGTGCAGAGGATACAGTGGCTATATTTTTACCGGTAACCTCGAACTTGCAAAAAAGATAGGCCTAAAAGCCAGCCGCAGAATAGAGTTTTACACCAGTAAAATTGATTGTCGCTTACTTGAATATGAATTGTATTTGGGAACAAAGAGGGTGGACAACTAAGCTTCACTCGCGGGATTGATAGCTGAAACTAGAATTTTATTAATAAGACCGTTAATAGAATTCTAGTTTCAGCTTTAACTCGTGTATACCGTGGTAAATGTTTCTTTTAATTTAAACTCGGATCGTCAAAAGTATTGCCCTGGCTTAAATCTCCTGTCTGGTAACCTTTTTTGAACCAATACATTCGCTGCGCCGAGGTTCCGTGGGTAAACGCGTCGGGCACTACTTGTCCCTGCGCTTCTTGTTGCAAACGGTCGTCACCGATAGCGTTGGCGGCGGTCAGTGCTTCGTTTATATCTCCAGGCTCTATTATTCCTTCCATTTGTTGTGTGTGATGTGCCCACACACCTGCATAGAAATCTGCTTGTAATTCCAGCTTTACCGAAAGTTTGTTCCCTTCCCGTTCCCCGGATCTTTGTTGTAATGAGTGCACCTTGTCTGATGTTCCCATCAGGTTTTGGATATGGTGCCCTACTTCGTGCGCCACAACATAGGCCATTGCAAAATCACCCGGTGCCCCAAAACGGCTTTTCAAGTCACGGAAAAATGAAAGATCAATGTATACTTTTGAATCCCCCGGGCAATAAAAAGGCCCGACTGCAGCGCTTGCCGATCCACAGGCAGATTGAACAGAATTTGAAAACAGTACCAGCCTTGGCTTTTGATAGTTTTGTAAAAGCTGTGTCCATACATTTTCTGTTTCCTTTAATACTACAGAAGTAAATTGCGCCAGCGTGTCGTCGGCCGCACTTCGTTCATTATTGTACTGCTTGCCACTTGCCGGTTGTTGACCAGGCAGTAGATCGGGAGCAGAACCTGGGTCGCCGCCCAAAAAAGAATAAAGCAGGTAAATGATCAATCCGCCTATACCGCCACCTACAGCTAAACCGCCACCACCCATTCCACGACGATCTTCTACATTGTCACTTCCAGACCTACCACGCCACAGCATAATAAAATGTTTTAAGTTTTAAGAATTAGGAACAGCAACAGCACGTTCAATAGTTATGCCATTAAAAAAGCTTCGTTGGAAAGTTTTTTCGGAAGGAGTTGTAATTTATTAGAAATGACAAGAGAATGATTTACAATACATGGTTAACTAATAAATAAGAGCCGGAAAAGTTTGAAGCAAATAAAACGCTATTTAAAAAAAAAATCGAGTCTCTGCGGTCCTGCTTTGTTTAAATAAAAGTTTAAGTAATGTTCCAGACCGAGATACAAGTTGCAGTGAGTGACACAACGATGTTAAAGAAAGTACCAATGCTTGCTCCATAAAAAAAGCACCCTTAATAAGGGTGCACTTAAAAATTAGATGCAGGATTATAATTTGAAACCCACCGTCACTACCACGTTCCCGCGGGTATTCTGCTGTTCGGCAAAAGTATTTGGTTTGTCGCTCAAGCGATAAGGGAAATTTACATCTTTAGTGAAGTTGTGTACATAGGTAAGATCGATAAACATACCATGATTTCGGTAACCAAGCCCGCCACTTCCCTGCACAATACTTGATTTTATCGGATCTTGTTCTCCGGAAACTTCTTTTGTTTGCCGGTATGGATTGGAATAGTATGCGCCGCCCAACCTGAACATTATGGTATTGAATTTTAGTTCGCCACCTAACCTGTAATTGAACGCAGCTTTATATTGATTCTTGATTACAGCTTTAAGGTCTTTGTAATATTGTTGATCTTCGCTGGTAACTGTTTCTCCATCTGCCTTAAAATTTGAGCCTCCGTAACCTACATACTCTATATCCGCTGTAATAAATCCCCTCTGTTTGCGGGTATCATTTACTTCCCTGAAAACATAAGATCCGCTTACCAGCGCTTTCCATGGAGTAGTAGCACTATAAAGCGTTTTGCCGGGCACGTTTCCGGTGAAGATGGTAGAAGTTGCTTTCCTCACACCTTCAAAATCTTCTGTGTCGGCAGTTAAGTCGGTGCTTTGCTTATCGGTGAGGCTGTAGAGGGTAGGAGTATGTATGGCTAAACCTAAACGTACAAATTCGGTGGGTTTAAAAATGAGGCCCAGTTTGGCATTAACTCCAAATCCCTTTGTGGTTAAATAGTCGTTGAATTCAAAATAATTGAAGTCGTTATGCAAATCGCCGCTTGGATCTGACTCCCTGAACCGGGTGCTGCGGCTATAATTCACAATAGGAATTCCGATGCTGCCACCCACATAAAATTTGTCATCCATGTTGGCCGAGTAACCTAATGCCAGTTCATAAATTCCGCCGGAGGTCTCGATTGTTTTCTGTTGATCTAATCCAATGCCTTTTTCTAATAAAAATTCGGGCAAGCCTTTTACGATCGAATCTGCGCTGTTTGAACTTTTGAAGATATCTATAAGATAGGCATATAAAGCCGGAGCGGTTCCATAGGCAAAACTGGGCTCGTTAAGTGCGTCATCAATATTAAGGTTGCTTTGGCTTAGCTGCTCTACATATTGTTCGCTGAAACTACTTTGGTTATTTAAACCTTTATACGAAACTATATTATTAAAGTTAGCTGTTTGGTTTATCCCTATACTAAACGCCTGGTTTGTCCATTTGCTTCCGGGGCTATTAAAACCAAGTACCACACCGCTAGTGCCGATATCAAAACCTGTTTTATTAGCCGTCATATTGCTGCCGCGGTAGATTCCCTTATTGTTGTTTAAGGTAATGCCCGGTGTAAAAACAAACTCGCGTGTTTTGTACATGCTTAAGCCGGCCGGGTTTACGTATAAAGCATTTAAGTCTCCTCCTAAAGAACCCATAGCCCCGCCAATAGCCATATTTCGGGCAGTTCCATGTTGTGGAAAATAAGAATATCTCAAAACATCTTCAGGTAACTGGGCTATAGATGCGATAGAGCAGACCAGGCCACCTGTAAAAAGTAAAAACTTTTTCATAAACTACGAGTTAATAAAAACCGCATTCAAACGAACACGGTTTTTTTATATAATCAATTACAAGTTCAAATTCTATTGTATTAATTCCTTGAGGGGCGACTCACTCCACCTGAACTGCTGCCCGATGAAGAACTTCCGGAAGAAGAACTGCCCGAGGAAGACGATGGTGTGTAGGTTCTTTCGGGCGCCCTATAGGTATTATTATTTTCGTTTGTGGTAGTATTGTTCCTATTGCTGTATGTGCGGTTCTCCGACGGGGTGACTACTCTTTTTAGTGTATTTCCAAGTGTTTGCCTGTTGCTATTATAGCTGTTGTTGTTGTTATTATAACTCCGGTTATTATAGCCATTCAAAGTTGGTCTGTTCACATTTGAAGAAACCCTTGTGGGGGATTTAATATATACGTTCGAGTAAGGACTATACCCGCCGTATTGCGGATAGTAATTGCCGTAGTAATTGCTGCCGTAAAGGTTATACCCGCCCGCATAGAATGGGCTATAGTAGCTATTAAAAGGACTGTTCCATGTACTCCAGTAGTAGGGGTTATTCCAGTTATTACGGTAATAGCTATAAGAATAGGAAGGAACATAGCGGCTGTCGTTCCAATAGGAATAATCATCAATTGTAGACCAGCGTTGACGGTCCCTGATCTTCATTCGCAGGTACTGATCGTCCTGCGAGCTTACATAGTCTTCGTATTTATCCTGCTTTCTTGTTTCTTTTTTAGCCACTCCCTCCCTTACAGGTGAGAAATAAACATCGTCAGGGGTTTGACTTGCTTTATAGGTAGATGAACAACCTGTTATGATGGCTGCAAGGATACCATAAAGTAGAATTTTGAATTTCATACTTAAGGGTTTTTAAAAATTTTATCTAAAGTGAAGTTATTACTTTTGCCGCTCTTCGCCGCATCTGACTTTCTATTCGCAAACTGTTTGCCAGATGTTAAAGCTAATAAAGACTTTTGTTAAGGTAAGGATAAAATAACACTTATGAGTAAGGAAATTACTTCGAGAAAAGATGATTATTCTCAATGGTATAACGACTTGATTATTAAGGGAGGACTAGCCGATTATAGTGCTGTGCGGGGGTGCATGGTTATTAAACCTTATGGCTATGCTCTTTGGGAAAACATGCGCGATGTACTCGATAAAATGTTTAAGGATACCGGGCACCAGAACGCTTATTTCCCATTGTTCGTTCCCAAGAGCCTGTTTGAAAAAGAGGAAGAAAATGCGGAGGGATTTGCAAAGGAATGCGCAGTTGTAACGCACTATCGTTTAAAGGTAAACCCTGACAAGAAGGGTGCTTTAATGGTTGACCCGGAAAGTAAGCTGGAGGAAGAACTTATAATAAGACCAACGAGCGAAGCGATTATCTGGAATACCTATAAGGGCTGGATCCAAAGTTACAGAGACCTCCCTTTGCTGATTAATCAATGGGCGAATGTGGTAAGGTGGGAGATGCGTACCCGGTTATTTTTGCGAACCGCTGAATTCTTGTGGCAGGAAGGACATACTGCCCATGCTACTGCAGAAGAAGCAGTAGCAGAAACCAAACAGATGCTTGAAGTTTATGCAGACTTTGCGGAAACTTATATGGCGATGCCGGTAATTAAAGGCGTTAAAAGTGCAAACGAGCGTTTTGCAGGTGCTTTGGATACGTATTGCATTGAAGCGATGATGCAGGATGGAAAAGCTTTGCAGGCTGGAACTTCTCACTTTCTTGGTCAAAATTTTGCCAAAGCGTTTGACGTAAAGTTTAGTGATAAAGAAAACAAGCTGGATTACGTTTGGGCAACGAGTTGGGGAGTAAGTACACGACTTATAGGTGCATTAGTTATGGCGCACAGCGACGATGACGGGCTGATCCTTCCTCCAAAGCTGGCGCCGATACAGGTGGTGATCGTTCCTATATTTAAAGGGGAGGAGCAAAAAAAAGCAATTGATGAAAAGGTAAGTGTTCTTGTAAAAGAACTGAAACAGGCAGGCGTAAAAGTAAAATATGATGACAGTGATAATGCAAGGCCGGGCTGGAAGTTCGCAGAATATGAATTGAAAGGTGTTCCGCTAAGAATTGGAATAGGCGCAAGGGACATTCAAAATAATGTAGTTGAAGTTGCAAGGCGCGATACCCGTGAGAAGAAAAGTTACCCTATGGAAGGTCTTGCCGACAGCCTTGTGAATTTGCTAAACGACATCCAGCAAAGTATTTACAACAAGGCGTTTAATTTCAGGGAAGAACATATAACGCCTGCAGAAACGTGGGACGAATTTGTGAAATTGCTGGATGAAAAAGCGGGCTTCATTTCGGCGCATTGGGATGGAACAGGTGAAACGGAAGACAAGATCAAGGAACTTACCAAAGCTACCATTCGGTGCATTCCTTTAAACAATACAAAGGAGGAAGGCAAGTGTATTCTTACTGGTCAACCATCGAACCAAAGGGTGTTATTTGCAAGAGCATATTAATACAACGAAGTAATAATATTTTAAAACCAGCGGCTAAACCGCTGGTTTTAATTTTTAATATTATATTTATAGGTACTTGCAAAATCCAAAACTACCTGCTAATGTCTCAATCATTTCAGCAACAGCCGTTCGATAGGCAAACGCCTCCTAAGAACTACCTGGTTGAAGCTATCCTTGTCACCATATTTTGTTGTTTGCCAATGGGTATACTCGGGATTATTTTCGCCATGCAGGTAAACAGCAAGTTTGCTAACGGTGATTATGAAGGTGCCCTGGGGGCATCGAAAGACGCGGCAAAGTTTACAAAGATCGGCTTTATTGTCAGTTTGGTTTTTGTTGCCTTGTGGTTGGCTTTCATATTTATTTTCGGAGGATGGGCGATTATGCAAGAATGGAGACATAATGACGATTAGTGGGAACAGCCAAACCAATAATAGAGTTTTCAGTAGTTGTTGTAGCGGCGTTGGGTTTGGCGCTGTTGTATTTTTTTGCAGATGCACGTATCGTTACCTTTTTTCCGCCATGTCCTTTCCACCGGTTAACGGGCCTGTTTTGTCCTGGCTGTGGATCACAACGGGCTATTTCGGCCCTTTTGCATGGCCAATTATTGCACGCTATTCGTTTCAACCTGTTGCTTGTTTGTTGCCTGCCTTTGTTGGCTTATTCTGCATACACATCCACGTTAAAGTTGTCTGCCCAAAAACCTCAAATTCAACGCCTTTTTTATTCTCCCTTGTTTGTAAAAAGCTTTTTAGTAATGGTGATTATGTTTTTCATATTAAGAAATATCCCGTCATATCCATTCAACCTCTTAGCTCCTCACTCTCTTCGATAAGAAAGGATTGTAGAGCTGGCATAACGAGATTGTTCGATAGTGGTTGTTTACTTAATTTGTGGAGATGTAGATAATAATAGAATAAGCTGAGTGAACAGAAAGTATTAATTTACCTTCTTTGTAATAAATCACCCCCAATGACGAGGAATAAAATTGCTTTAACTTTAGCTGTAGTTGCCGGATTAATTTGCTTAGCCAAATTTGTGCATACCTATATTCAAACAAAAACTTTTGACTACCTGATTTTGTTTGCAGGTCTTTTTATTATCTTTTTTGGCATTAGTCGCAACATGCCAAAACGTAATAATCACTGACAGACCGTTCAATAAAGCTTTATCATTTTAGTGTCTTTTTTCGGGGGCCGGCAGCCGGCGTAAAGGCAACTCCGGTTGTGTCACTCACTTTTGCCGCATCTTTTCATGGCAGCATACTTTTGAAGAAACATGTGGACTTGAATTTCGGAGTTTTAAAACTTCAAGTAATGACTTGCCGTACAAGTGAGTGACACAAGAATGCCAAATAGTAATTTGAAAGCTAAGTACAAAAAAAAGAAAACAGCGGCGGCGACTGACCACAGACGACAAACGACCGACAAAACCCAAACCTGCAGTTGCCGATTTTCAACTCGCGACTTGCGAACTCACCACTAACCAGTCACAACTCACCCTACAACTGCGAGGTAACATGATTATAATCAGCGAGGATCACCTGCAAAAAAAGGCGGGGCTCGGGCTGTTTGCTCATAATTTGAAGCGTTTGCTCAATTTTCTGCTGTGCCTGCAGCGCTAACATGCTGTTACCGCTTCTGTTAACGTTCAGTATAACTTCTTTGATCAACTGTATGTCGCCGTCGTTTAAATTGACCACTTCAGGATAAGTAACCCGGTATGTAGCGGGATCAACGGGTTCGTAAAAAGTATGTTGCATTTGTGTTCGCGGCCTTGTTTTTACCAGCACTGTACCTGCAATGACATCTCCAAGCCGTTGCTTTTTTTCTGTTACAGCCACCATTACCAATGCAAGCAGGTTGCTGGTGATGGTGAAGTCGATAAGGCGGAAAACCCACCGGTTAAAGTATTGACCGAAAGAAGGTTGACTGCCATTGAGGCTGATAACTTTTATTCCCATAACTTTTTTACCTACACTCTGGCCGTTCAGCAGCAGTTCGCACAAAAGGTCGTAAAAAAACAGCGGGAGAACAAGAACGACCATTAGCCATTCGTAACCATTCAGGAATTGTCGCCCCGTAAAGCCGATAAGGAACAGAGCCAGGATCACATAAGCTATCAATACTGCCCAGTCAATGATGGTTCCTAGCATTCGGTCGCCCAGGCTGCCAAGTTCATACTCAACATCGATATTCTGCGGAGTAGTTATATTTATCGTGTTCATATAATAGGTTATGCCCCCGCCCTTGACAGGATTTACACTGGCAAAAACAAAACAAATATCCCGGAAAATAAACTTCCTGCCAAGTAACCGGCCAATCGAATAAATTTTAGTGCATTAATAAAAATAACCACATAAATTGTCACTTATTTTTACAATTCACCTAAACTTGCCGGCATTATATGAGAGAAGCGCAGTTTCTGAAGCAAAACGCAGAGAAATGGAAGCTGTATGAAGCGGAAATTAAGGAGAATGAACAACCTGATAAACTTGCGGACCGCTTTATTGAATTAACAGATGACCTGGCCTACAGTAAAACATTTTACCCCTCCAGTAATACAACCAGGTACCTTAACGGATTAGCCAGCCTGTTTCACCTGAAAATATATAAGAACAAAAAAGAACAGACCGGCCGGATTTTGAATTTTTGGCAATTTGAGCTGCCTTATTTATTCAGGTATTACCACCGCCTGTTTTTTTACTCGTTTATTTTCTTCGTTGTTTTTTGTGGTATCGGAGCGTTGTCAGCTAAGTACGATGAAACTTTTATCAGGCTCATTTTAAGTGATGGCTATGTTGATATGACCAATGAAAATATTGAAAAAGGTGACCCTTTCGGTGTGTATAAAAGCATGAACCAGGTAACTATGTTTTTTCACATCGCTTTCAACAACATTAGGGTTGCATTTGCAACGTACGTAATGGGAGGTATATTCTCGGTGGGTGCCATCTGGTTATTATTGAATAACGGCTTAATGCTGGGTTCTTTTGAATATTACTTTTTTTCAAACGACCTTGGATTTAAGAGCATTACCGTAATTTTTATTCATGGAACGTTAGAGATTTGGGCATTTGTAATTGCAGGGGCTGCAGGTTTAATCCTGGGAAACAGCATGCTATTCCCGGGAACTTATAGCAGGAGTGTGTCGATTTTAAAAGGTGGAAAAGATGGCTTGAAGATAGTACTGGGCCTGGTGCCCATCTTCCTGGTGGCGGCATTTTTAGAAAGCTTCGTAACCCGCTACGATAACATGCCTTTGTGGCTAAGCTTATCGATATTAACGGCGAGTGTAATCTTTATAATTTGGTACTTTATACTATACCCGATGCAGCTACACGCGAAAATTAAAAACGCGTTAAATGAAAGGACAAAACACTATCAAACCCCAACCCAAAACTTTACCGCATGGCTGAACAAAAAATTGAATTCAGAAAAATCAGGGACTTTAGTGAAAACCTGAACGATACCTTTCTATTTATAAAACAGAATTTCAAGCCGCTCGTCATCAGTTTCCTTACCATTGCCGGGGTGTTTATATTAGCCAATTCTATTTTTAACGGTATCTATCAAAGCCGGATGGAAGGATTTTTCAGGCAGATTTTTTCCGGTGGCCGAGCCTCTGCAGGTTATCCTTACCAAATGTTAGGTGGTAGTTCTATCCTGTTACCGATTCTTGGATGGTTAAGTATGACTGCCATGCAGGTAACCATTATTGCGTACATAAAGGTATACGAACTGAAACAGCGCGAGGAGGCTACAGTTGCAGAAGTATGGGAAGAGTTTAAAGCGTATTATTTTAAGGTACTGATCTATTCAATTCCTGTTTATTTATTATCGCTTTTGGGTTATGTTTTTTGCATTGCGCCCGGCGTTTACTTTACCGTAGTATTTCTGCCTTTCCCTGTTTTGTTAATGGTAGAAAACGTGAGCTTTAACGGCGCCTATAATCGTTGCTTCGAGATCATTAAAAATAACTGGTGGCAGTCGTTTGTTATTTACCTGGTTGTATACCTTATATATGCCTTTTCAGCCGCTATTATTTCGTATACAATGGCAGGTGTAGCAGGTTTACTTTCGTATTTTACAACTAATGATTTATCTGCCACAATAGGAATTGCTACCTCGGTGCTCAGCGTATTTTCATTTGTTTTTTACATCATCTTTTATGTATCGGTTGCTATGCATTACTTTACCCTTGCCGAAAAGCTTGACGGTACGGGAATGCTGCAGCGACTTGACAGGCTGGGTGAAAAGGGCGGTGATTTTGATAACATTAAAGAGCAGTATTAGGTGGGGAATGGACAGTGTCTTAACTGTAAGTCAAAAGTCGCTGATCGACCGTTCAAAGTCGTCAGCCGGTAGTTAGACTATCAGTGGCCGGGGTCAGTTGTCCGTGGTCTTTTCTTGTACTTAGCTTCAGAATTACTGTTTCGCATTGTTCCCGTTAACGGGACAGGAGTGTCACTCGGTTGTACGGTGTGTAGTTATGGGGCTTTTGCCGATAGCATTTGAATGTCCAAAACGACAAACACAATCATTACAAAGCATCAAATTACAGGAAAGTATGTTGCACATGGGCATCCTTCCCTTGCAGGAGAAGGACGGAGTTTACCGCGGTAATTCGGGGAGGATGAGGTCAAAATCTTTCTTTTTTACTTTCGTATTGCTTTTCTGCTATAATACATTGTTTAGCCAACAGAGCGTTCAAATGGATTCGGGAAGGATCCACGAACGTTCGATCAGTAAACAAGCGTTGCAAAAAATACGTGGGGACCAGGATTTTCAATATGACAGGTATAGGGAACCTCCTAAAAGTATCTGGGACAAATTCTGGAGCTGGGCCTGGTATAAAATCGACCAGTTGATGAGTACAAGGCCGGGCAAAATAACGGTGTGGACTTTTATTATTCTGCTCGCTGTTTCGGCTATCGTATTTTTTATTTTGAAAGTAACGGAGATGAATAAAGTGGGACTATTTGCCAGGACAAGCGATAGCGAAATCAGGTACAATATATCATCCGACGACATTAACCAGATTTCGTTCGACGAGGCAATTGAACGTGCAATATCTGAAGGTAACTTTCGCCTTGCCCTGCGGCTTTTGTACCTGCAATCTTTGAAGAAGTTATCAGACAAAGGATATATCGACTGGCAGATCAACAAAACAAACAGCGACTATATATTTGAAGTTTTGAACAAGCCATGGCATCCTTTATTTAAATCGCTGACCCGTAAATTTGAGTATAGCTGGTACGGTGAAATGAATATTGGTAAAGACGATTTCGAAAATTTGCAATTACAGTTTCAACAATTCAACAACCAATTGTAGTGAAGGGATACAGGAATTTTATAATTGTATTTGCTGTAGTATTGGTTTTGTACATCGTTACAGAAGTTAACAGGCCAAAGCCGGTTAACTGGACGGTGACGTTAAGTAAAAATGATAAAATTCCGTATGGTGGTTTTATTATGTACCAGCAGCTTAAGGACCTTTTTCGTAATGCAACTGTTCAGTCTTTCCGCGAACCATTATACGAGCAGATTAATAATTTTGATGAGAGTAATACAGCTTATATTGTTCTTACTCCAACCTTCAATCCTTCGAATGCCGATGTACTGGAAATGAAGAATTATGTAAGCAAGGGGAACTATTTTTTTGCTTCGGCCAATGCGTTTTCTAAATCGTTTTTAGACTCGTTTAATGTAGCAACCGGTACCCGTTATTCAATTAATGTAAAAGATACAACCAGTATAAATTTTGTAAATCCATCGGTGAGGTCAGCTACAAATTATACTTTTCAAACAGGTACTATTGACCAGTACTTTTCGAAGATCGACACTGCAAAAGTTGTTCTTTTGGGTATCAACAATCATCGTGAACCGAATTTCATAAAAATTCCTTATGGTGAGGGCGCCTTCTTTTTGCATGCCAATGCCTTGTGTTTCAGTAATTATTTTTTGCTGTTTAAAAATAACGCCTCATATACTGCGAAAGCTTTGTCTTATATTCCCGCAGAAGTTACCAGTATTTACTGGGACGAATATTCAAAGCTGGGAAGAGCAGGTGCAGCAACTCCATTGAGGTTCTTGTTATCAAACGAATATCTCCGGTGGGCACTACGTCTTGGTATAATCGGTTTGGTCTTGTATGTTTTGTTCCAGATGAAGAGAAGGCAACGGGTTATTCCGGTAATAGAACCGTTACAAAACAGCACACTCGACTTTATCAAAACCGTTGCAGGGGTCTACTTCAATACAAAAGATAACACGGGAATAGCAGATAAAAAGGTGTCTTATTTTCTTGAATTTGTTCGCCAGCGGTTCAATCTTCCAACACAACAGCTCGACGATAACTTTATCGAGCAGTTGTCGCGGAAAAGCAGCGTCGAAAAAGAGTATGTTGCAGAATTGGTTACCATGTTGGCAGGTTTACAAGGGCAGCGGGTGAGTGACAACTTACTGGTGTTGCTAAACAATAAAATTGATCACTTTTATAAACAAGTATAAATGGAGTTAGAAGAGTCAGAACGGCAAACCGGTGTGGAAGCGCTAAGTGCAGCCGTTGCCAGGGTAAAAGAAGAAATAGGCAAGGTAATCGTAGGGCAGGATGCCATGATAGAATTACTCCTTGCCGCGATTATTGCTGACGGGCATGTATTAATTGAAGGTGTACCTGGAGTGGCTAAAACTTTGACAGCAAAATTATTAGCGCGTTGTATTGACGTTCCTTTTAGCCGTATCCAGTTTACGCCCGATCTAATGCCAAGCGATGTTATCGGTACTTCTGTTTTCAATCCGCAGGCAGGAAGTTTTTCTTTTAAACGTGGCCCCATTTTCAGCAACGTTGTTTTGATTGATGAAATTAACCGCTCACCCGCAAAGACCCAGGCCGCGTTGTTCGAAGTGATGGAAGAGAAGCAGATAACGTACGATGGTATTACTTATACTATGGAAGCACCTTTCCTCGTGCTTGCAACGCAAAATCCAATTGAGCAGGAGGGAACCTACCGGTTGCCGGAAGCGCAACTCGACAGGTTTATGTTTAAGATAGAGGTAAAATACCCTTCGCTCGAAGAGGAAGTGCTGATATTACAGCACACCAATGAAGGTAAAACAACTGATTTATCGAATGTGCAGGTAGTTTTAACTGCCGGGCAAATAAAGGATCTGCGGAATATCGCGTCTCATCTTCATATTGAAGAAAAGGTTTTGCGATACATAGCGGAACTGATCTTCGAAACACGAAATAATAAATCATTGTTTTTAGGCGGGTCACCGAGAGCTTCTGTAGCAGTGCTAAAGGCATCGAAAGCAGTAGCGGCCATGAATGGAAGAGAGTTTGTTACGCCGGATGATGTGAAAAGAGTTTTGTCGCCTGTACTGCGCCACCGTATCATACTAACTCCAGAAAAAGAAATGGAAGGAAGTACAGCAGATGATATTATCGACAGCATTGTTAAGAAGATTGAAGTGCCGAGATAATGCCCGCCTTGCCTGCCGACATTGAAGTAATAAATTAATAGATACTTGAAAAAAATCTGGTCAACATACATTACACCACTTTTTCTAACTACCCGCTGGAATGCCGCCATCTCGGCTTGTATTGTATTATTCGTGTGCCGGTTTTTTTTATCATGGCTGGGTATCATACCCTATCTCGCATTGTTGGTTTTCATAGTGCTTTTTTGCTTTGATTATTTCCTGCTATTCGCAAAGGAAAAAGGAGTTTTTGCAGCCAGGTCACATGCAGAAAGGTTTAGCAATGGCGATGAAAACCCGGTGAGGATTGACATCAGGAATAATTATACTTTCGATATTTCCGCTGAGATAATTGATGAGATCCCTGTCCAGTTTCAAAGGCGCGATGTATTGTTTACAACTGGACTGAAAGCCGGGGGAAATGCAATTGTTAATTATGAACTTCGACCGGTCAAAAGGGGTTCTTACCAATTCGGATCAATAAACGTTTTTGTATTTTCAGCAATTGGTCTTATTAAACGTCGTTATAGGTTTCAGCAGCCTGCTGAAGTACCTGTTTATCCTTCTTATATACAAATGCGCAAATACCAGTTAATGGCCATCAGTAACCGCCTGAACGAAGTAGGCGTAAAGAAGGTTAGGAGGCTTGGCCATAGTATGGAGTTCGAACAGGTAAAGGAATATGTGCAGGGAGACGACTACCGCACTTTAAACTGGACAGCTACCGCACGTAAAGGCCAGTTAATGGTGAACAATTATACGGATGAAAAGAGTCAGCAGGTGTACTGCATTATCGATAAAGGGCGCGTAATGAAAATGCCATTTGAGGGAATGTCGTTGCTAGATTATGCTATAAATGCCTCCCTTGTATTAACAAATGTGGCCCTTTTAAAACAGGACAAAGCAGGCCTGGTAACTTTTAGTGAACAGGTAGGTGCTTTCCTGCCTGCCAATAGTAAGCCGGTTCAGATGCAATCTATCCTCGAGGTGTTGTACAACCAGAAGACCAGGTACCTGGAAAGCGATTTTGAGCAATTATACGCCGTATTGCGAAGAAAGATCAGCCAACGAAGCCTGGTAATTTTGTTTACCAATTTCGAGTCGCTAACCGGTATGAGAAGGCACTTGCCTTACTTAAGAAAAATCGCTTCTCATCATTTATTGCTTGTCGTTTTTTTTGAGAATACGGAATTGAAAGCCCTCGTTTCAGCTCCTGCAACGAATGTTGAAGAAGTGTACACCAAAACAGTCGCCGAAAAATTTGCTTTTGAAAAGAGACTAATCGCAAAAGAGTTTCAACAATATGGCATTCTTTCCATTCTTACCCCTCCACAGGATTTGACAGTAAACGCAATCAATAAATACCTGGAATTGAAGGCAAGGCAGGCGATCTGAGAGAAGAAGTTACAGGTTGCCGGTTACAGGTACCGGTAAAATTCGTAGACACAGGTGGCTACCTGTCTTATTCTCGATTAATTTATTTTTGGTGCCGGCAGAGGTTTTTCATAGCGTCATCTTTGCTTCCGGTACACCGGAACACTTCAACTTTATATTTATAAATGGAACCAGGCGTATAAGTTTACCCTGAGCGCCGCCAAAGGGTCGCAATCCGTTCGTTTGCATACCATTTATGCGTTGGGACAGGAAAGGACTAATTGCGCCATGTTACCCGCAGGCAATTGATAGAAGATCTACAGCGGTAGTTCGTCGCCTGGCCAGCAGACGTTCATTTAATTTTGGGAACCCATAAATCCATTTACTGGTTTATCAGTATAAATGATAGCCTCGTTTGCCCGTAGCCCGTTCTCTTTTACAGGATTTAGAATCTTTAATTTTACAACGTGTTTCCCTTTCGGTAACTCGTATTTCCAGCAGATATCGAACCTGCGGGTGGTAAAACTTACAGGTAATTTTATTTGTTCCACCTTCTTGCCATCGATGTACAGATCAGCATTAAAAATATAACCAGATGCATTGTCCCATCTTTGTGCTTCACCCCTCACCATGAACCCGATTCCTTCAAAGTCGAAATTAAATTCATCCTCAGTTGCCGACCATTTTAAGGGTATTTTCGAGAGGGGGTAATGGCCTTCAAAACCTTGTTCAAACTTTACAGCCTGTGGAATTTGAACAGGTATTTCAATCATTTCCCCGTTTACCTTTCCTCCATTTCGTTGAATGTTTTCAACGGCATGTTTAAAGCTTACTTTGTAAGTATTGTTTAAAGACATCGTAGTGTATTTAAAGTCGATATCTTCTGCCTCTTTCAATCCCAATTTCCAATAGGAGGGCATCTTGTCATACCCTAACACAGTTCCTAATATACCGCCGACGGTTGAAGGATTACAATCAGCATCTTGTCCGCAGCGGGTTGTTATTTCGAGAGATTTTGTAAAGTCGCCTTCGCCGTACAATAAGCCTATTACTACATAAGCAGCATTTACTGTTGCATCAATATTAAAAGGTGCAAAAACACCTTCTGAACATCCTATATCATTCGTCCATTTCTTTTGAACTTCCAGCCACGTTTGTTTCCAGTCGTTTGGATATTGTTTGTGCCATCGAATTACATCGGCAATAGTTTTGTAAAACTTACTTTGTTCAGGAATCGTTTTTAAAGCTTCGGAAACAATAAGGTTTATATCGCCTGAAGTAAATGCAATCGAATACATCGCACCAACAAAGACACCTCCGTACCAGCCGTCGCCATAGTTCATAATATGGCCTATTTTGTCGCTGATAACAGAAGCTGTGTTAGGCATACCGGGACTCATTAATCCTGCAAAATCGCTTTCAATCTGGTAGTCTATACAATCAGCATGTGGGTTGTTTAACCAATGCCCGCTTGCGGGAGCTTTAATGCCATTGAGAATATTATAACGACCGGCCTGGTTAGCATGCCATAACATATAGCCTGCCTTGGCGTACGCATTGGAAAATGAATCTAAAGGTGCATTCAATCCATGCTTTTCGAAGACGTCAACAAAGGTGAGGTCCATATATAAGTCATCGTAAAGACCAGGATTTTCAGTCATTGTCTTTTTCAGGTATCCGTCGTACCATAACAAAGGCTGGTAGTCGCCAATGAAGCTTCCTGAAAAACGAAATTCATACGGCCCGCCAAAGGTTACACCAATGGTTTGTCCGGCCCACCCGCCTTTGATCTTATCTAATAATTTTTCTTTTGTAAATGAGATAGACTTTTGCTGAGCAAATGAAGTTGTGGCAATAATGGCAAGAAAGAATACCAAAAATCTTTTTTTCATATCGTTCGTTAGTTGGGCAAAGTAGAATCTAAATTCTTAATTGTGTTTTTGTAGCTGCAATATAATGTTTGTTCAAAGATCTGCTTTATCCGGGTAAAAAGGATTATCAATGTAAGGGGTAGGTGCGCTGCGAGAGCTATAAGCAAAGGAAGTTGCCAAATGATTTGCAGATGAACGTAATGCGACGCAAGAAACCTTAGGGGGCGGCCCACACACCATGCAAAATGAACCTGTAATGCGATCGTTTATAGCTCAATCGGCGTGGCTTCTTATTGCAACGCGACTCCACCGCTTGTTTCTGAAACCGCTTCGCTGGTTTTAGAATGCCTTCGCCTTCGTTCGGCACCCGACCGGCTGATGTCCCTTATGCAATAATTGTTGTCGGGTGCGAGTATTAATAAATCTGGTTTCAAGAACGATTTGCGGCACAGAGTACTTCTGATTTTTTCGATGCCATTAGCAATGCAGACGAAAGGAATGCGACATTCGGGCTTAGCTCAGGGTACCCTTCGGCTTCGCTCGGGGTAAAAAAAACTGCTACGCTAAGTTCTATCAAAGAATTAAAAGTTGAACTGAGCGTAGCAACGATGATTCTTCATAGTACAAAAAGCCGGTAGCCCAAAAACGCCAAATAACCATAGTGTAAAAAAGGTGTTTATTAGTAGGATGATGCTTGGAAAAACAAACGAGGGTAACAAAGAAATAAGGGTAAGTCTACCTGAATTTTTAGCCCAAACTTTTATTTAAATGATCTGAGTTAAAAGTATTGCTTGAAGCATCGGGTTTCGCTTTCATCCAAAACGATTGTAATGCTTCATTATCAACCATGAATTGTCTAAGTCTTTCCCTAGGCCTTTTGGAAAGCCGGATTTTCAATTGCAGATCTTTAATATCTTGGGGTTGTCTGTCAATTTCAACATAAGTTAAAGGTATTTAGTTTTAATCATCTCGTCCAATCATTAATATAAGTCCAGTTTAAACTTTCGAGCTGTGGAAGAATTTTTATATCTTCTATTTGAATGCTACTTT
>JAQBNO010000055.1 GCA_028288485.1 Segetibacter sp.
TTTGCTCTGATCAAGTAGCGAATATTACATTTACTCTTTTTATCTTCTTTCCTGGCTTTTGTGCAACCCGTCGCAGTCTGTACTCTTAGTCCCGTATGCAAGCAAGAATGCCTGCTTTAACTGCCAAGCCGGCAGGCTTCGGTATTGCAACGCGGCCCCACCCGCTTGTTTCTGAAACCGCTTCGCTGGTCTCAGCATGCCTTTGCCTTCGCCTCGCAAACAACCGGTTTGTGCATCTTTTGCAATAACTGTTGCCAGAAGCGAATATTATAACACCAATACATAAAAACAG
Source organism: Segetibacter sp. (assembly GCA_028288485.1). Taxonomy (GTDB): domain Bacteria; phylum Bacteroidota; class Bacteroidia; order Chitinophagales; family Chitinophagaceae; genus Segetibacter. The sequence continues at coordinate 293 of JAQBNO010000055.1, forward strand.
GCACCAACTTTACTCTTTTGTTGCCACCTGCAATGAAGACGAATGGATTGCGACCCTTCGGCGTAGCTCGCGGTACCCTTCGGTAAGCTCAGTGTACCCTTCGGCTTCGCTCAGTGTACCCTTCGTCTTCGCTCAGGGTAAAAAAAACTGCTAAGCTCAGTTCAATCAAAGAATTTAAAAGTTGAACTGAGCGTAGCAACGATGATTCTTATAGTGCAAAAAGCCGGTATCAAAAAAACATTAAAAATCAAGACGGCAAAAACGAATTCATTAGTAGCGAAGCATCATTGCTATACAAATGGTCTGGCTCGATATGCAATCTACGGACACCAGGACAAGTGGTTTATTTTAGGACGAACACGTTTTCAACGTTTCCCGCTTTTGTATGTTGGCATAGGTAAGAACACCTCCCAAGACCATCCTGCTACTATAGGTGCGAACTATTTTGTTTTTCGTCAGCGTATTCTTCGCAAGATCGTTTCCAATTTTTTTCTTGGTCTTGAAATCGACTATCGAACCCTTTTCAATCCGCACTAGAACATCAGGAAGATGACGCGGTTAAAGAATACCCGGTAGGTAGCGAAGGTTCTTCAAATCCCGGTATTGGCGCTACAATCGTATACGATGACCGGCACAACATTTTGAACCTGCCAAAAGGACTTTTTGCAGAACCGGGCTAACTCAACTATTCAGGTCGGTTTAGCAGTAGCTATAACTTTACTGGTATTAATGCAGACATTCGTAGTTACTGGCCAATAAATAAGAGAGATATATTGGCCTGGCAGTTTACAGGTAATTTCTATACCTGTAGCGTGCCCGTTCAACCAGTTGCCACTAACGGGCGGCGAAACAATTGTGAGGGGTTACTACTATGGCCGCTATCGAGATAAACACATGCTGGCCTCCCAGGCAGAATACAGGATGTTACCCTTTTCGTTCGGTAAACAGATAGGGGCAACGGTATTGGCAAGTACTGCAGTAGTGGCATCGTCCATTCGCAGTTTCAGGTTCGATAACTTATAACTGGCAGCCTGCGCCGGACTGCGTTACCTGCTCTTTCGCAGGAAAGGTATTTTCACGGGGCCCTGTTATAGGAAACAGTTTAATGCATAAAAATCTTACTAATAATAAAACGGCTTTTAATCGATCTATTGGTTTTAATTTCTTAAGTTTGTTATATGCCAGGTGAAAGAGTGAATATCAATTCTTCAACGATTAACAACCACTACCCGGTAGTCGATACCCGTGATTGTTTCACCTGTTCATTTACAGAATTTCTTCCTTTTAATTCGGCAATGTATTACTTCTCCAGCTTTAAGGCCTTTAAAACTATAACCCCAGCCTGATATGTTAAGGCCTGGGGTAGTTGTATTTCGTTTTAGTTTAAGATTGAAATATAATACGTTCCTTAACTAATAGTTCTACAACCAATAGAATGTTTTAGCATTAGTAATCCTGCACCTGTTATACTTCTGACAGTATTGATAAGGCTTATAAAATCGATTTGTGAGTTACTACTTGCGACTGGGTTCAACTGTACTGCTGTGCATTATACATTTGGTACAGCATCAATCAAAGTCAAAAAATAAATCTGTTTCAAACCATAAATATTGCAACATGTCAAATAAAGAAAAGAATATTCCCGTTAGTGGAACCGTTATTTTGCTTCTTGTTTTTATTAATGCATTGATTTTAAAAATTGCTTTTATCGGAAGTGAAAAATGGTATTGGGCGCTGTCAGTCACCCTGCCATTGCTGCTTTTGTGTATCTATAAGAAAGGGCAAAAAAAATCTTCAATTTTAAGCAATAATCCTGGCATTTTGAGAAGGCGGGATTTTGAAGAGTATAGCATCATTCACACTAAGCAGCACCCGATTGAAACGGATTCAACAGGTGAACGCTTTGTTGGTGAAAGATCGAAGCCGCAAAAGAAATGATTGAAGTAACCGGTCGAAGTGCGTTGAAGCTTTTTGAAAAAGCAGGAGCCATTATAAGCTGAATTATTTTATTACGAACAACCGGTAGTTGTATATATTGGAAATAAAAAAGGACAGCCGAAGCTATCCTTAAATGCGTTAACCCAGAAATAATAATAAATCAATATTAAAAAGTACTAAAAATTCAAAATTAAAAATTCAAAAAACCGATTAAAGTATCCGAAATTAAAAAAAGTAAATCTAATTCTTAAAAAATAAAAATAAAACGAAATAGAGTTAACGCACTACATCTTCTACATCAATTTGTATGCCTTTTTTAATCTTGCAACTCTTTTTCGAGCTTATTAGTATTCCCTTTCGCGTTTCCTTCCACAACTTTTTATTTTATAACCGACCTTTCCACAACTTATCAGGTTGATTGTGGATTGAGTTAACAGAATAATTCAGAACTGTGGAATAAATTATTCGCTTTTCTCATTCCAATTAATGCCGCAACCATGTGAAGAACATTATATCTTTATTTTTGCTTATTACAGCTTACTAGATAATAGTATTCTTTTCTAAAAAATTATCATGAATAAGGGCGGGCCAATTTTAATAATCGAGGACGATTTGGATGACCAGGAAATCCTGGATGATGTTTTTAAGGAGCTGGGCTTTGCTAATAAAATTATTTTTTTTGGCGACAGCCAGGAAGCCCTTGATTTTTTAATCAGCACCGATATCGAACCCTTCATTATTTTCTCTGATATAAATATGCCTAAGTTAAGTGGTGTAGAATTAAGAGAAAAAGTTCATAATAATGAAGATTTAAGATTGAAGTCAATTCCTTACCTGTTTTTTACTACCAGTACAGAACAAAAAGCTGTGATTGATGCTTACTCAAAATCTATCCAGGGGTTTTTTGTAAAGCCGAGCAGCTACGACAAGTTGTTGCGTGTGATAAGAATAATTGTAGAATATTGGCAGGAGTGCGTTTCTCCAAATTACATCAAGTAGCAGCAGTTATTACGCGGTGGTGCACTCTCGAATCTTTTCTCCGGGTTTGTTTGCTGAATGATGCTTACAAGTACAAGTGAGTGACACAACGATGTATAACCACCTGAACAAATGCCGGCCCCCAAAAACGCACTTACTTTGGTACGGTGCCCGGATAAAAATTGTATTAATACCTGAACAAAAAATTATGAATAGGGTTGGATTAAAAGGTTGTTATTTAATGATATTGCTGGTATGCCACCAGGTAACGGAAGTGTACGCCCAGAAAAAGCAGGTCACTCATGCCTATAGTGCCTACCTGTTTGCTTATTTTACGGGCAACGCGAAGAGCGAGGAAGCTATTCATTTTGCCTTAAGTAACGACGGTTATAACTACAGGGCATTAAACGGCGACAATCCAATTATCAGTTCGGAGAAGATCAGTTCAACAGGCGGAATTCGCGACCCACACATTTTACGTGGAGCAGATGGAAAAACATTTTTTATGGTGGTTACCGATATGGTTTCAGCCAAGGGTTGGAATTCGAACAGGGCTATGGTATTGTTGAAATCGAGTGACCTTATCAACTGGACATCGAGTGTTATCAATATTCAAAAAAGGTTTCCTGGTAACGACAGCCTGCTTCGTGTTTGGGCACCTCAAACCATTTATGACCCTACAGCCAGAAAGTATATGATCTATTGGTCGATGAAGCATGGCAAAAGCCCCGATATCATTTATTACGCCTATGCCAATGCAGATTTTACCGATCTTGAAACCGCACCTAAACAACTTTTTTACAGTCCTACGAATGGCTCTTGTATAGACGGGGATATTGTAGCTAAAGATGGAAAATATTACCTGTTCTTTAAAACCGAAGGCCAGGGCAATGGTATTAAGACAGCAGTATCTGATAAGCTCACCGAAGGTTACGTTTTAAAAGACAGGTATGTGCAGCAAACAAAGGACCCGGTAGAAGGTGCAGGTACTTTTAAGTTAAACAACACCGATACCTGGGTATTAATGTACGATGTGTATACAAAGGGGAGGTACCAGTTCACTAAAACTACCGACCTGGAGAACTTTACGGTCATAGACCAGGAGGTAACGATGAATTTTCACCCCCGTCATGGAACAGTTATGCCAATAACAGCAACGGAAGCGGAACGACTGGTGAGCAAGTGGGGAACAGCAGATGATGTAATACTTTCTGCGCGTTCAAAAGCATTAAAAAAGCTTAATATCGCTTATGATACTGCAGGCAAAAAGATTTATCTCCCTGTAAAACCTCGCACCCGTTTAAGTTCGTTTGATCCTGAATTTACCACATTTCCAGGGATAACGATTACTCCCCGATCTGCACAAAATTTTACAGCCGGACCAGTAAAGTATACGGTCACAATAAAAGGTAAAGGGTCTGAGACTTACCAGGCGATCGCAAAAGAATATCATAACCCTGTACTCGATGGTTATTATGCCGACCCTGATATTTTGTATGCAGAAAAAACAGGCAAGTTCTACATCTATCCTACAAGCGATGGTTTTACGGGCTGGTCAGGTACCTACTTCAAAGCCTTTTCTTCGAACGACCTGGTAAACTGGAAGGATGAAGGCGTTATACTGGATCTTGAGAAAGATGTAAGCTGGGCAAAAAAGAATGCGTGGGCTCCGTGCATTATCGAAAAGAAGACAAACGGTAAATACAAATATTTCTACTACTTCACCGCTGCCCAAAAGATTGGCGTTGCCGTCGCCGACAATCCCGCCGGGCCCTTTGTTGATGCGGGAAAGCCTTTATTAGACAAATACCCGGAAGGTATTACCCGAGGCCAGCAAATTGACCCTGATGTTTTTACCGATCCTCAATCGGGGAAGAGTTATTTATACTGGGGAAACGGGTACATGGCTGGTGCAGAACTGAACGACGATATGATATCGATAAAGCCGGGCACTACGAAATTATTAAAGCCTGATTCGACTTTCCGGGAAGGAACGCATTTGATTTACAGGAACGGGATTTATTATTTTATGTGGTCCGATAACGATACGAGAAGCGAAGATTACCGCGTCCGGTATGCCACTTCTGATTCTCCACTTGGAAACTTTACTATCCCGGCGAATAACATGGTAATTGTGAAAAATAAAGATGCCGGTATTTATGCGACGGGCCATAATTCGGTCATTCAAATTCCCGGCAAAGACGAGTGGTACATCGTCTATCATCGGTTCACTTATCCCAGGGGAATTACCATGGGAAGTGCTGCCGGCTATAACCGTGAAGTATGTATTGATAAACTGGAATTTAATAAAGACGGCAGTATAAAACCGGTAAAGCCCACACACGAGGGAATTAAGCCAGTCAGCTTGAAAAGGTAAGGCAGATGCTTCTTATACTTTCACGAAACCTTTTAAGATTTACTCTTATGGTACGGGCATAGGTTTATATCGAATCATCGTTGCGTCGCATTTCGTTCATCGGCAAACCAATGGGCATCAGTAGCTTTTATGAACAATGTTGCTGATTTTGCACGTAAGCCGTTTAAGCACACTACCTTACTTTTTTCCTGTATTGTAGAGGGTTTTAACTAGTGTAACTATGGCCGACGAATATCAACTGCAGTTATTGAAGATGGGGTAGAAGCCCGGAATAATTGGAGAAAAAGAAATGCAGAACTGGCGGTAAACCTCGCCGGTGCGCACCTCAGCGACGCAAACCTGAGTAGGGCCAACCTCCCAGATGCCGATTAGATACAGCGAATTTTAGTGGGGTTAACCTTGTTGGAGCTGACGCTCATAGGTGCACATCTTTGTAAAGTCAATCTCAAAAGAGCCAACCTCAACGGAGCTAACCTCACCCGGTACGTGCAGAAAGGCGCCAACCTTTCATTAGCTACAAGGCAGGGAACCAAACTTCGTGAATCCTCGTTACTAGAAGCTATTCTCTTGCTTACAGATCTTTACCGGCCGAACCTCGATGGCGCAGACCTTACCGAAGCTAACCTTCGTGGAGCAACCTGCGGGAAGCCACGCTGCAAGGAGCCAAATTAGTAAACACCGGTCTTGTCGGTGCCAACGGTAATGGCACAGATTTTAGTTTTACCGATTTAGTAGAAGTAAATCTTCAGGAAGCAAGTTTTATTGAAGCAAATTTGGAACAAGCCTCTCTAACAAGATGCAAAATATATGGGTTTGGATGTTTTTAAAAATAGAACCATTCCTCTTCTACAATTTTCACTCAAGTCTTTAATGGTGATACACGTGCCCTGGCAATTGCTTGGCGACATACAAACGCCTTGCCGCTTCCGCAAGTACAAGTGATTGAACGATTGTTAGGCTAATATTTATAAGCGGCAGTTTCATACTGCGGATAACGGGGAAAGTAGACCATCCGATTAAGTAAGACTTACATCTAGTTTATAGCAACCGCCTTACCTTATTCTTGTACTCAATATAGTTCGTGCCGTGTTGTTTAAGTAAATGTTCTTCTTCTAGTCTTATTTGAATCTGGATAACGATATAAGTAGATGCCATTGTAAAGAAGGTCAACACATTTGGAATAATGAGAAATATTCCTACTGTACTCAATATCATTCCAAGGAAGATAGGGTTACGTGAAAGGCTAAAAAAACCTGTCGTTATTAAATCTGTTTTGTTTTTCTCATCTACTCCTATTCGCCAGGACAGTTTCATGTTGTATTGTGCAATTATTATCCATACTAATGAAGCATGAACCAGGAATAAGCCTATGTATTGTATCAACTCGTATTGCAGGTATTTTATTGGTGCCAGGTATTCATATGCGGTATCACTCACCCGGAATAACAGGACCGCTGTAATCAGTAATCCTGTTAATAGTTTCATTATAAAACCGATATAGTCGTGCGCACTATCACTCTTTCCAAAAGTTACCGGGTTAATGCCTGTCTTTTTATAAACCCGTACACTGGGCAATATAAAAGTGACTACTAAATAGACAAGTAAGAATAGCGGCAGATAGTATTTTAAGTATTGCAGCATCGTGTTTCATTTAATCATGGTGTCCCCCTGCGTTAGTCATTTTTGCTAACGCAAAGAATGCACCTTTAGTTATTATCCGGGTGTGTGGCGGCAAGTCTTTTAAAATCTTTATCTCTGTATAACCAACATCCGTTGTTCCTTTTACAACCGGTATTCTTTCAAAGCTGGTTTCCCGCACTTTCAAATGTTTTTCCTTTGTATCATGCCCTTCTTCCTTTTCTTCTTCATAATGTTTTGCAGCTTCCTTCGTTAATACAAAAATGTAGTCCTGTCCCTGCGAGTTCACTATGGCTTCTGATGGAACAGCAGGAACAACATTCGTTCCTATACTTATTACGGCTGTTATATTCATCCCTTCAATTAAACCTGTTTTATCGTTTTTTACGACAGCATGAATGGGTATTGTTTTGGTTTCCTCGGCGAAAGCTGTTCCTATAGAATAGATCTGTGCGTCGTATTCTTTGCCTGGATTGTTTGTTAAAGTGAAATGAATCGTTTGACTTGTATGAAGCATTGATAAGTCCTTTTCAAATACAAACAGATCAAGGTGTAAGTTTGAATTGTTTACTATTTCAGCAATGGGTGTAGATGGGTCTACATTAGAGCCTATCTGGGCAATTACATTGCTAATCGTACCACTGATAGGTGCGGTAATAGTAAGTGTAGTTATAATGTTTCCTTTGTTTACGCTGCTTATTGAAATACCCATCGTACCCAATTGCTTTTGCAGAGAATTTCTTGTTACTCTTAGTGTAGCTAATTCTGTTTGCACTCTTTGCACATTCTTCAATGGGGCTGCATTTCCTTCTACTAGTTCTTTCTGCCTCCTCAGTTCAATTTCTGAAAGGTTAACCTGTGCGTTGACCGTTTGTAATTGCTGTTGCAGATTAGCGATATCAGGATTAATTATTGTTGCGACAACCTGGCCTTTCTTAACAAACTTTCCGGGATGAACCGACAGCGTTCTTATTACCCCGCTGTTTACAGATGTTATAAACGCTTTATTTTCATTTGGCACCGACAACATCCCATTTGCCTTTATTGAAGTCTGCAGGTTTTTAAGCTCAATAGTACCTACTTCAATTCCGGCAGTTTTCATTTGAACATCTGTAAGAGAAACTATGTTACTGATCGTTTCTTCATGATGCTCTTCTTCTGGTGCTGTTTCGGTTTTTTTGCTGGTACAGGCTGCGAGAAGAATGAAAAGCGTGAGTAGTAATGGGTAATTAGTACTTCGTAATTGGTAATTGGTAATGGATGATTTATAGTTCATTTTGTCTTTGGTAATTGAGTAATTGGTGATTGACTAATTGGTGATTAAGTAATTGGTAACTGGTATTTCTACTAATGACTAGTTACTAATTTGGCTACCTATTTTGATTTTTAATCAATAAGGTGAGTTTTGGTGCCAGGCTATTAATGACTTCTGTTATTTCTTTTTGTTCTTGATTATTTAATACTTTTCTTCTGATGGCTTTCCGCATCCAGCACTTCGTTTCTTCAAATGAACCTCTTGCTATTATATAAAACCTTTTCCGGTCAGCCATCGCGTATCGTCCAAAACCTTCTGCAAGATTTGCAGCAATACTGGCCGCTGACATGGTAACCTGGAGACCAATTGTATGTTGTGCTTTATAATCCCAGTTATCATGGCGTCCCAAATCAGGTCTGAAAACTTTTCGTCCAGCTTATAAACCTTTATAATAATTCAACTGTATTGCCGATTGATTGTATTGATTCAGTACCTCCAGGTAATTTTTTTGAATATCGATTGCCTGTGTAAGGTATTGGCTTAATTCAGCAAAGTTTATTTCACCACCCCGATAAGCAAGGTTTGATGATTTAATAATCGCATTAGCCTGCGAAAGTCCTGTACTTTCATAGTATCTTAAAAGTTCAAGGTCTTTTTGTATTTGCTGGTATGCCTGGTTATAACTTGTCGTTAACGACAGTCTTTCATAATCGGCTACATTTTGCTGGTAACTACTTTCCAACTCGGCTGCTCTCACTCTGTTCTTATAAGTTCTGGAAGCAAAAAGAGGTATACCAACACTAACTGAAAATCCGGAGAATGGATTAGACAAGCCATATAAACGTTGAGAGAAAAACCTGCCTTCAAAAGTCGGTTTCCGGCTTTGTTGCTGAACGCCTATTTCAGCCTGCGAAATCGATATGTTTTGTTGCTGTAACTGTAATTGCGGATGTGTGTTAACAGCACTATCTAAAAACAAAATTTCTATTTTCTGAACGCTGGTTAAATCAGGCAGGTAATTAAATGACGAACCTAACAGCCTCTTGAGGCTCTCTTGCTGCACTTGTATGTCTCTTTGTAACAAGTTTAGTTGTACAGTTGTTTCTCTTGCTCTTGCCATTGCCGACAGACTGTCGAGGCCTGCACTTTCACCTGTTTTAACTCTTAATACTGCAGCCCTGGCCAACGATGTATAAATGCTGTCTAATCTTTGCCATAGGTTCTGTTTGCTTTGCAGGTACCACAGGTTATAATACGTTGTTTGTAATTCTCGTTTAATTTGCAATGCTCTTACCTGCTTTGTAATTTCAACTGACTTAACGTGTTCCCGGAGTAAAGCTTTTCTTGCCTTATATAAACCCGGCCACTCGATACTTTGAGACAAACCTATTTTAAGAATGCCCCTCGGGTCTCGTGGCGTTAAGTCTTCATTCTCTGCAAAAACACCTGTTCGTGGAATATCAAGCCAGGTGCCTTGTAATGTTCTGCTACGTTGTATTTGAATATCGCTTGAACGTATTTGCAGGTTGTTCAGCAGCGCTGTATCGAACGCGGCATTGAAGGAAATTCGTTGTTGTGCAGTGGCAGTGGAAGTGATTAAAAGAAATGTAATTAGTAATTGGTAATTGGGTGATTGGTAGCTAGTAATTGGTGATTGGGTAATTGATAATACGTGATTGGGTAATGGGTAATTAGTAATTGGTGTTTGAGTAATTAGTAATTGAGTGATAGGTGATTGGGTGATTGGCGGCGTAAATTCTTTAGCTAATGATTTAAACATCACATATAAATTACCAATTATTAATTTCAAATTACAGCTTCTATTTATTACCAAATTCAAATCCTTTACGGCCTGCTTAGGGATGCAACTGTACAAGAGTGCGACGCAACGTATGTTAAATAGTAGTTTTATGGTTCGGTTCATAAAATAATTTCTTTCTTTAGCTTTTGTGAAAATGAAGAAATATAATTGGTGACATAAGGTTTTATGTCATGGCTATTCCGGATTGTTCCTGGTAATTGTAATTTGAGTGGCGTTGTGAAATAATTACTGATTACTAATTACCAATTTCTTTTTTGTAAAAATGATGTACAATAATGGAAGCACCACTAATGTGAGTAGGGTGGCTGTTATTAATCCTCCGATTACTACGGTGGCCAAAGGTCTTTGAACCTCTGCACCTGCACCCGATGAAATAGCCATTGGAAGAAAACCTAACGATGCAACTGCTCCGGTCATCAATACGGGGCGTAGCCGGATTTTCGTTCCTTCATAAACCTGTTGAAGTACGTCAGTTACGCCATCTTTGGCTAACTGGTTAAACGTTCCTATCAGTACAATTCCGTTTAATACCGCAACCCCGAACAAGGCAATAAAACCCACTCCTGCAGAGATGCTGAAGGGCATTCCCCGCAACAGCAATGCAAATACGCCACCAATTGCAGCCATCGGAATAGCGGTGAAAATGAGTGTTGCCTGCCTGAGTGAGTGAAATGTAAAGTAGAGTAGAACAAAAATCAAAAGCAATGCTGCCGGAACTGCAATCTTTAACCTTGCTGATGCCTGTTGTAGATTTTCAAAAGTTCCTCCATAGGTGAAATAATAGCCTGGAGACAATTTTACTTTACTATCTAAAGTTGCCTGCACATCTTCCACAACACTCTCCACGTCTCTGCCACTCACATTGAAACTTACAACAATTCTCCGTTTGCCCTCTTCGCGGCTTATTTGAGCAGGTCCTAACTGGTAAGACACAGTTGCTACCTGCGATAATGGTATTTGGTTTCCATTGTGCGTCGGAATATATAGATTGCTCACATTTTCAATTGAGTTTCTGTGAGCGCTATCTAATCGTACAACCAGGTCAAACTTTCTTTCGTTCTCGTACACAACCCCTGCTGACCCACCGGCAAAGGCCGTTGTTATTATTTCATTTACATCGCCAATGTTTAATCCGTAACCTGCCAGTCTTCTTCTATCGTATTGTACTGTTATTTGTGGTAAGCCACTTACTCTTTCAATTTGCGGCTGCGTAATACCTTTAATTGAACGAATTGAATTGGCTACTTTTTGCGCAAAGAAGTTTAAGGTGTCGAGGTTTTCGCCAAATATCTTCACAGCTACATCCTGCCGTATACCTGTCATCAATTCATTAAACCGCATTTGAATTGGCTGGCTTGGCTCTGCAATAACACCTGGTATTTGCGAAAGTGTTTCTCCCATTCTGTCTGCCAGATCATAGAAGTCATCTGTTGTTGTCCATTCTTCTTTATCCTTTAGTATTACCATTAAATCGGATGCTTCCGGCGGCATTGGATCGGTAGCTACGTCAGCGCTCCCTGATTTACCGACAACCATCTTAACCTCGGGATATTTCAGCAGCATTCGCTCCGCCTGCATCATCGTTTCCACGGTTTGTGTAATAGAGGAACCTTGTGGAAGAACAAACTCAATTGCAAAATCACCTTCTTCGAGTGTTGGAATAAATTCGCCACCCATTTTGCTAAAAACAACAATCGTTATAATAAGGATGGCGAAAGAAACAGTTACTATTACATACTTTAGCCTGATTGCTGAATGAAGGACAGGAGTGTAGAGCCTTTGAAAAAAGCCCATCATTCTATCTGAAAAATTTCTTTTGTAAAAGGTGTTTTTTGGCAGAAACAAGGCTGAAATCATCGGTATATAAGTAAGGGAAAGGATCAAAGCCCCCAAAATGGCAAACCCAACAGTTTGTGCCATCGGGCGAAACATCTTGCCTTCAATACCAATTAAGGTAAGAATAGGAATGTAAACGATCAGGATGATAATTTCACCAAAGGCTGCGCTGTTCCTGATTTTCGAAGCTGACTGGTATACTTCTTCATCCATTTCTGCCTGGGTAAGCCTGAGGCTGCTAGTTGGTAATTGATAATTGGTAATTGTGGTATTTGAATTACTAATTACTAATTTCTCATTCCCTATCAATTTCCTATTCTTTAAATGATGCATTGTTGCTTCAACAATAATTACTGCACCATCTACAATTAAACCAAAGTCGATAGCACCAAGGCTCATTAAATTGGCCGATATACCAAAAACGTTCATCATGCCTAAAGCAAACAGCAGAGACAAGGGAATGGCTGAGGCAACAATTAAACCGGCTCTTATATTGCCAAGAAAAACGACCAGGACAAAAATGACGATTAATGCACCTTCAACCAGGTTAGTTTCAACTGTCTTGATCGCCCTGTTGATCAGGTTTGTCCTGTCTATAAAAGGTTCTATGATGATATCTGCCGGTAGCGACTTCTCAACTGTTTTCATTCGATCTTTTACCCTGCTTACGACCTCTGCACTGTTTGCTCCCTTCAACATTAATACTAGTCCGCCTACTACCTCTTTTTCTCCGTTATATGTCATTGCTCCATATCGTGGGGGTGAGCCGAACTGCACTTTAGCCACATCATGGATTGTAACCGGAACACCATTTGCCTGCGTTTTAACCAGAGTGTTTTCGATATCTGTTATTGAAGCCATCATACCTACTCCTCTTATGAAAAAAGCATTGGGCTTTTTATCGATATAAGCGCCTCCAGTATTTTGATTATTGTTATGCAGGGCTTCAAAAATTTCTGATATGGTTACATTCATCGCCTTTAACTTGTCGGGATTTACTGCCACTTCATATTGTTTGGATATGCCGCCAAATCCTGTCACTTCTGCTACTCCCGGAATACCATATAATTGTCGGGCAACAATCCAATCCTGCATGGTTCGTAAATCCATCGCGGTGTATTTGTGCTCACTTCCTTTTTTTGGGTGAATGATGTATTGGTAAATTTCTCCCAGGCCGGTAGTAACAGGCGCTAATTCAGGTGTACCTATGCCGGGAGGAATTTGACTTTCAGCTTCTTTTAGCCGTTCAGAAATCAACTGCCTCGCGAAATAAACATTTACCTCTTCTTTAAATACCAATGTAATTACACTTAAACCAAACCTTGAAAAGGAACGCATTTCAACTAAGTCGGGCAGGTTAGCCATCGACTTTTCTATAGGGGAAGTAATGAATTGCTCCACTTCCTGTGCTGCCAATGTTTTCGCAGTAGTCATAACCTGCACCTGGTTATTGGTAACATCAGGCAGTGCATCAATAGCAATTTGATTAACACTCCATAAACCCCAAACAATAAGCGCAAATGTGATTACAGCAATAACCAGTTTATTCTTTATACTGAACCGTATAATCCTATCTAACATTATAAAACCTTTCTTACGTGAATAATTAAACACTCTTACAACCCGGAAGGCTGAAAAGCATTACAACAAAAATGAGACGGTTATACTAATCGGGGCGGCTGCCAAATGGGTAAGGTAATTTCAATCACTTGCGAAGGAAGGAAGCTTGTTGAATGATTTGTAGAATATGAAGGCGCTTTAATAACAACTGCAAGGGTATGATTTATAGAAAACCCTGCGCAACATCCGCAATGACAAAACGGTGAACACTCGTCCGTTCCGTCGTGGCTTTGCTGATCTGTTTTATTTGCGGCTTCGTGCTTCTGTTGCCTGTCATTCGATACTGAAGCAGCATCAGCACAAGGCAAAGAGCTTAGAACTAAAACAATAATTGATAATATGAATGCACAAATTTTCACGAAGCGAAGGTAAAGGTGATAAACCGTTAAATACAAATGAATATTTGTAGCGTTGTTGCAGAGCTAACTACCCGATAACCCGATTTTTCGGGTGACCGAAAATAAGTAACATTAGGATAGCAATTAGGTAATACAGGGGGTAAAGAAAGAGGTTGGTAGGTACTTAATACAGAAAGGCTAGCTTTCTTTAAAGGTGATTATCTGCGGTAATGTAAATTGGTAGTGTTTTTTTCAACAACCGGAGATATTTTAAATTAAGGCGAAAACCAGTGTCTCTTTAAAAGACTGCACGATGAGATTGCGGCTGCGTTGTAGATGAAGCAAGCACAAAAGTAAAAGCGTGCGACGTTCTGCGAGCCCAGGGTAAACTGCCAAGCAGATTAAGGCGATACAGTACAAGCGAGCGTGGCAACGACAGCGTAATAGTAGTTCTAAGGCTAAGTACAAAAAAAGAATGAATAGGTGAGAGCCAACTGTATGCCCACCACCGTGCTATATAAAAAGCCAGACTTGCACTTAAGAAGAATTTAGTTTAATATTGATACGAAGGTTGTAACATCTTTGGTCCTGTTGTATTTTATTCAAGTTTAATTTCATTACTTCTTTTATTTAATAATCCAGGGTTAACATTAATGTAATAAAAGCGTAATGCAGGGCCTCTACATTCGTGCTCACAAACTAAAATAAAGGAATGTATGCTTAAAAATTTATTCTGTTTTATCCTATTATTCTGCAGTATTCTACATCAGCAGGCGGCTGCCCAAACAACACAAGCTTCTATTTCCGGAACAGTTGTAAACAATGAGAAAAGACCGCAGGTTGGCGCGTCTGTTTCAGTGCGCAACGAATCTACCGGGTTCACCACAAAGGCTTCCACAAATGCGCAGGGTGAATTTACTTTTAAGGAACTTCCGCTGGGGGGCCCTTATACAGTAACGGTTACTTACGTTGGGTATGGAGAGCAAAAAGTAAGCGGTTATACACTCAACCAGGGGGATGCAGTAAAGGTTGATGTAAATATGCAGGCGCGGGAAAATACCCTCCAGGTGGTACAGGTTGTAGGGTCGGGTTTGAAAAATAAAATAGAAAACATAGGCGCAGCCACAGCCATCTCTGCCCGAACAATGACCAGGCTACCCGTCAACGGGCGTAATTTTACTACCTTAATGGATCTTTCACCACTAAGTCGTGGCGGCAATATTTCAGGCCAGCTTGGTTCTTCCACCAATTATACAATTGATGGTATGAATGCAAAGAATCCTACTTCGGCAGGTTCAACCACCAGCCGCAGCGGGGCACCCTATTCAATCTCGATAGAAGCCGTGCGTGAGTTTAAAGTAGTAACAAACCAATACGATGTTACTTACGGACGCAGTGGAGGCGGTACTGTTAGCGCAGTAACAAAATCGGGCACCAATACAGTAAGCGGAAGTGTATTTAGTTATGGCAGGGCCGACTGGTTGGCAAGCAACTATGACATCAGGGGTAACAGGCGTAATAACAATTATTCTACTTACCAATACGGATTCTCTTTAGGAGGTCCGATCATTAAAGATAAACTCCATTATTTTATAGCCTGGGATCACCAGCAGGATAACCGCTCACTTGTGATAGCGGACGTACAATCACCCGAGGACGAAGCAAGATTCAATGTGACCAAAGCAACGCTTGATAACTTTGTAAATATTGCCCGCAGTAAATATGGTGTTTCCAGCAAACCTCAATACGGTTCATTTGATAAAAAACGCGGTTCAGACGCTGCTTTTGCACGTTTAGACTGGCAGATCAACAGCAGGAATTTATTGACCATCCGCGATAATTTTACCAACGACAGAAATAAACTCGGCCTAACAGATAATACAGCCATCAATTTGTATGAATCTACAGGCAACGACTTTAACAGGGATAACAGTTTACTGGCGACATTACGTACTTCAGTTAATTCGCATATTACCAATGAGTTAAAAGTACAACACCTGTATACCTACCAGTCAAGCGAACCCGGCGATGATTTGCCCTCAGCTAATATTCCGAGGGCAATTGTAGAAAACGTTGCCTCTACAATCGGGGGCGCTACAAGAACAACGACCATTCAAATTGGCGGCCACCGGTTTGCACAGGAAAACTTTGATAACCACGTGATACAGGTAGTGGATAATTTATACTATAACACGAACAAGGTCAAATACACTTTTGGAATAGACGCAATGAACACCCGTTCGCATTCAAGATATGGCAGCGAGGTAAACGGGCGATTTCATTATAATAATCTTGCAGCATTTGAGAGCAATCAACCTTACAGGTATTACAGGGAGGTGCCTATTGTTGCCGACCCAAGCGTAGTGGGCAATATTCAAAATGTAGGTGTTTATGCTCAAATGCAAACCACACTTGCAAAAGGTCTCGATTTGACTGCAGGTTTACGTTACGATTATGCGCATTACCCTAAGTCTCCTCTGAACCAACTTGTGTTGGATGAACTCGGTTTGCGTACTGATAATAAATTAAAGTCTTCCGTGCTTCAGCCCCGTTTTCAATTTACGTGGGATGTAAACGAAAAGCGTACCGATTTCATTCGTTTTGGAGCAGGTATCTTTGCTTCTGACATTAATAACTACGTACTGATCAACAACCTGGTGTTCGATGGTCAGCATTCCGCTACCGTCGATGTAAGGGCTCCTAATATCCCTGCCGTTGATTTCAATGGCTATCGTGCTGACCCTGCCAGTATTCCTACATTAACCAGGTCTCAATTACCTACCATCAACACTAACGCTGCCGATGCACAAGTACCGGTAATGTATAAAGCAAACCTTTCTTACAGCCATTATTTCACTCCTAAATTAAAGATGGGGATTACAGGTTTTGTTACATTAGGCCGCAACAACTATATGTACGTCGACCGCAACATGGCAGCTCAACCATTCTTCAGGTTACCAAACGAAGATAACCGTGGAGTATATGTTCCCTTAAACACTATGCCTACCAACGGCGCCGGCGACTGGTTACAGGGCCGCATTAGTAATAAGCTGGGGCGCGTACTGGAATTAAACAGCCAGGGTAAAGTAAACAATTACGCTGTCGTTATCGATGGTACCTACCAGTATTTAAAAGACGGTGATATATCATTCAGTTATACCTGGAACGACACGAAAGATAATACATCGTACAATGGTAACGTTGCCAATACTGCTACTCTTGTGCTGCCTGTAAAAGATGATCCGCGTAATTTAAGCAGGATAAATTATTCTGATAACCAGTTCAGGCATAAAGTAATTGTTTACGGTTCTTTGCCCACATTTTATGGCGTGAGTGTTGGTGTTCGTTACTCCGGAATTGGCGGAACCCGTTATAGCTTATTGTCGGGTGCAAATAGCAACGCAGACTTTGTTTCCGGTACGAATGACCTGGCATTCATTTTTGATCCTGGTAATCGTGATGTACCCCAGAACGTCCAGGCAGGATTAACTGCTATTTTAGATAATCCCGATGCAAGTCCCAGTATCAAAAATTATATTAGAAATTCGTATGGGAAAATTGCAGAAAGAAATGGTGGCGTCAATGATTTTTTCGGCACCATTGATTTAAGGGTCGCTAAAAAATTCAGGTTTTATAAAACACACAACATCGAGTTATCGGCCGATGTATTTAATGTAGCAAATGTGTTTAGTAAAACATCTGGCGTAAACAAGTCGCTGGGTAACCAAAACATATATGCAATTGGTATCCCCGCATCAGGTACAACTCCTGCAGTTCCTGCTTTTGATGCAGCAAATACAAGATTTAATTATAGAGTAAATACAGCAGGAATAGTAAACCCGTCAGGAGATCCATTTCAATTACAGGTAGGTGTGCGGTATGGTTTCTAATGAAGTTTCTTTTTGTGCTGTGTATTGTCTTCAAACAAATGCAATTCGATTACCAAAGAGAAATTTTTTGTTGACCATCGTCAGGAATACTATTTCGCATTGTTGTGTCACTCACTTGTACTTCAAGTCATTGTTCGACAAACCGAGGTAGAAATCTGTATCAAAAGAGGCTGTTCCGTGTGGAACGGCCTCTTTTCGGTGCGATCCGAATGCTCTTTTGGCTGGCGCTCATATTATCAAGGTGGCGCCGTAAAGCTCAAAACAACTAAAGTTGGTAACTTTATAGTTTGCCGGCGCAGCTCATTGAAAACTATTTGCTGCATGAAAACTTATTTTAAGTGTGTTTATTGCAACTGGCTATCAACACATTCTGTAAGGGACAGCAAGGTTTTGACCCGTCATTAAAAAAATCAGTGGATGGTAGTGGAAGCAATGCTTATAATGGGATGAATGCAGCCAAAGTACCTAACCGATGTTAACTTTAGTGGTTCTATTTGTTGTGTTACATTGCTGTTTCATTTTCGTAACCTTGACTACTTTTCAGTATTTATAACCCGTTCAGCTCCAGGCGTAACTACACCCTACGATCCGCGCAAAATCTTCTCCATCTTCCGGCCCTTCGCCAACTCGTCCACCAACTTATCCAAATACCTGACCTGCTGCGTCAAAGCATCCTCAATTTCCTCCACACGGTACCCGCAAATAACTCCAGTAATCAGAGCCGCATTTGGGTTTAACGAAGCATGTTGGAAGAATATTTCAAAAGTTGCATTTTCTTTAATCAGTTCCTGCAGCTTCTTATTATCGAAGCCTGTTAACCACTTTATGACCTGGTGTAATTCTTCTTTTGTTCTGCCTTTCTTCTCTACTTTTGCCAGATACATGGGATAGACCGAAGCGAAGGTCATTTTTGCGATACGCTGATTCTGCTTGTTGGAATTGTTCATACTTTCTATTTAAGCATTAATCTTTCCTGTTATTTCAACTTCAAAAGTCCGCTGTTTTTGATGACTTTTTATTTTTCAGCCACCGTTTGATGTCTTAGGTAGTTTGATAAGAAGGGCAATGCAGAAAGTATCATATTGCATTTACCTCCCTCTTACGCTCAACTTTACTCTGAACCTTACTTTCAACGTCACCAGTTTCAATATTTTTTTCCGGAAGCGTTTTATTCAGAATTCTTTCTACGATACCTATGAGCGGGAGAAAAAGCAATAAGCGGGTAATATTAAATATCATGTGTGCATTAGCTACCTTTTGTTCGACGCTGGCACCGCGTGACACACTTTCAGTCAGCGTAACAAACAGCGGAAAGATGAGTAGCCCCAGGCAAATTGAAACCGGTTGTTTCCCACCTCAATTTCAGTTTTTAAATACACGTTTTGAAACCACCTAATTAAAAAACCTCTCAAAAAATCATTTTGAGAGGTTTTAGCCGGGCTGGTGCTCCTATAAGCTATTAATTGCCTTCACCAAACCTCGGGGCAGTTTTGTCGTACCAAACACTTTGTGTACTTAAGGCTGGAAGATCCTGGGCATTTGGTGTAAAGCGCTGCTCCTGCATGGCTGCCTGCCAATTCTGGCGGTTTGTTTCTCCCGGGTCAAGCGTCCAAAACCTGCGTGGAATAGTCTCGTTCATCGGCTCGCGGGGGTAATAGGTTGACGTTTTTTTAGGGTAGCCGGTTCTTCTGCAAAAAACAAAGGCTTCATTCGGGTTCCTATAAAAGTTAAGGTGCTCCTGGATATAAATTCTTTCAAGGTCGTTAGTGCCGTTCAACTTAACATTTGCATCATTAAGGTATGTATTAATTTCAGCTTCACCATTCCCTGTAAAGGCAGTGGTTGAGCCGGCAACTTTTGCAATATCATTCATGGTAATGATTGAAGCGGCCACTCCTTTGTTATACCAGTCCGATGCTGTACCACGGGTGTTTATACCACCTGCATACCCTTTTTGTATAAATTCTGCAATTGTAAACAAAGACTCCGCAGCAGAAACTGATACCTCCTTATATAACCCGCTGGTGTTTCCGCTATAGCGGGGCGAGAAAAACTTCCTATTAACAGGAGAAATTAAAAAGTAGTTACTTACTGAATTTCCGCTGTTGCTGTTTCCTACAGTAAACGGATTTTTGAGGTAAGCTGCGTGTGCGGGGTTGGTTGTAAAGTCAGCAGGGCCACCTTGAAATGTAATCTTCGGGTCAGTGGAATTAATAAAGGAGGGAAGACTAACTCGATATTTTGCAAGGGTATCTTTATAACTTCCTTTCAAGCCATTTTCCTCGAAATAAATAGGGAGCCTCGGGTCTGCTACCTTTTTCATGAAATTGACAATCGAAGTAGTAGCAAAACGTTGGCTCCTGTAAGTAATTTCTCCTCCCATACCAAAAGGAAAATAATCTTCATTTACATAGGTAAGTTGGTCGGCTACCGACACTATTGGCCCGATTGTATTTTGCATTACCTGCTGAAAGATCTGTTTTGTTTTTGCATTATCCTGCAACTCGAGCCTTGCCCCAATTCGCAGCTTGAGCGAATTTGCCAGCATTACCCACTTATTCCAATTACTTTGATAGTAGATGTCTGAATTGCCATAACTCGCCTGTTCGCCTGTGCTGGCCGATAAGGCTGTTATTGCGTTATCCAGTTCAGTAAGCCATGTGTTGAACAATTGTTGCTGAGTGTTATACTCAGGATTGAAAATAGCTTCTGTTCTTCCTTTTGCAGCCTGCGTGTATGGTATGGATCCATTCATGTCTGTCACTTTTATTCCGTGCAGAACCTGGAGTACATACGTGACAGCCACCATTTTACGATAATTGGCACTATCGGGCCGTGCTGCAATTTGGTGTCTTATTTCGAAGAGGTTGGGCAAAATCTGGAGATAGTAGGTATTGTACCGAAGGTTTACATTACCAGTAAGTTCATAGGGATCTGTAGTGACGTGCTGTGTAAATCGCAGCAGTTGTTCCATGCTTTCCCAGATCCATTCTGTATACTGGTACCTCACGATCTGGTCCTCGGCATAGGTTAGGAGGAAACCCACATCGGGCTTTGTAACAATACTTGGATTTGTATTGATGTCTCCGAAATTCTTGCTGCATGAGCTGGCTCCTGAAAGTGCCAGTATAAGGCAGGCAAATACTATATAAATGTTACGTTTTTTCATGCTTTAATGATTGTACGATTTAAACCAGGACTGTTTTTAAAAGGACGCTCTAACTGTGAAATTGATATTTCTGGTTTTCGGAAGAAAACCCATTTCCCCCGAAAAAGCGGTGTTATTAGAATTATTCGATGCCGGGTTGAAGTTATGAGGTAAGGTCTGGTACAGGTATAATAGGTCGCGACCTACTACCGCAACGGACAAACCGTTTAACTTGAGTTTTTGCGTTAACTGTTTTGGCAAATTATAGCTTAGGGCTACCTGGCGAAGCGAGATCCAGGAATTCTCCAATACCCAAAAATCAGCAACACCAGTAGAAGATGAGCCATAGCGATAAAAGAACTGCGGTGTATGTGTAGGTTCAACGAAGCCTTTTTCATAAGCTTCTCTAAAACTCATTCCACCAACATTTACCTGCGATCCGTTAGCTTGTGTGATCACCTGGCCTGCCTGAAAAACTCCTTCAACGATCCTTCCGTCATCATATTTTTTTCCGTCGTAGGCGCTTGTCCAGGTAATACCGCCGGTTTCAGCATCCCTGCCTGCAATACTGTTCGGAAATACACCAGAGTGCGTGCCCTGGCGATAGCTCATCATAGCGAAATCGCCGCCAATCTTTGCATCTGCCAATACATTCAGGCTGAAATTTTTATAATTGAAAGTATTGTCCCATCCACCCCGGAATTTTGCGTTCATATCACCTACATCCTGCCAAACATTACTACGTGCAGGAAAAGCCGCCCGTGCGTCGGAACGCCATGTAAGAAGAGGCAAGCCATTCTTCGGATCGGAAATATTGTTGCCGCCGCCATCTTTTGCCTGGTATCCTGTTGAGTGAATTTGTGTTCGCAAAGTACCGTAAGCTCCTCCAACAACCGCCCACGAACTAATCTCTCCTACATCAGTGCCCGGCAGTTTATATTCCGATCTTCCGGCATACAGTTCCACAATCTTATTTCTGTTCCTTGAATAGTTCAACGCCGTATTCCAACTGAAATCGCGGGTTCTTACAGGTGATGCATCAATGGAAAGTTCAATGCCTTTATTTTGAATATTGCCTGCATTAATCAGTATAGATGTTACTCCAGCCTCAACAGGCGCCGGTATTTCAAGTATCTGGTTTTTTGTATTATCCTGGTACAGCGTAAAATCAAAGCCGACCCGGCTTTTTAGGAAACGCATTTCAAGACCGATTTCGCGGGAGAATTTACGGGAAGGTTGAATGTTAGGTTGCAAAACAGAACTGCTGCTGAATGTCGAAGTTGGTACAGTTCCCCCGTTAGCTCGGCTAAATCCGTTGAACGCAAAACCCGGATTAATTGTAAAAGGATCTGTATCTGATCCGAGCCAGGCTATATTAGACCTTAACTTGCCATAACTGATGCCGCGAGTAAGTCCTTTAAAAGTTTCTGTAAATATCCATGACAAGCTTGCTGCAGGATAGTTATAAAAATTATTTCCTGTACCGTTGGTATAAGTAAGCGCCGACGACCAGTCGCCCCGCCATGTGGTTTGCAGGAATAACATATTCTTAAAGCCCAGGTCCAAACTTCCGTAAAGGGAATTGAATTTTTTAGAACTGCTTATTCCTCCATTAACTATCGAGGGATTCCTTGAATTGGTAATAAAATAGTTTCCCGGGTAGTTAAGTCCGCCACTGGTTTCGGAATAAGAAAACGAGTTTTCGAAGCGTTGTACTTCTGCTCCTACATAGCCAGATGCATTGAAATCGGGCGTTATATCCTTATTCAACATCAGTAAGGCCTTCAGGAACTTGCTTTGCTTTTGCTCGAAGCCAAGGCCGTACATACCGCCGCTGAAATTCTTTCCTTCACCCAATTCTTTATTTTCTCTCTTAATGTAAATATTGTTTACATTTCCCTCGAGTAATAATTTTGCCCACGAAGTAAGGTTCGCATTTATTGATATTCTTCCCCGAAGCAGTTGTTCATTCTGGAGATATTTATTTTCGAACAGGTTGAACCAGAACCTTGACTCAGGAGCTTTATTAGGTTCATTAGGATCGTTCAGGTCAGGCGCTCCACCAAAGATGCTGGTATATTTTTCTTTTTGCATCCAGTACTTAGTGTCATAGTTCCTGGGCAACATCCAGGTAAACAACTTACCAAAATTGTAGGAAGCGAAAGCATCTAATCCACCGAGCCGCGGCGGATTTTGCCCCTTAAAGCTGCTGTAAGCTACACCTGCATCTATATTAATGGCTTTTGTTAATTGATGGGTGGCGCGAATATCAAAAGCATCTTTAGTGAATTTATTGGTTCGCACAATGCCCTTTGCTTCGTTATGATTGTACGATAATCTAAATGTAGATTTTTCAGTTCCTCCTTCGAGCGCAATGTTCGTATTGCTGCCAATACCCTTTTGGAAGGCATCTAAAAAGTTATTAGGTTGAGGCAGGTATTTTGTTGGTGTGCCATCATAGTTCCGTACATCCTGCCCGGTCATGCGAGGTCCCCAGTTTTCCAGTTCGCGGTATATCTGGCGATCAATATATTGTTGCCCTGTAGCAGGATCTACCGGAAATACTTTCGTTGTCCAGGCTTCATCAGGCTTATAGTTAGGCTCGCGGTTGTCAGTAAAGAAAGCCCCTACGGTACCGCCTCCGAAAATATTCTGGAAGTCCGGGCCAGCATAAGGGTCCGAGACCGTTAAAGACTGGGTAAGGGAAACACCGATGCCCTTTCTTGTCGATCCTTTTTTAGATGTGATCAAGACAACTCCATTTATCGCCCTGCTTCCATAAAGTGCCGCAGCCGCAGAACCTTTCAGTATCGAGATCGATTCAAAATCTTCAGGATTTAGATTTTTGAAATCATTGCCGAAGTCGCGGCCGGTACCACCAAATGTTCCATTATCCATGATCACACCATCAATAACAAAGATGGGTTGGTTATTGGTGCCAAGGGTAGAATTACCCCGAATAACAATTTTTGTGTTCCCAAATAATCCACCTGCGCCCTGGTCAATCTGAACACCTGCTGCACGCCCTTGTAGCGCATTAATTGGATTAATCTCGTTGGTACGGGCTATCTCTGCGCCCTTAACTTCGGTAACTGAAAATCCAAGCTGTCGCTTTTGTTTCGAAATGCCGAGCGCTGTAACTACTACACCTTCTAACTCGGCCGTAGCGGTTGTAAGGGGAATCGTAAGATTTGTTGCATTACCTACAGAAAGCTCCTTTGTTTGATACCCGACAATTGATACAATCAGCACTGCATTTGGTCTGACATTTAATACGAAGTTTCCTGACGCATCTGAAGAGGTACCGTTATTAGTTCCCTTTTCGGTTATAGATGCTTCCGCAACGGGTTTATTGCTGGCGTCTACAATAACACCTCTTAAAGTGTTTTGTTGACAATCGCCCCGAAGAGAGGGGCATGCCAATAGACATAAAAGCAAAAAGCGTATCACTTTTTTTCTCATAAACAGGTAATTAAGTTTGGTTTTAAAATATGCTTAAATGAAAGCATACGAATAAGTAGTATTGCATTAACAGTTAATTAAATGTAAAAGATATATATGGAAAAATAAAAAAAGGTTTTTTATTTGGTATAAGATAGAACCGGTAATGGAAAATTGGGATACATTAAAAGCAACGAAGATGATGGAGGCAGCCTCTTTTATCCGGACCCTGATGGAGAGTAAGAGTCGTTTAAGCGATTCTCAAGGCCATCTATTAATATTGATACAGCCTCCGAATTTCACAGCAGCTGTGGAATGTTTAAAAGCTGCAATACATGTTTTCTCTAAACACGATACCAACCAGGTAACGACTCACAAATAAATCGTACTTCCCGTCGTGCTCGGGTGTTGCTTGACGCAATTAAAATTTTGAGATATGAAAAATGACGTCGTGGCAGGGGTTGCAGCCTGTTCGAAATAATTACCTTATGTTTAATGCATAATAGCAAAACCAACACTTTTAACTTCAGAAAGAAATGTCAACATCACGAAGAAAATTTTTGAGATCATCAGTTATCGGCTCGGCTGCTGCGGTTGGCGGCAGCAACATTTTTGCTTCATCAGCTAATACTTCTACAGCCATAAAAAATAACCCGGTGGTGGTATCTACCTGGGACTTCGGCAAAACAGCAAACGTTGGTGCATGGGAGGTATTAGGCAAAGGCGGAAGAGCTTTAGATGCAGTCGAAGCAGGGGTAAGAATTCCGGAAGCCGATCCTACCAATCAAACTATTGGTTATGGCGGCCTCCCTGACCGTGATGGCCGTGTAACATTGGATGCTTGTATTATGGATGAAAAATACAATTGTGGATCTGTTATGTGCCTCGAACATATAATACACCCTATATCGGTAGCGAGGTTGGTAATGGAAAAAACACCCCATATTATTTTGACTGGCGATGGCGCTTTACAGTTTGCACTTGCAAATGGTTTCAGGAAACAAAACCTCCTTACTCCCGAAAGTGAAAAAGCCTGGAAGGAATGGATGAAATCGGCTAACTATAAGCCCGAGATGAATATTGAAAACAGGCTGTATAATAAAGATAACGACCCTATGCCCGGAGGTCCGAATAATCATGACACCATCGGCATGATGGCAATGGATGCCGCGGGAAATATGAGTGGTGCCTGCACTACCAGTGGACTCGCATATAAGATGCACGGCCGTGTAGGAGACTCTCCTGTAATTGGTGCAGGTTTGTATGTAGACAATGAAATAGGCGCAGCAACCTCTTCAGGTGTTGGTGAAGAAGTAATACGTATTGTTGGCTCGCACCTGGTTGTAGAATTAATGCGCCATGGTGCTACCCCTGAAATGGCTTGCAAAGAGGCTGTAAACCGCATTGTCAAACGCAGCCCGGAAAAATCAAAGACAATACAGGTTGGCTTCGTGGCTTTGAATAAACAAGGCCAGTATGGGGGATACAGTTTACAGCCTGGTTTCTCTTATTCGGTTAAAAGTAATACAGTTGAACAGGTGTTTAAAGCAAAGAGCTATTACCAGTAAGCCCCAACCTCCCTTTAGATCTTATAGGGAAATGTCATTAACTTAAGCAATCAATCGATCAGCTACTATTCTAAGACATCGTATATTTTCAAGCCTTTTTACATGCCGGGTTTGTCACTTTCTTTTTCTTGAAAAAAAGAAAGTAACCAAAGAAAATTCAAGAAAGGAACGATAACAGCCCGTTGCTTTCATTGTTCTTCGATTTGGCTTTAGTAATACTGTGGCTGCAGCATTGGGTTTTCATGCCTATTTATTTTGAGATGATTATGCTACGAGGTAGGGATATCAACGTAGTCTAAGCATGTGTGTATAGGCCGTCACTTCTTTCTCTTCGACGAACTTATAGAAGTCGTTAAGAAAATTAGCAGGAGAGGCGTTAAGAAATGAAATGATGCTACCAAAGTTCGGCTTTATTCTCTCCATGTAAGTCCTCCAAAAGACCGGGAGTAACGCACAGTTGTAACTATTTCATTTTAGCCTTTTCTTTAAAGTCTTGATTTTTTTCTTTTTTTTATCAAGAAAAAAAGAAAAACACAACACGATAAGCAAAACATGAACAACTCTGACTGTTTTAAGAGGGATTTTCAATTCGCAGCTCCAACTGATTTTTCATTTGAGAATTGGTGGAAATTGAGAAATGAACATTGTTAGCGAGTTAATGACATCGCTTTTTCCTGTTTTGCTGATAGAGAAAAAACAGTACAAGTGTGCGACGCAACGATGAATCATAGTAGCAATGCCGCCCGGCTACAAAAAATCTTTACCATTCCTTTATTCCTTATTTAATTTACAGGTTCAACTATCAATCATAGAATAATGACCAGTACAAAAAAAGCCGTTCTTGAAGTTTGTGCATTTCATATTGATTCATGTATTATAGCAGAGCAGGCAGGTGCAGTTCGGGTGGAGTTATGCGATAATCCAATTGAAGGCGGTACTACACCGAGTTATGGAACAATTAAGCAGGCACGTAAAAAAGTATCTATTCGTCTATATCCTATTCTGCGTCCGAGGTCGGGTAATTATTTTTATAGCGATAGTGAATTTGCTATATTGAAAGATGATATAGAAATGTGTAAACAGTTAGGATGCGATGGCATATCTGTGGGTGTGCAAACCATCGATTCGGAGATTGACACAGAAAGGCTGAAACGCATAGTTGAGTGGGCAGGACCAATGGGCGTAACGTGTAACCGTGCTTTTGATTGTGCCCCCGATCCGTTTAAAGCTCTCGAAGATATTATTAATTGTGGCTGTGAACGTATTCTCACTTCCGGGCAAAAAACAGCCGCTCCTGAAGCCGGCGCGTTACTGGCAAAGCTGGTTGAACAAGCAGGTGATCGCATCATTATTATGCCTGGTGCAGGGGTGAAGTCGTCTAACATTGCAAAGCTGATGCAAGAAAGCGGCGCTACAGAATTTCATTCTTCAGCGAGGATAATAGCTCCTAACCCCGTTACCTATATCAATAAAGAAGTGAACGACTACGGCAACGTATATATTGCCGATGCAAGCGAAGTAAAAGCAATGGTGGAAGCATTACAGTAAGAATCGTTTACATGAAACATAAAACGTCTTGTATAACCTTTTTCAAAAAGATATTTTGGACAGGGATGTCGTTAGATGAACCGAACAAATGTTTTACGTTCTTCAGATAGTTTTTTGGGCCAGTAACTCATACTGAATTGCCAGCTGTCTACGATGTCGGCATTTACTGGGGACCTGCTTACGCTAAGTGAGTTGGATTAATAAGTATCAATTCATTTATCCAAACTACCATGCCGAGATAACGGAAGATTAAGAATTCGAAGATCAAACTACAGAGACAGCACGAGAGAGCCGGGCCGAAAAGACGAGTTGTATAGAAACTTTTCTTTATGAGTACCAGCGCAGGCAGGAAAAAAAGTACACCTGTTCATTATGCAATAAAATTATTGCAAGGTCGAAAGAAGTCGGCCGAAAAGTCAAGTAGCGGTGATTGCATTAATTGCTAATTCCTTTTTAATTCGAACCTGCCACTAAAAGCAACAACCTGAGAAGCTTCTGAAAAACCGAATTGCCCAAAAAAATGCGGAATAAAACATTATTGCAACTATTGGAAACATTTGTTCCATGATTAACGTAAATAAATGCCTCTCTTTACCCGGGGCTTTAAACGCTCGATGGCCTTAAAATCAATTGATTTTTCACCAGCCAAATAAAATTTGCAGAATGATGAAACAATTTTTGCTTGTCATAGCGTTCAGTGTTCTAAGCAGGTATACACAAGCCCAAAACAACTAGTTACTAATGCTACCCTTGAAGGGCAACGAGTATCTACCAACATACCAGGAGTTAAGTATCCCGGGATATTGCCCGGTAACCGGGTATCTTCTTTCGTGTAAAGAACTTGAATGTACGATTGTGATAACAACAGGTCTCCCGGTGCCACTGCCGGCGGTGACCGAAAGATCACACTTCCTAAAGACAGTGTTCTTTTAAATGGTAGCGCTTCAAGTGAGGCTGATGGTAAGGTAACTAAAGGGTTGTGGACGAAGATCACGGCACCAGCATCGTTGGTAATAGCCAATACAACTGACACTGCAACAATGGTAAAAAATCTCATTGCAGGTGTTTATTTATTTGAATTAAAAGTAACAGATGATAAAGGCGGCGCAGCAACAGATACGGTACACATAGTAGTCGACAGCCCTTCAGTTAACCGGCTTCCGATTGCTTGTGCAGGCACAGGATATTTTATTCAACAAATAACGTCGTCACTGCCAGGTACAAAGCACTCTCCTGCATGTGCCCACCTGTACTGCTCGTTCACCACGGTTGTACTTGCAGACACTTTATTCAGCGAATTATTAAACATATTATTCATAGAAAATAAGAACCACTTTAATCAATTGATTACAACACAAAAAAGAATTGCCATGTTTCAAAAAATAAAAAGTTCAGGTTTTCTCCTGGCCTTAGCCATCGTAGTCACCTGTTGCCAAAGCAAACTTGTATCTCAAAGCTCAGTTTCCACAAAAGGTCTGAACAATCAAACACAAGCTACTAAAGGCTTAAAAGATTACTTCAGCAAATACTTTCCTGTTGGTGTTGCAGTAAATACAAGGTCTTTGAGGGGTGATGATTCAGCTCTCATTGTAAAGGAGTTTAACAGCATTACTCCTGAAAACGACATGAAGATCGGACCAGTTCATCCTGAGGAAAACCGGTATAACTTCGCGAACGCAGATGCTATCGTTGCTTTTGCACAAAGGAACAACCTGAAAGTTCGCGGCCACAATTTAGTATGGCACTTCGAATCGCAAACACCCAAGTGGATATTTAAAGACAAAGATGGAAACCAGGCTTCGAAAGAGCTGGTATTGCAAAGATTGAAAGACCATATAACAACAGTGGTCAGCCGGTACAAAGGCAAACTATATGCCTGGGATGTAGCAAATGAAGTAATCTCCGATAAGCCCGACGAATACCTGCGCCCCTCCGAATGGTACAAGATATGTGGCGAGGATTACATTATAAAAGCGTTTCAATGGGCTCATGAAGTTGACCCAAACGCGCAATTATTCTACAACGATTACAACGAAATAAGCCCGGTAAAAAGAGAAAAGATCTACCGCCTGGTAAAAAGCCTTAAAGATGCAGGTGTGCCTATTCATGGTGTAGGGTTGCAGGGACATTGGGCTGTTAACGAACCAAGCCGCGGACAACTCGACAGTACCTTGAAAAGGTTTGCTGACCTTGGCTTAAAAATACAGATTACCGAATTAGATATTTCTGTTTATCCAAAAGAACACGATGCACGTGAAAGAAGGCCTGTAGATGCGTTCACTGATTTTACCGCTGAAAGAGAACAGGCTCAATTAGAGAAATACAAAATGTGCTTTGAACTGTTTAAAAAATACAGGAAGGCTATTACCAGTGTTACTTTTTGGAATCTCGCCGATCGTTATAGTTGGCTCGATAACTTCCCCGTACGCGGCCGGAAAGATTACCCTTTGTTATTTGACCAAAATCTAAAGCCAAAAAAAGCTTATTGGGAGGTGGTTAAGGTTGTGCAATAATTTGAAACGTCAAAGAAGGACCTGAACGATTCAATAAGTCTTCGTACTATGATTTTGCTTACTTCTGAAATACTTACAGCTAATGCTAAACGTAGTGTTCAATTGCGGGTGCATTGAAATGCTGGTAAATATGCATTTTATTACAGTAGAATCAATAGTGAATGGAAGTTGATAAAAGATAGTGTAGATGGAAAATTCTTGAGCACGAAAATGCCAGGTGGTTTGCAGCAAATTTTGTTGGAACTACCATTGCATTATATGGAACTTCACTTGGTACGCTAAGTGCCAATACTGCACACACCGATTGGTTTGAGTAGTATTGGTGACGACGAGGTCTCCATTTCTACTTCTGCCTCCCGCAGTTCCTAAAATTGCATGAAACTGCGGGAGTTTTAAACATTCCAGTGCTGCACCATTACCAGGTGCAGGAGGCAAGTAATTCTTTTAATACGGTTGTTTTATTGATGTTACTGTTCCTTCTAAGACTTTACAAGCCCAAAAGGCTTTAGAAATTTACTACTTCCCAATAGGCTTTCTTAGGCTTAAGCGTTTGATCAAATAGTAAAGGAAAATTTTTTCTTCCCCTGCCATCAAGCCAGCTATATCTATCCGATATATTCCAAAATGTTACCCCGGTTATTTCTTTTTTATACTTCCTGAAAACTTCGAATATCATCTTATATTTCTCTAACTGTTTCTGTTCCATTTCAGGCGTAAAAACAGCCGCTTCTCTTTGCGCTTGTCCCTGTATGATCTGCCCACCCTGTCTGCCGCCATATACTGAAACATCCAGTTCGGTTATTTGCACCTGTAATCCTAATGATGCAAACATTTTTATCGAATTTTCAAGCTCTTCCCTTGTTGGATTATTGACTGACCAGTGACCTTGCAGCCCAACCCCGTGCACCGGAACTTTTGCATCCAGCATTTTTTTAAGCATCCTGTAGATCTTCTCGCGTTTTACCGGGTTTTCGGTGTTGTAATCGTTATAAAACAAGATCGCTTTTGGGTCAGCCTCGTGAGCATATTCAAAAGCTTTGGCAACAAAATCTTCTCCTGTTATCTGGTACCAGGGCGACTTGCGGAAATAGGTTGCGCTATCGTCTGCAATCACCTCATTTACTACATCCCAGGCATATACCTTTCCTTTATAGCGGTTTACGACAGTAGTTATGTGATCTTTTAAGCGCTTTAATAAAACCTCTTTCGAAACGTTTGTATTGCTCGCCGAATCTTTAAATAGCCATCCTGGCGTTTGTGTATGCCAGGTTAAAGTGTGACCACGCATTTTTAATCCGTGCCTCTGTGCAAAATCAACAATAGAGTCTGCATCATTCCAGAAGTAACGATTTTCCTGTGGATGTATTGGCCCCATTTTCATTGCATTTTCTGCAGTCAGGCTATTAAAGTGCTGAAGCACTAATGCCGCCTCTTCGCCTCTTAAACGCGGTGTAACTGCAACGCCAATTGAAAAGTAATTTCTATAATAATCCTTTAGCCCTTTTTTATTGGCAGTCCCGGTTGTTTGTGTTGAACCCTGACTTTCAAGACTTGATTTACATTGGTTGAAAAGGACGATGAAACTTAACAAGCAGGCAGAAGCAATAATTGAATTTCGCATGATATTATTAAATGAATAAGCTAAGGTTTCTTTTTATAGGCCGGTAAAAGTATAAGAACCGTGAGCGTGGCAGGTGGTAAATTGTTGAAATAAATGAAACAAATGTTGAAATAACACACCCCAGAATATCTTAATATTTCTGGGCAGTATTATACACGGCGGTTTAAAGCCATCTAAAATTTATAGGTGTTGTTACAAGCCAAATAATTCTATTGATCTTTGCTTGCGACGCTCCGTTCAGCGGCAAATCTTTGGGCAACATGTAAGCATAAAACAAGGGGTTCACGGTACCACAGCTACAGTGTCAAAATGGAAGAGGCGTGTCTGAAAAATTAGTTTTCAGTATTCTTTTTTTCACCGTCTTTTTTCTTTAGATTCCTGTATTCCGACGGAAGCATATTGAATTTGACTTTGAAGGATTTGGCAAAATAGTTAGGTGTGGAAAATCCAACAGAATACGATATCTCAGCCACACTCATATCACTCTTCTCCAATAAAACGGCTCCTTTGTCCAGTTTCACAGAACGAATAAATTCTACGGGAGTTTCGCCTGTTAATTCAAGAAGCTTGCTATATAACGAACTCCTGCTCATTCCAACGTGCCTGCTCAATTCCTCTACAGATAATTGTGGATTGACCAGGTTTTCTTCCAAATAAAGCATTATCTTATTTAGAAGTTTCTCATTATCCGATTGAATTTTGACTTCTGGACCAAATACTTTGATTTGTTTGGTATAGGCATTTTTTAAAGTAGTGTTTAAAGCAAGGAGGTTTTTGATTTTTGCATTTAAAACTTCAAAATTGAAAGGCTTGGTAATGTAATCGCTGGCGCCTGTTTCTAATCCCTTTAACTGGTCTTGTTCACCTGTTAGCGCAGTTAATAATATAACGGGAATATGACTCGTTCTTTTATCTGATTTGATTTTCCTGCACAGCTCAATCCCATTCATCTGCGGCATGCTTATGTCGCTAACAATAATCTGCGGGTGAAGTGCTAATGCTTTTTTCCACCCTTCTTTTCCGTTAGCTGCTTCGAGAATTTTGTAATATAACCTGAGATTATCTTTGAGGTAAAACAGGAAGTCTTCGTTGTCTTCCACCAACAAAATTGATGGCATTTCGGCTTTGTTCTTCAGTAAATCAACCTGATTAACCTCTTTTGTAAGTTCTTCTGCTTGTTCTGCTTCGTTGGCCGGTTCTGCTGCTGCCGGCAGGTCTTCGACACAACTTTGTAGAATTTCTACGGGAATAAAGGGAAGATGAATGGTAAAGGTTGTACCGCTTCCTAATTCACTTTCAGCCTCAATTGTACCACCTTGCATTTGCACAAATTCCTTTGTGATAGACAAACCAATTCCTGTTCCCTGGTTTAGTATTGCGGAAGCGGTTGGGTTTTGAAAAAAGTGTTCAAATATCTTCTCTTTTTTATCTTCTGGGATACCAATTCCTGTGTCGCTTATCCTTATAGATACCCATGTTTTTGATGTATCTGGTGCATTTTCCAGCTTTTCAAGTTCCACACTTATTTTACCGCCTTCGAGCGTGAATTTAAAGGCGTTCGACAATAAATTGAATAAAATCCGCTCTATCTTATCATGATCAAACAACGTATGCAATTGCTCAATATGACTTTTAAAGGCAAAGTCTATTTTTTTTCTTTCTGAAAGGTCGTTGAAGGAGTCGGACACCTCTTTTACAAAGGCTACCAATTCGCCGTTTGTCGACTGCAACTTCAACTCATGTTCTTCCATCTTGCGGAAGTCGAGAAGTTGATTAACGAGGTTTAACAGCCTTCTGCCATTTCGTTTGATCATTTGCAAATGACTAACCGACGGTTCGTTGTTTGCCTGTGAAAGTAAGTTATCCACCGGACCCAATATTAAGGAGATCGGGGTTCTGAATTCATGACTTAAATTCGTTAGAAACTTAATTTTAAGCCGATCGAGTTCATGTATGCGCTCTGCCTCTTTACGCTCCTGTTCTGCCTGAATTCTTTCCTGTTTTAAGACAAACCTTCTTTTTAATTTTCGCATACTGCTAATTCCCGAATAAAGCAATAAGCCAATAATCGCGAACACATAAAAAACGTAGGCATAGATAGTACGCCAGAAAGGAGGATGGACATATATTTTTACTGAAGTGCCTGCCGTGTTCCAAACACCATCATTATTGCTGGCTTTAACACGAAAAACGTAATCACCGGGATCGAGGTTGGTATAAGAGGCAATGTTGGACGTTCCTGCATAGTTCCAGTCTTTATCATATCCATCCAATTTATAGGCATATTGATTCTGCTCCGGGGAAGTATAATTTAAAGCGACAAAACTTAATGCGAAGTTCTGTTTATAATCAAGGTTTATCTCGCGTGCCACGGAAATATGTTCCTTTATCGGTCCGTCGTCTGACGCAAACACTGATTGGTTTCCAACTCGTAAATCGGTAATCAGAACAGATGGGATGTTCGTGTTTTTCTTAAGGTTTTCCGCATTGAAATAATTAAAGCCTTCAAGTCCCCCAAAAAAGATATCTCCACCCGCTACAGACAAACCAGCCCCACGAACAAAGCTGCTGTTCTGAACGCCGTTGTGGTGCGTGTAATTGTTTATCTTTTTTGTACTTATATCGATGCTGCTGATCCCTTTGTTTGTGCTTACCCACAGCCGTCCCTGTTGATCCCCTACTATTTCGTAGATCGTACTGTTTTGCAGACCCTCTTTTTCCGAGTATACCACAAACTGGTTGTTTTTTCTATTGAATACGGCCAAACCACCGCCAAAGGTACCTGCCCAGATTTGGCCCAGGTTGTCCTCCAGGAGAGATTGAACTTTATTGTTTGGAAGTTTGCTGTTGCCCGTATTGTAAATTGTGAATGTGCCTGAAGCCGGGTGAAAAACGGCGATGCCTCCTCCATGTGTAGCGATCCAGATGTGTCCGTACTTGTCTTCAACGATATCTCTTATAAATCCGTTGATGGGTAGCATGACATCGTTCTTCAGTTTCGGCACAGGTGTATATCGTACAATAACTTTAAGATCTTTGTTTAAAATGTTGATACCACTGCCATTGGTACCCGCCCACAAGTCTCCATTACGCATTTCCTTTAGACAGAAAATATCGTTTGAATTAAGATCGTCTATGCCGTTTCCCTGCATCAATTGCCGGTAATTTCTCGAAACCGGGTCCAAAACCAACAGGCCGTCTGCATACGTTCCAACAAGAAGCTGTTTCTTCCGGGTCATTTCAAAAGTAAGAATCGAAAGACCATTGTATGAGCCGTTTCTCCTCGGGCGAATAGTATAATGCTGAAACAGTTTTGTCAGGGGATTAAATAAGCTCAAACCTTTGCCTTCGGTGCCAACAAAAACACTCCCTTTTTCGCCTTCTGCAAAGGCTGTAACAATGGGAGTGTTCAAACCTTTTTCATCAAACACATTACCCGGAATATAATTGAAGAGGTTGAGGTTTCTGTCATATTTGTCTATTCCTCCACCAATGGTACCCAGCCAGTAGATACCCTGTTTATCGATGTAAATACAGCGTATCCATCTTGCGGTCAAACTGTGGACATTTCGAGGATCATGGCTAAATTTTTCAATTTCACCCGTCTCGATGTCAACCACATCCAATCCTTCTCCTGTCCCCAACCATAATTTGTTACCTTCAACAGCAATTGTATTAATTGCATTACTGCTTAAGGTCCCGGCATTGTTATTATTGTGCCGGTAGTTTATAAAACCGCTATTATCAGGCTTCAGCATACTTAAGCCAGTGCTCGTGCCGATCCAAATATTACCTTTCATGTCCTCTGCAACCACATTTACGTGATTCCCGCTTAAACTGGAACGATCTTGATCGGAATGCAAAAATTGCCTCCATGACTTCTTTTTTGGGTCGTATTGAAACAATCCTTTATCTGCCCCGATCCACATTATCTGCCTGCTGTCTTCAAAAACACAGTTTGCGATAAGCGAACGGGAATCTTTGAAGGCGACAGGAATTTGCGAGATCTCCCTGGTCACAGGGTCAAGAATATTTATTCCACTGTAATGGGCGATCCAGATTTTCCCGAGATGGTCGCTGTGAATGCCCATGACTACACTGTTATTAAGGGCATTTGATCGAAAATTGACAAAGCCATCTTTTTTTCGATCATAAAGGCTTAAAGCACCACCGCTGGTGCCCACCCACAAATTCCCGGCCTTGTCTTCGTGAAGAGATAAAATTTCGTTAGCCTGCAAACTCGACGTGTCGCCGTGTTTATGCCGGTAAACGGTAAAGTTGGTTCCATCAAATTTGTCGAGCCCGTCGTCTGTAGCAAACCACACCAGGCCGTAGCGATCTTTCAGGATTGCATTTACCGTATTCGAAGAAAGTCCGTCTTTAGTAGTTATTGACGTAAAATTTATTTTTTCCTGCTGCGCAGTTGCCGTAAACATGAAGCCCATAGCAGTTAAACAGAAAAGGATAAATTTTTTAAAAGTCATTTGGTTTAGCAATTGTTTCCTCTGGCAAATATGATAAGTTTTTCTATCGTTTTTCTTTATCCGCCCCGCTAAAGTTAGCTAATCTGAACCATGAGCAGGAGGTTAAATGGACGGAGCGGTCAGGAAGTGAAACAAGAAAAGTGTAACGACCGATATTTTAAATCTTAGTCTTTCACCTCGCAGCAAGAAAATCTGGGGCTTTTGAAACGTTGAACAAGTTATTCAGGTTTTTGGTTTATAACAGATTTTGAAGGGAGAAAAGACATTTCTTCCATGATTTTCAACAAATGTGCTACCAGCTGGCGTAATACAAGTGAGTATTAATAGGGTTGTAAAGCCCATTTACTGTTGAAAGAGCACTGAAAGCGCTGCTACTACCCGAAAAAGCAGCAACCATACCGGTTCAGTCACGACGGCAGACCAATTAGGTGGTTTTCATTTACGTGGCTGAAAGTCGCGAGATGAGGTGCAGGTGAACATAATCCCCCAGCCGGCGAAAGGTTGACTGTATGAAAACATGTGCAGTAACCCCCACCACAAATAGAGGCAGCTTTTAAGAAACGCCGAGGAGGTGTTTTTTTACCGGCGTATATATATTAATGCATCTGCTGTTGCGTCGCATTACGTTCATCTGTAGCTTTTCATGGCATCTTGGTTTCCAATATTAAGTTCTAAACTAATTTTCCGACTCCGTCCTAACCCTCATGCTCCTTTTTATTGTTTACGCCATTTCCGCAAAAGTTTTTTTCTTGCCGACATTGGCTGCCGCCGTAAGTTGAAGGAGAATTCATCAATTGATACAATTCTAACGACATAAACATTTGTTCCAATAGTTTCAACAAATGAGCGATTGCTGTGAATATCCACCCGTTACTTTTGGCATCGCTATAATTTTCAACAGCGCTTACCAAAAGTAGAATTGGTATCTGGTAACGATCGATTGCTCATTTATTCATCACCATAAACCCGGTAACATCGCCATATGAAAACATTTACATAATTAATGCCGTCCGTAAAAGGATCGGCGGTCCTCCTGTTTCCTCCACCGGACAAAATAGAAATTACAGCCCAGCCCCTGGGCGATTCTTATCACTTATTTAAACTTAAAAAGCTCAAAATGATTCTTGATTTAAAATCGGGGAAATGGGTTTTTGTTGCCGCAGCATTCATATTAGCTGTTGCTTTCAGCCTGCCTCTTTTGGCACAAAATGCCCGTGTTGTTCAAGGTGTGATCCTCGACGCGCAGAAAAACCCAATAGCTGGTTCAACTGTTCAGGTAAAGCAAACTACAATTAGTACCAGTACTGATAATGATGGTAAGTTTTCGTTATCAGTTCCCACCGGGAGGAGCGTACTTGTTATCAGCTATGTTGGAAAAGCTACGCAAGAGGTCTCCCTTAGTACACAGAACAGTGTTGTTATCACTTTGCAAGATAACGCAGCAGAAATGGATGCCGTGGTTGTTGTTGGTTATGGACGGCAAAAGAAAGAAAGTGTGGTAGGTGCCATCTCCCAGACATCAGGAAAGGTATTGCAGAGGGCAGGAGGTGTATCGAACATTGGCGCTGCGCTTACCGGAAACGTGCCTGGCGTTATAACTGTACAGGGTACGGGGATGCCGGGAGCAGAAGACCCAACTATTTTTATCAGAGGCCAGGGTACATGGAATAACAGCGGGCCGTTAATATTAGTAGATGGAATTGAAAGACCGATGAGCGGAGTTGATATAGGCTCGGTTGAAAGTATTTCAATTCTTAAAGACGCCTCAGCTACCGCCGTATTTGGCGTTAAGGGCGCAAATGGTGTTGTTCTTATTACCACAAAGAGAGGTGCCGACGGAAAAGCGAACATAAATGTAATTGTTAACTCTACCTTGAAAATCCCTTCCCGTCTACCCGAGAAGTACGATGCTTACGATGCACTGCGAATCAGAAATATGGCTATCGAAAGAGAGCTGGCCATTAGTCCTGCATCGTGGCAGGATTACACCCCTTATGCAATAATGGATAAATACCGGAACCCGGCTAACCAGCAGGAGGCGCAACAGTACCCCAATGTTGACTGGCAGTCCGAATCATTGAAGAAATTGGCTGCGGCGCAAAACGCAAACGTTAATATTTCGGGCGGATCAGGTTTTGTAAAATATTTTACATCCGTAGACGTGCTTCATGAAGGCGACATCATGAAAATCCCGAGCAATGGGAAAGGCTATAATCCCGGATTTTTTTATGACAGGTTAAATCTTCGTGCAAATCTTGATTTCAAATTAACCAGTAGTACCACTTTATCAACGAACCTTTCCGGCCTTCATGGAAAAAGGCAGGATACATGGAGCGGTTTTGAGTATTCATGGTACCAGGGAATCTACGGCCTTGCGCCCGATCTTTTTTATCCCCAATATAGCGATGGAGCATTTGGTTATTATCCACTTGACCCCGTGTCAACCAATAATCCTGCTCACATACTTTCGAATAATGGGGTAAGAAATACTACTACAACACAGATGACTACCGATTTTGTGCTTACCCAGGATTTGAGCGCGCTGGTAAAGAACCTCGGCTTTAGAGGATCTTATTCTTTGGATAATACTTTTGTCTCGCAGGGTGGCCAGTTCGATGACGGAAGTGCAATTGTTAAATGGATTGCTCCTGACGGACGGGTGCAATATAGAAATACAGCAGGTCCAAATCAGTTCGATTATATATTGCCGCAGTGGTCAGTAAGAGCGGACGCTTTTCAAAACGGGTCGACCAGGAGAAGGACTGTTTACCAATTACAACTTAATCATTCAGCACATTTCGGCAAGCATAATCTTACTACAATGGGCTTGTTTATGCGCAATGAAAGTGCAGCAGGCAGTTCATTCCCCGAGTACCGCGAGGATTGGGTATTCAGGTCGACTTATAATTTTTCAAACAGGTATTTTGCCGAGGTGAACGGAGCATATAACGGCTCTCAAAGGTTTGGCCCTGATTACAGGTTTGAATTTTTTCCTTCCGCAGCTATAGGCTGGACATTGACGAATGAGCAATTTATGAAGAAGTATGCCTGGTTATCTTCCCTCAAACTTCGTGGTTCATATGGTCTTGTTGGTA
The DNA here is from genome assembly GCA_028288485.1 of Segetibacter sp. GTDB lineage: Bacteria > Bacteroidota > Bacteroidia > Chitinophagales > Chitinophagaceae > Segetibacter. The sequence goes on from JAQBNO010000055.1 coordinate 39,403, forward strand.
ATGACAACATTGGAGGAAATTATCTCTATTTATCACAATGGGGATATGGCGGACAAGCCCGCATGGGTGATAATAATGCGAATAGTCCATACGTATGGTTCAGGGAAAATAGCATAGGTAACCCCGATATACATTGGGAAACAGTGGCGAAAGCTAATGTTGGCGTAGACTATTCATTATTTAGGGGACTAATTGAAGGCACTGTTGAGTTTTACCGCGATTATCGTACTGACGTCTTAATTAGCGGAGCACAAAGAGCAGTACCTGTTTACTTTGGCGGTACGCCGCCCACTGCTAACCTGGGTCGAACAGTGGTAAAGGGATTTGAAATAGAATTGAAGTTTAATAAAAGCCTTGGCAGGGATATGCGCTTGTGGGGGAATATGGCAATGACACATGCAAAAGATAAAATAATTGATCGCGACGATCCTCAATTATTAGATGCATATCTAAAACAAGCCGGCTTTCAAATCGGGCAGTACAGGTCGCAGCTTCGTTCAGGATATTACAACACCTGGGATGAAGTTTATGGCAGCAGTATAGTAGACCAGAATGACAACAATAAATTGCCCGGGAACTTCAACCTCGTCGATTTCAACGGAGATGGTGTTATTAACAATTTCGACAACGTTCCATTTGCCTACCCCGAGAGACCTCAGAATACATACACCGGTAGCATAGGTTTTGACTACAAACGATTAACCGTATTCGTTCAATTTTATGGGGTAAATAATGTGACCAGGAATCTTACTCAAACCAATTTTGGTGCAGCGTTGAATTCTGTTTTCAAACAAGGGGATTATTGGATGAAAGACAATCCTGACGCAATTTCTCCGCTCCCCAGGTGGAAGTCTCGACTGTATAGCTACGGTGATTTCTTTAACTACGACGGTTCTTATGTCCGCTTAAAAACAGCGGAAATAGCTTATACTTTAAATCCGGTATGGTTAAAAAGGGCAGGAGTGCAATCAATGCGTGTTTTTGCTAATGGTAATAACCTTCTTTTTTGGAGCAAAATGCCTGATGATCGCGAAGGAAACGTTGGTTCGGGCAACTTTGCCGGCCAGGGTGCTTATCCAACCGTTCGAAGAATCAACTTTGGCTTTAATCTTAGTTTATAACGATAATAGGTTTAATATGAAAGCTTCTATAAAAATAACTTTATCTGTAGGTATACTGCTTACAGTTTGCGGACTGACATCCTGCAAAAAATATCTCGACCGGCCGCTGGATGCGAATATTTCGGAGAAAGACGTGTTTACTAACTTCCGGAGTTTCCAGGGTTTTACCGAGGAATTATATCATTGTCTGCCTGATATGTCTAAAACCACCTGGAATGGAGAGTGGAATATGGGAGACGATATATTGTCGACTACAAATGCAAACTACAGGCTGAATGCAGAGTTTGACAATGGTAATTACAGGGCCTGGCAAACAAACGGTGGCGGATGGGATAACAGTTGGCTCGACGATGATCCCGGTAAAATCGGGCAATCGAATAATTTTAATAACCCTCATGTGAAAGGTTTGTGGCCATATAGCTGGTACGGGCTCAGGAAAGCCAATCTTGGCCTGGCTAATCTTGATAAACTGGCAAATGCTACCGAGGAAGAAAAAAATGTTCTTAAAGGACAACTCCTGTTTTTCCGTGGCTTTTTCCATTTTCAGTTAATGAGTTTCTGGGGCGGGCTTCCTTATATCGATACAGTATTATCAAGCTCAGCCAGGTTGGAATTACCGAGATTAACTTATCGTGAAACAGCCCTTAGAGCAGCGAAAGATCTTGAGGAGGCTGCTGCATTATTACCTGTTAATTGGGACGCGTCTCCTGTTGGACAAGCAACTTTAGGCAATAATCAACAACGTGTAACGTCCTCTGCAGCTCTTGGTTTTAAAGGAAAAAATTTGCTTTATGCCGCAAGCCCGATGATGAACCAGGAAGCGACAGGAACTGCAACCTACGACCAGGAATTGTGCAAACAGGCGGCAGACGCCTTTTCCAGGGTTCTGAAACTGTCAGAAAATGGAGAATCTTATTACAAACTACTGCCCTGGGAAAGATACAGTGAGAACTGGTATACGATTTCCAGCTACGGAAAACATCCCGGTTATCCTGAGGTTGTTTTCGGTCCTCCGAGCTATAGTCCAGGCAATTCAAGGTGGTCATTGGTTAATATGTTTATACCACCACCATTGGGCGGTGAAGCAGGTATATCATCACCGACAGCTAACTATGTTAACTATTTTGGAATGGCGAACGGCCTTCCCATTGATGCGGCAGGTTCTGGCTATAATATTTCTGATCCATGGACACGCCGCGATCCTCGCTTTTATAAAACCATTACTTACGATGGTGTGCAAATGATCCGCGGTTCTGCTAATGCAGCCTACCGTATTGCAAATCTCTATAACGGAGGAAATTTACGGCTCGATAATACAGCAAGCCGCTCGGGATATCTCGTCCGCAAGTTTGTAACAGATGGCTGTAACAATACTGACAATGAATGGAACAGTATAAATATTGTAATTCCATATTTACGTTTGGCAGATGTTTACCTCATGTATGCTGAAGCCGTATTACAAGGATATGGAACTCCACAAGGTAGTTTTCCTGGTTATATAACTGCAATAGAGGCGGTAAATAAAATAAGAAACAGGGCTGGCATTCCCGGCGTCGACGGCAGGTATACCTCGTCTAAAGATGCATTTATGGGTGAGTTAATGAGAGAAAGAGCCGTTGAGCTTGCATTTGAAGGTTTGCGCTGGCATGATCTGCGTCGCTGGATGGTAGCAGGTGAGAAGAAGTACACAGAGAAAACGGCTATTGATTTCGACCGCGGACAAGATGGCAAACCTGTCAACCTAAGGGAAAGAGTGGTTGTGACACGCACATTTGAAGCGAAACACAAATGGCTTCCCTTACCCACAAACCAGGTAAATCTTTATCCGGCATTTGGGCAAAATCCGGGCTGGTAAAGGGCAATAGCAAAATAAGGCACAAGAGTGCGACGCAACGGCTGTTAAATAGTAGTTCCATAGACGGGTCCAAAAAAGGAACACATTTTTGAAAGCTGTCTAAGTTTTATTTTTTGGTGGTACCAGCATGGTTTTTCATAGCGTCATCGTTGCGTCGCACTACGTTCATCGCCACCTCATTTAGCACCTTTAGCCTGTAATGCGAAGCCTTTTAATCAATTATAAACAGCTTCTCCGGCATCATTAAAAAGTAAAGCAGCCAACATAAGATAGGATCTCTAAATTAATAAAGACAACATCTCAAAATCAACTTAATGAAGTATATCAAGATATGGACGGTCTTCTGTGCGATTTTCACCTGCTTTTTATGCAGCGTTAAAGCACAGGATGCCAACCGGGTGAACATAAACGCAGTTATCAATGATGATAAAGGAAAACCTGTGGCAGGGGCTCTTGTATCGGGTAACAATGGTAAAACAACAACTTACACAGACCAGGCCGGAAGGTTTTCCATAACGGTTCCTGCGAATTCTGATGTACTGGTGAACGCCAAAGGTTTCAAAATTCAGACTTTAAGGGCAGGCGCCATAGCTGCAACGATCAATCTTGCCAGCGATAGTATCTACCTTCCTTTTGGGAAGACCGATAAACAGGACCTTCACGGTGCAATTAGCGTATTGAATCCTGAAACGTATATCGATCGCGATTATAATCTTACCGTAGAAGGAGGAATGAATGGCAGGGTAGCGGGATTGTTAGGAAGTAATAATATATGGGGAATGGAAAATGCCCTTGTTATGATAGACGGTGTACGTCGCGAGTTTAGTGATATTACATTTAACGAAGTAGAGCAGATTTCTGTTTTAAAGGGAGTTAACGCTGTCGCCCTTTATGGTAGCCAGGCAGCTAAAGGCATTATTTTCATTACAAGCAAGAAAGGTGAAGCAAATACCCGTAAGATCAGCATAAGAGTAAATTCCGGCATTGCAACACCCAGGGCACTTCCTAACTACCTCAATTCTGCTGATTATATGACATTGTACAATGAAGGGCGCAGAAATGATGGCCTCGCCGATCTGTATGATGCAACTACCATTCAAAACCATCGCACCGGTAATCCATTCCGCTTTCCCAGCGTGGATTACTACTCCTCGCAGTACCTTAAAAAATTCCAAAACGCCACCGATGCGAACGCCGAGTTTTCTGGTGGAACAAACAATGCAAGGTTTTATTCAAATGTAGGTTGGTCAAATAGTTCAACGTTATTGAATGTAGGAGAAGGTAAAAACGAAGGCGACAATCGCTTAAATGTTAGAGGCAATGTTGATTTAAAGCTGAATGATAAGATATCGAGCTCAATTTACGTTTCGGCTATTTTTAGCGACAGCCGCCGGGCACGTGGTAACTATTGGGGCAATGCCGCTACTTTGTTGCCTAACAGGTTTACCCCGCTTATTCCTATCGACTTAATATCTCCTAATGACAAGCCTTCTCGTGGATTGGTAGACGCCAGCCGTAACCTGATTGACGGAAAGTATTTGTTAGGTGGGGCGCAGCAATTTCTGGCAAATCCTATTGCCGACTTGTATGTTGCCGGGTATGATAAGAACATCAGGCGTACATTCCAGGTGACTAATGAAATTAATGCTGATCTTAATTCATTATTGCCCGGTTTGTCTTTTCACACCTTGTTCAATCTCGATTATGCGAATTCATACCTGCAGTCAATCAACAACACTTACGCAGTGTATTCACCAACATGGAGTGCTACTTCCGATAGTTTAATAAGGCTTCAGAAATTTGGAGAAGATGCACGGCCGGGTACGCAAAATATCAATAATACAACCCAAAGACAAAATCTCGGTTTTTCATCGTGGCTGGGGTATGATAGAACGGTAGGTAGTGCTCATAATATTTCGGCAAAGCTGCTCGGTTTTACTTCGTCGATTACACGCGATAGTATATACCAGCCGACTACCAATTCGCACCTGGGCTTACAGGCAGGCTACAATTACAAACACAAGTACTGGGCTGATTTCAGTGCGGCTTATGTAAACTCTACCAAACTACCTGGAGGTAACCGTACAGGATTGTCTCCAACCGTTAGCGTCGGCTGGTTACTTAGCCAGGAAAGTTTCCTTGCGAATTCCAGAACAGTCAATCATCTGAAATTGTCAGTTTCTGCAGGTATTCTTAACACCGACCTGGATATAAGAAGAAACGATGCAGATATAAACGGAAACAACGGATATTATTTGTATGAAAATGTTTATACAAGAGGTACAAATTTTGTCTGGAACGACGGTATCCAGGCGCAAAGCCAGACAACTGCCTCCAACTATGGAGCAAGTCCCCAGCTTTCATTCCCTCGCCGAAAAGAATTGAATGCCGGTTTGGAAGGGTCGTTCTTCAATAATTTCCTGACAGTTCAGACAACTGTTTTCAGAACGCAAATGGACGGTCTTCCTACACAAAGGTTTTCCCAGTATCCAAATTATTTCAGCTCATTTATTCCCTATACCAACTACAATTCGAATCAACGTACTGGTTTTGACCTGATGCTGAATTTTGAAAAGAAAGTTGGAAGTGTTCAATTCAATCTTGGTGCAGTTGCCACTTATGCAAAATCAAAAGTGACTAAGCGGGATGAACTGTTTCCCGACGAGTATCAAAACAGATCTGGCAAACCAGTCGATGCTATGTTCGGCCTGGTAAGCAATGGCTTCTTTATGGATCAAAATGATATAAGTAGTAGTCCAAGACAAATGTTCAGCGAAGTAAAGCCAGGTGACATTAAATATGTAGATCAAAATGGAGATAAAGTAATTGATGGCAGAGATGAAGTGATGATAGGTCGTTTTGTTGCGCCTTTCAGTTATGGTATCAACTTCAATGTAGGCTTTAAAAACTTCAACCTTTTTGTTTTGGGCACAGGAAATAACGGTGGTTCCGGCTTAACAAATAACAACTACTACTGGGTAAGTGGAGACATTAAGTATTCAGATGTTGTACTAAACAGGTGGACAGAAAGTACAAAAGCAACAGCCACTTATCCCCGTTTAAGTTCGCAACAGAATAACAACAATTTTCGTAGTTCTGATTTTTGGATATATAAAACAGACCGGTTCAACCTGAGCAAGGTTCAGCTTACATACAATCTTCCTGGTAGTGTTTTAGGTAAGTCATTTGTAAAGGACCTACTGGTATATGTCTCTGGCGCGAACCTGTACACAATGTCGGAAAATCGGAAAATTATGGAGTTGTCAATAGCAGGCACACCCCAGTTCAGAAACTATAATGTAGGAATTAGAGCAAAATTTTAAAGTATGACTTCAATTAGTAAAATGATATACATGGGTAGAATAATACTGGTACTTCTTGTTGTCGGAATAGTGTTTGCCGGGTGTAAAAAGAACCTTTCTCCACTTGACGATAACCATCGCACATTAGAGGACATCTATGGTGATCCGGGTTTTGCGGAAGGTATATTAATGAATGCATACACCAGGCTCCCGACAAACGGCTATTCATTTAATGAAGTAGCGACAGATGATGCGGTAACAAACGATAAGTTTAATCCGCTACTTAATATGGCCACCGGCTCATGGTCGGCTGCCAATAATCCCGTTGATCAATGGAATAATTCGTATACCGCGATCATGTATTTGAATCTTTTTCTCCGGGAAGTAGATAGTGTAAACTGGGCTCCCTCCAGTAAAAATGTAAGGACTTTATTTACAGACCGTTTTAAAGGTGAAGTTTATGGATTAAGAGGTTTATTTATGCTGAACCTTCTTCAGGCACATGCCGGATATGGTAATAATGGGGAGTTACTTGGGGTACCCATTATTACAGAAGCGCTTGAGCCGAATGCTGATTTCAAAAGGCCGCGAAATACGTTCGACCAGTGCATGCAGCAGATATATAGTGATCTTACCGAGGCGGAGAAATATTTACCATTGGATTTTAGCAATGTTGCTGCAGCACAAGTACCTGCAAAGTACAATGGCATGGCGGTCGCAGACTATAACCGTGTCTTTGGAAATTTCAACAGGCAACGCATGTCTGGTCGAATTGCGAAAGCAATAAGAGCTAAAGCTGCGCTACTCGCAGCAAGTCCCGCATTTAATCCGCAGGCAATTACTAACAGATGGGAAAATGCAGCCAATTATGCAGGCCAAATACTTACGTTGAATGGAGGAATTAACGGGTTAGACCCTAATGGTGCATTATTTTACACTGCGGGTAATGTAAATGCAATTAATATAAACCCAGCCTCTGGCGCCGCTATCGATCAGAAAGAAATGTTGTGGAGAGGTAATATAGTTACCACCAACAATATTGAAATAAATAACTTTCCGCCTACACTTTTTGGTAGCGGAAGGGTAAACCCAACACAAAATCTTGTGGATGCATTTCCAATGGCGAATGGATATCCAATAACAAATCCGGCCAGTGGGTACGTGGCTACAAGTCCCTATACCGGACGTGACCCGAGGTTGAGGAATTATATCCTGGTTAATGGCGGCACTATATCAAACAGAACCATTTGGACTAAAACCGATGCTCCTACAAACGATGCGGTCAACGTTCTTCCTACATCAACAAGAACGGGTTATTATTTGCGTAAGTTGTTAAGGGAAGACGTGAACGCAAATCCAACTTCGAGTTCTGTTCAAAAGCACTACCCCGTTCATATCAGGTATACCGAGATATTTTTGATATACGCCGAGGCTGCGAACGAGGCCTGGGGACCAGATGGAATGGGTACACATGGTTTCTCGGCCCGTAATGTCATTGCAGCTATCCGCAAAAGAGGGGGAATTGCACAACCCGACAACTACCTTGCATCGGTTACCACAAAAGAAGACATGCGCAGGTTGATTCGGAATGAAAGACGTTTGGAATTGAGCTTTGAGGGGTTTCGTTTTTGGGACCTGCGTCGCTGGAAAGAAAACCTGGCTGAACCTGCAAAAGGAGTAATAATTGCGAATAATATCTACAGTATACAAACGGTAGAAAACAGGCAGTATGCAGATCACATGTATTATGGTCCTATTCCTTTAACGGAAGCCCTGAAAGGCAACCTGCAACAAAACAAAGCGTGGTAACGCCAAATCTTAAATTATTAACGTATAATAAAATGAAACGAATTTTTTTAATATCTTTTATTTTGCTCTCTGTACTTACTGGTTGTAATAAAGATTGGGAGTTTCCTGATTACAAATACTCAACCGTGTATTTCCCATATCAGTCGCCTGTAAGAACGCTTATACTAGGGGAGGATATAATCGATAACACATTGGATAACCAGCGTAAGTTTTTGATAATGGCTACTATGGGCGGGGTTTACGAAAACAAAAAAGACATTACACTTACCGTAGGAGTAGATAACACGCTTACACAGAAGCTGAAATTTGGTTCTGCAAATGGACAAGAGGTTGTTGCGATGCCTGCCAACTATTACACTTTGCCGCAAGACATGACTATTAGAATTCCTCCGGGAAAAGTAATGGGTGGTCTTGAAGTTCAACTAACCGATGCATTTTTTGCTGATCCCCGGTCTATAAAAAATACTTTTGTTATTCCACTGAAAATTAATTCGGTCACAAATGCCGATTCTGTTCTTAGGGGTACAAGTGCCAAAACATCTCCTGATCCCCGCGTGTCAGGCGACTGGGGGGTAGCACCAAAGGACTATGTTCTTTATGCAGTTAAATACGTCAACCCATACCATGGTGTCTATCTCCGCAGGGGAGTTGATGAAGTAAAGGGTAGTGGCGGCAATACAACATTAGACACGACGGTAGTTTACCATAATGCTTATGTAGAAAAAGATGAAGTCGTAAGTCTGTTTACAAAGTCTTTGACGCAAGATACAATGTCGTTGAACGCTAAAAACAGGGGCAATATCAATGCGCCCTTCCAGTTTGTGTTGAATTTCGACAATAGTGGCAAATGCACCGTTTCGGGGCCTGCATCCGCTACATATACAGTTGCGGGCGACGGACAGTTTGTAAAAAAAGGCGACATGTGGGGAAATGAAAAAAGAGACGTGTTGTATTTGAAATATAAAGTCGATTTTGGAGCGACTACTCACAATCTTACTGATACTTTAGTGCTGCGTGACCGGGGAGTTAAGTTTGAAACGTTTTCGCCTGTTATTGTCAATTAGGAAAATTGATCAAATTTGCAGACGGTTTCCTTTTATGTAAAGCAAAAAAAGCGAGTATTTTTTAACAGGCGGAACTACTACTACTATCGGGTGTACTAAGGAACATGAAGTTATTTTTGTTTCCGGCGGTAGAATGTACGTTCGGTATCGTTGCCACGCTCGCTTGTACTGTACCGCTTTATTCACCGCTGCCACCTGGTGCCGTGGGCGTAGTTGAAGGGTACCTGGGCCTGCAGGAGTGTACGCTGAGCGTAGTCGAAGGGCACACTCCTACAGCAACAAGCAAATTGATAAGTTCTTTTTGGTTGGTCTTCAAGCCCCTTTAGGCCCGCCCGTGCCGCGTCCGATGAGGGTTTGGGGTTACACTTAAACAAAAATGTCTCACATACAAGTAAGCGTTAAAAGGTGTCCGCTGTTTCTACAGCGGACTTTTAATTGATTGCCGCGCAGAAGGTGGCATGAAAATCACGGTAAAGGCTTTTAAATGAAACAAATATTTTCCTTTTTACTCTTTATAGCAACCGCCGGCTATTCACAAAATAAGCAGGCCTTAAAACTTTGGTATAACAAGCCTTCCGGCAGAACCTGGGAGAACGCCTTGCCAATCGGGAATGGAAGGCTCGGTGCAATGGTTTATGGGAATGTTGAAAAAGAAACCATCCAGTTAAACGAACATACGGTTTGGAGCGGCAGCCCCAACCGCAATGATAATCCTGTGTCGCTGGATTCATTACCCGTAATAAGAAAACTAATATTTGATGGTCGGCAAAAAGATGCGGAAAGAATTGCAAACAGGGCTATCATAACAAAAAAATCGCATGGTCAAAAATTTGAGCCTGTCGGTAATTTGCAATTGGCGTTTGATGGGCACGAAGGGTTTTCAAACTATTATAGGGAATTGGATATTGAAAAAGCGGTAACCAAAACATCTTATACGGTTGGCGAAGTAACGTATACCCGCGAAGCTTTTGCTTCTTTCCCCGACCGTGTAATTGTTATGCGATTAACAGCCAGCAAGCCTGGTAAAATTTCTTTTATTGCATCTTTTACCACTCCTCAAAAAAGAGCAACGATTAAAACAACGCAGGGCGCTATTGGGGCGAAGGAGTTAACGATCTTTGGAACAACCTCTGACCACGAGACGGTCAAAGGAATGTTGAATTATAAAGGTATCGTGCGCATAAAGCCGGAGGCCGGTATGCTTACGGCAACCGATACTTCGCTTACCATTAAAAATGCAAATGCGGCGACGATTTATATTTCAATAGCTACCAACTTCAATAACTACAACGACATCAGTGGTGATGAAAACGAAAGGGCCGCTGGTTATATAGATAAAGCTTATCCAAAATCCTTTACCGCAATCTTACCGCTCCACATCGCTGCTTATCAAAAATACTTTAACCGGGTAAAATTGGATCTCGGACGAACAGGTGCAGCTAATCTTCCCACCGATGAACGATTGAAGAATTTTAATTCTGTAAGTGATCCTGATCTTGTAACGCTATACTACCAATTCGGGCGGTACCTGCTGATTTCGTCTTCCCAACCAGGTGGCCAGCCAGCCAACCTCCAGGGAATCTGGAATGATAAAATAAATCCGCCGTGGGATAGCAAGTACACTATCAACATCAACACCGAGATGAACTATTGGCCGGCTGAAAAAACCAACTTACCGGAATTGCACGAGCCATTCTTTCAGCTGGTAAAGGATTTGTCAGTTACCGGTCAACAAACAGCCAAAGATATGTACGGGGCCAGGGGATGGGCTGCGCATCATAATACGGATATCTGGCGTACTACCGGTGCTGTCGATGGCGCTACATGGGGCATATGGAGTGCAGCAGGCGGATGGACAAGCCAACATCTTTGGGAACACTATCTTTATAGCGGTGATAAAAATTTCCTCGCATCCATTTACCCGATATTAAAGGGAGCGTCTACTTTTTATGTTGATTTCCTGGTGGAGCATCCCTCGAAAAAATGGCTGGTAATCAACCCCGACATGTCGCCGGAAAATGCACCAAAAGCGCATCAGAATTCTTCACTCGATGCTGGTACTACAATGACTAACCAGATTGTTTTTGAGATCTTCAGTACAACTATAAAAGCAGCGGAAATTTTGAAAAAAGACGCAGCATTTATTGATACCCTGGAACAAATGCGCAAACGGTTGCCTCCAATGCAGATTGGCCAGCACGGTCAATTGCAGGAGTGGCTTGATGATATTGATGACCCAAACGACAAGCACCGTCATATTTCTCACCTATACGGTTTATTTCCCTCTAACCAGATCTCTCCGTATCGCACACCTGCATTACACAGTGCAGCAAAGAACACACTTATTCACCGTGGCGACATATCCACAGGATGGAGCATGGGCTGGAAGGTAAATTGGTGGGCAAGAATGCTGGATGGCGACCACGCTTACAAACTCATTCAAAACCAGCTAACACCTGTCGGAAGCAACGAGGGAGGTGGCGGCACATATAACAACCTGTTCGATGCACATGCGCCTTTCCAGATTGACGGCAACTTTGGTTGCACTTCAGGGATTACCGAGATGCTGATGCAAAGTGCGGATGGTACGCTTCATTTACTTCCTGCTCTTCCCGGCGTTTGGCGAGGCGGTGGCAGCATTGCCGGCCTGCGTGCAAGGGGCGGTTTTGAATTGATAAGCATGCAATGGAAAGATGCCAAACTGGTAAAAGCTGTTATAAGATCCACCCTTGGTGGTAATCTTCGTCTGCGGGTTCCAAATGAAATGAAGTTAAATAATCGAAGTAAGTTAAAAGAAGCTATTGGTGAAAACACAAATTCATTTTATCAGACCGAGGTAACGCCAACGCCTGTTATTTCTGAAAAAGCCGTTATCACTTCGCCCGGTTTGAAGCAGACTTTTGTTTATGACATTTCAACTAAACCTGGGCAGGTGATTATCCTCGTTTCCAACCAATGACGTATTAAAAATACAGGTTGGTGAAATGGAATTATACTTTATGATAAAAGCTGAATAGCACCATTGCCGATGAACGGATTGCGACGCAACGATGTTGCCCGGAGAACGAAAGTTGGTATCAAAAAAAATAATATTATCGCCTGATGTTGTATGAAACCTGGCATAGGACTGACCCATAAAAGTAAAAAACCTTGTGTAAGTGCTTTTGATGACACTGCAGAAAGAAACAGTTTTTTAAACGTACAATGTAATTTACATGAAAGTAAAACTAAGAGTACTGGTGTTTGCAGCATTGCTGTTGCCTTGTATTAAAACTTTTTCACAAGACCCGAATTTTTATATCTTCCTCTCTTTTGGCCAGTCTAACATGGAGGGTAATGCGAAGTTTGAGCCACAGGATACCACAGTTGATGGCCGTTTTAAAGTGCTGCAGGCTGTTGACTGCCCAAACCTCGGGAGAGACATGGGTAAGTGGTATACGGCAGTGCCGCCCCTTTGCCGTTGCAGAACCGGGCTTACACCTGCTGATTATTTTGGAAGAACCCTTGTGGCAAATCTTCCAAAAAAAGTTAGGGTTGGCATCGTCAACGTTGCTGTCGGTGGCTGTAAAATAGAGTTGTTTGATAAGGATAACTACCAGGCGTATGCTGCTACCGCCCCTGGGTGGATGAACAACATGATAAAAGAGTATAAAGGAAATCCCTACAGCCGCCTGGTGGAAATGGCGAAGCTCGCGCAGAAAGACGGGGTCATAAAAGGCATATTGCTGCACCAGGGTGAGTCTAATACGAACGATTCTACATGGCCGAAGAAGGTAAAGCTTGTGTACGATAATTTATTGAAAGACCTCAACCTGGATGCTAAAGCTGTTCCGTTACTTGCAGGTGAATTGGTAGACGCTGAACAGGGAGGGAAATGCGCCAGTATGAATGCAATTATTGCAAAATTACCTCAAACGATTCCTACCGCACATGTCATTTCCTCGAAGGGTTGTACCGATGCTGCAGATAACCTGCACTTTGACGCAGCAGGTTATAGGAAGCTGGGAGCACGGTATGCGGTCGAAATGCTTTCGTTGCTCGGGCATAAGGTTCACGCATCGCAATAATTTTTTGCAACACGGGTAGCACCTATAAAGTTTTGTGTTCACATTAGAGATTATGTAGTTTGAGTTTCTGCATAAAGGAAAAATCACCCGATGTTGAGGGTAGAAAGAGCTAATGGTACAGTAACGAAGAACATTCTTTCCACTCCCTGAGAATGTAAACGACAAAGACCTAAATAAATAAAATGAATTGTAAATATTACCGGGTTATTGGGCTATTCACTTTACTATCATTGAATGTATTAGTTGTACTTGGTCAAAAAGACCCGGTCGATTCCTCCGTGTATTACAACCGGGTAAAAACCTATGTCAACCCGGTATTGCCAGGCGACCATCCCGACCCGACGTTGTTGAAAGTAGGTGACGATTTTTATCATTGTGGTTCTTCTTTCCATTTTAATCCGTACTTGCCAATCTATCATTCTAAAGATTTGGTACACTGGGAAATTATCAGCAGGGTAGTGCCGGCGGCAAAAGCAGGTTTCGTTACAGACAGGCCCTCAGCCGGCATCTGGCAGGGAGCCATTACCTACTTTTATGATTCTTACTGGATTTACTTTTCTGCTAACGGGCAATGGTTTTGTAAAGCAGCTTCGCCAAAAGGTCCCTGGTCAGATCCGGTACAGGTAAAAGGCAATCCTACAACAGGACCCCTTGGTTATGACAACTCTATTTTCGTGGATGATGATGGTAAGCCGTATATGGTGATAAAGAACGGTCAGAAAACAAACCGCGTGCAGGCGCTTGGCAGAGACGGCCAATTAACTGACACCGTTATTGATCTTGACTGGATCAATGCAAAGCTGCAATACAGTTGGGCTGAAGGCCCGGTAATGGGCAAACGCAATGGCTTCTACTATTATTACCCGGCTGGCGATGTTACGGGTGGACAATATGTATTAAGGGGCACAGCGCTAACAGCCGATTCAACTAAATGGGAAAGACTGGGAGATTTTTTCAAGCCAATTACTGATCCTAAAGTTGGTTTCCGCCGGCCTAACCACATTGCAGCTCCTGTTCAACTCGCCGATGGAACGTGGTGGACAATCGGGCAGAGTTACGAAAGAGTTGGAGACGACGATTGGTATGGCACCGGCCGCCAAACCGGATTGTACCAGGTGCTCTGGGAAGGTGACCGCCCGTGGGGAATGGCGCCCACCACTGCACCGGTAGAACGACCAAAACTTTCGCAGTCCGGTATTTTGTGGCGCAGCGTTCAATCCGATTATTTTGATACCGGTTCACTCAGCTTAAACTGGCATTTTTTAAACAAAAAAGCAGCTACACAATATTCTCTCACCGCCAAAAACGGGTGGCTACGCCTTCTGCCTGACACAGCCCGGGCACATTTGGTACAAAAAGAAACCGATCACTACTACTCTGCAGTTACAAAGGTTGAGGTTGATGCAACCGACACTGCGAAGGCGGGCCTTTACCTCACCAACGGAAACCAGCGGGTAAATGTGCAGCTTTACAGTGGCTTCGACAATGGTAAAAAGATCATCTTTAAACACGACAGCACTACACGCAGCATTCCCAATACATTTGGCAAGACGGTATGGTTAAAAATTGAAAGAGACGAACACCGGTTAACCGCTTATGCCAGCGCAAATGGAATGAAATGGGTACCGGTAGGAGCTCCTGTTATTGCTACTAACTTAGATAAGGTGCACCCCAATTACAACTCCTGGGTGGGAACGAGTATCGGTTTGTTTGCGGAAGGTAAACCAGCTGATTTTGACTTCTTTGTTTGTAAAGATGGTTTGTCGTCTCTTCCGGCTGCCGGTTACAGCAATTACTTTGGTGTAGAAAAAGTGTTGCAGCCACCTGGAAAAGTTGTTACCAACACTTCCGCAAAAGGTGGATGGTTTATGATTTCAGGGGTCGAGTTGGGAAGGGACAAAAGAAAGGCTCTGCAGGTAGAGGTGATGGCTTCTTCAAAGGCAAGCGGACAGCTAGAAATATGGCTCGATGATTTGACGAATGAAAATGGAAAACTAATAGCAACAATACCTGTAGCTGCAACAGGTGGAGCAACTAACTTTAAGGCTTTCACAAAAGCTTTGAAAAATGTTTCAGGTCATCACGATGTGTTTGTGAAATTTCCGAAAGGTGCTTCACATGCATTGTTTATTAAGAGCATACGATTTAGTAATGTTACAAAAGAGTAATCTACAATAAACATTGTTGACTTAAGGTGTTATTTACTGTTGGCACATTCGGTGGTAAACTTAGTCTAGACTTGTTTATGCTTTACTTTTGGTGTTTTGCTTTTCTTTTTTTCTTGATCCCAGAAACAAAAAAATCAAGACCTTATAGAAAAGGCTAAAAATTAGCGGGACAAGCTAAAATGAATTGAAATCGACCACACCCGTAGAATAAAAAATAGTGGTCAAATAAGCCACAACGGGAGAATATAACCGGGCTTTTGGAGGACTTACAGGCAAAGGACATAAAGAAGCTTTGGTAACATCTATTTCATTTCTTAACGCCTTTTCTATGGGGTCGGATGGGGAAGCAACATGTTTGTTTTTAACTGAACGGGGTGAATATCCTGTTCTGTTTGATAAGTATACAATGGAACAGGCATAAAAAACAAATGCTGAAGCCACAGTAGCAATAAAGCTTAATCAATGAACAATGAAAGAAACCGGATGTAATCGTTCCTTTCTTGAATTTTCTTTGGTTACTTTCTGTGTTCA
>JAQBNO010000059.1 GCA_028288485.1 Segetibacter sp.
CAATGGAACAGGCATAAAAAACAAATGCTGAAGCCACAGTAGCAATAAAGCTTAATCAATGAACAATGAAAGAAACCGGATGTAATCGTTCCTTTCTTGAATTTTCTTTGGTTACTTTCTGTGTTCAAGAAAAAGAAAGTGACAAACCGCCAGTAAAAAGGCTTAAGATTAAACAGCGTCTGAGAATAGCAGCTTAAGTAAACAACATTGAATGACGATGTAAATTGGCACATGAAATGCTTTTTTTGCGATCCGCTGCATCTTTTAATGAAATGGAAAGTCAAACCTAAATTTTCCGGACACGAGTCTAATTTATGAAAACAAATATTCTTGCCTTACTTGCATTATGCTGCATGTTTTTCACTTCTAATGGCTACACCCAGGCTATTGTTGTTAGTCCCGACCAGCAATTAAAGTTGAGCGTATCAATTAATAACGGAAAGCCGTTATACACAGTTAGCTACAAGGGAAAATTGATGCTGGAAGAATCGCCCCTGGGTATTACCACCAACGAAGGTGACTTTACTACAGGTATGAAATATATCGGCAAAGAAGAAAATAAGATTGATAAGCGCTACAAACAAAGTAGAATAAAACAATCTGAAGTCCACTACTTAGCCAATGAAGTGACTTGCACCTTTGAGAATGCACAGCAAAAAAAGATAGCAATCGCTTTCCGGGTAAGCAACAACGATATTGCCTTCCGGTACCAACTGCCGGCCTGGGGCGAACGAAGAAGCTGCGTTGTGGAAAAAGAAGCCACCGGTTTTAATTTCCCGGCTGTTACTACTACCTTTCTTTCGGCAATGATGGCGCCTATGACCGGTTTTGCGCGTACTGCCCCCAGTTACGAAAGCGGGTATGAAGCCGATGGGCCCCTGGGCAAACCAACGCGTAGCAAGGAGGGGTATGTATTCCCCGGTCTTTTTCGTATCGCAAACGACGGCTGGGTCCTGGTTTCTGAGACTGGTGTAACAAGTCTTTATTGTGCTTCACATTTAAGCGATGGTACCATCGATGGGGTTTATACGGTTGAGTATCCCAACCCCGGGCAAAACAATGGTTTTGGCACTACCGGTGCTGCAATCAGCCTGCCCGGCTTAACTCCATGGCGAACAATTACGGTGGGTGAAAGTCTGAAACCTATAGTGGAAACGACCATCCCGTTTGATGTAGTGGAGCCATTATATGAACCTTCGCGGGATTACAAATATGGTCGTTCAACCTGGAGCTGGATTGTATGGCAGGATGCCAGTATGAACTACGATGACCAGGTTAAGTATATCGATTTGGCTGCAACACTGAAATATGAATATATTTTGATGGACGCCTTTTGGGACACCAATATCGGCAAGGAGCGTATGCAGGAGTTGGTGCAATATGCACGTCGTAAAGGCGTAGAAGTGTTTTTATGGTATAACTCCAACGGCACTTTCAACGATGCCCCGCAGGGGCCGATGAACAAAATGAATACTTCCATTGCGCGGAAAAAAGAAATGAAATGGCTGAAAGAAATGGGTGTGAAAGGTTTAAAAGTGGATTTTTTTGGTGGCGACAAGCAGGAAACCATGCGCCTGTATGAAGATATAATGTCGGATGCCAACGACTATGGTTTAATGATTATTTTCCATGGAACCACCTTGCCCAGAGGATGGGAAAGGATGTATCCGAATTTTGTAGGGAGCGAAGCAGTAGTGGCTTCTGAAATGTTGATTTTTTCGCAGGGAGTTAGGGAGGCGGAGGCGTTTAATGCTACGCTCCATCCATTTATTCGCAATACGGTGGGCAGCATGGAGTTCGGCGGCGTATTACTCAATAAATTCCTGGTTAAAAGCAACCAGGGAAGGAATAAACGCCTTACCACCGATGCTTTTCAATTAGCAACAGCCATACTCTTTCAGAACGCCGTACAAATGTTTGGCCTCACACCTAATAACCTTACCGATGTTCCTGCATTTGAAATTGATTTTATGAAGAAGGTGCCGACGACATGGGATGAAACACGGTATATAGACGGTTATCCGGGTAAGTATGCGGTGATTGCCCGTCGGCACCAAAACCAGTGGTACGTGGCCGGCGTAAATGGTGAAAAATCGGTGAAGGAGCTAACAGTGAAGCTGCCCATGCTTGCAGGTAAAAAAGTTCGGCTTTATGGTGATAATGAGAACAAGGAAGCTTACCTGCAGGAAGTTGAGGTTAAGGAAAATGGAGAATTGAAAATTGCAGTTCAACCGGGTGGTGGATTTGTAGTACAACAATACTGATACTGAAAAGCGATAAAAAAGTGAGTTCAGTTTTTTGGGGGCCAACCTTCATTACTACTATGAAGCGGCCGTTGCGTCGCACTCTTGTACTTTTTTGTTGCCGCGGAGCAAAATTAAAGTATCAGCGTTTTTATCCCTTGTTAGTTATAATGAATAGAAAAAGATTAGCTTGAAAAAGAAGTTGTTATTGTGGTATGATACCAGGGATTTTGGTAAAATCTATAAGAACAAACACAAAGAGCATCTACGTGAAGCACAACGACCTTGAACCATCAATAATTAATTTATGAACTCACGATTAATTGCTATTACTCAACATATACTGATTACGCGCCGCAAACCCGGATGAATTGCAAGCTGTTTCTCACTACTACATTACAGGCGGTTTTTAAATAAATACTCAAACGTTCAATCCTAAAAATTACATATAAATGAATATTAAATCTCTTGCAATTTTTTTGGCTGCTGCACTAACTGGCGGTATTTGTTCAGCGCAAAATAACGCTGCCACAGTAGTAGAGGATTTTAGACCTTCTATTTTTAACCAGCCCTTCCAGGCATACCCGCAGGTTAATTCGCAGGGGTACGCACGGTTTCGGATACATGCGCCAAACGCTGACAGCGTTCGGGTAAGCCTGGGCCTTGGTGGCCAGGGTGGAACAAGGCTTACGAAAGCGGATAGTGGTTATTTTATTGGCACTACCGCAGGGCCAATGGATGAAGGTTTCCACTATTATCGCATTAACGTAGACGGCGCAACCTTTAATGATCCGGGAACAGGATTTTTCTATGGCTCACAACGCTGGGAAAGCGGAATCGAGATACCCGCCCACGACCAGGATTTTTATGCGCTTAAAGATGTTCCCCACGGACATGTGCAGCAAGTGTTATTCCCTTCAAAAAGCACTAATACATCGCGGGCTGCATTTGTTTACACGCCCCCGGGCTACGAAAAAGGTAATGCCAAATACCCTGTATTATACCTGCAACATGGCTGGGGTGAAAATGAGACGTCATGGGGTATTCAAGGCCGCGCTAACCTGATTATGGATAATATGATAGCAGAAGGTAGAATAAAACCTTTTATCGTTGTAATGACATATGGTATGACTAATACCGGTAGCAGGCTTGGCGCACGCCCTGCAGGCACTGCTACTCCCGGCACTGCTACTCCGGGTGGTGCAGCCCGTCCTGCTGGTGGTCCTGGCGGTGGCATGGCCGGTATGATTGCTAATAATGGCTTTCAAACTGTATTATTGGATGAGTTGATACCGTATGTTGACTCACATTTCCGCACTATTGCCAAGAGAGACGGACGCGCAATGGCTGGTCTTTCAATGGGTGGAGCGGAAACGAAATTTATAACATTAGCAAAACCAGAAGTTTTTGGCTACTGGGGTTTAATGAGTGGTGGCAACTATACCCCGGCAGATTTAGAAGGCAAAATGAAACCGAAGTTTATATTTATAACCTACGGTAGTAAAGAAACAAACGGAGCTAATGCTCTTCCTAAGGTTGAAGCTGATTTAAAAGCTGCCGGCTATAATGCTACTACTTATGTCTCTCAAGGTACAGCACACGAGTTTCAAACGTGGCGCCGCAGCCTTAGAGAAATGGCGCCACTTCTTTTCAAGTAATTAAACAAGGCAGGCAGCATTTCTGCCTGCCTTGTTTAAAACAATGACAAATAGGTCCATCTTTTATCAGTTGTGCTGTAAATTATACGATCGCTTTAAAGCGTTATGCAAGTTTCAGGGCAATAGCCTTTCCCACTTATAGAAACAATGGCATAAATAGTAAACAAATAAACACTTCTTATGAAGAAAGGAAATCACGCTAAAGTTTATGGAAGAAGAAAATTCATAACTACAATTGGTAAGCTGGCTGCTACATCTGCCGTAGCGGCGGTGCCGGCAGCAAGCAGTGCGGGAAAACTATGGCAGCCAAAAGCCACTTTTACGGTACAACAGGTAATTGACCTTATTTTGAAAGAAGTTCCCAACGCCCGTACTGAAAATACGGTGGATAAAATCAGGTCAGGAAGTGGTCAGCAGGAGGTAACAGGTATTGTAACGACCATGTTCCCAAGCATTGAAGTAATCGAAAAAACAAAGAAGGCAGGTGCCAATTTCATTATTGCCCATGAAACACCCTTTTATAATAATAATGATGAAACCGATTGGTTAAAAGAGGATGATGCCTACAAGTACAAGGTCGACCTGTTGAACAAATATAAGATTGCTATCTGGCGCTTTCACGACAACTGGCACGCACATAAGCCAGACGGTATTGCTATGGGCAACCTTGTAAAGTTTGGATGGGAAAAATATTATGATCCTCAAAATCCAAGGTTGGTGACTTTGCCACAGGCCACGACTATAAAATCAATAGCGGAAATGGCAAAGAAAAGATTAGGGATCTCCACCGTTCGGGTGGTGGGGAATCCGAAACAGGAATGTAAAACAATCTACCTCGCATTTGGATATATGGACCCGAGGGCTCAAATACCTGTTATTCAAAAACTGAAACCAGATTTAATATTAAGTGGAGAAACAAGAGAGTGGGAGACTGTTGAACGGGTAAGAGATGGTTTGGCAATGGGACAAAAAACTTCGCTGCTGGTGCTCAGCCACTCTGTAAGTGAAGAAGCAGGTATGGAATACCTGGTTCAATGGTTGCAGCCAAAAGTTGCAGGACTTAAAATTACAAATATCCCTTCCAATAATCCTTTCACTTTTATATAAACAAAATTACAAAAGTGATAGATAGAAAACCTTGCTGATCTTAGAATATAAAATCGAATTAAAAACTCCTTGTTTCCACCATGCGTATTTCATTACTGATTCTTAGCCTGTTTTCCTTTCACTTAACCATTGTCATCGGGCAAAAACAAAACAACACTACTAAATCTACCGGGCAGGCGGCTTTTTACACCGGCCAGTATCCAAACCTGTTCAGGCAGGCTGGCTATAGCCAAACCGGCATTGATAAGAAGCTGGCGAAAGCTTACTACGATGTGTTTGAGGGCCCGAACCGCGTTTATTTTGAAGTAAGCGATTCAATGGGCTATGTATCTGACTTGAAAAATAACGACGCAAGAACAGAAGGTCTGTCATATGGAATGATGGTAGCTGTACAGTTGAATAAAAAGGATGTCTTTGACCGAGTCTGGCGATGGTCAAAAAAATACCTGCAACACCAGGAAGGAGCACGGGAAGCGTACTTCGCCTGGAGCATCAATACCAAAACGATGAAGAAAAATTCTGAGGGTTCAGCCTCCGATGGTGAATTGTATTATATCACTGCACTTTTGTTCGCTTCTAACCGCTGGGGCAACAATACCGGCATTAACTATTACGGGGAAGCCAGGCGAATACTCGATGCTATGTGGAAGAAGGACGGAACGGGCAATATCTATAACCTGATCAACACCGAACACAAGCAAATTACCTTTGTGCCTGAAGGCGATATGTACAACTGGACGGACCCATCTTATCACCTGCCCGCATTTTACGAAGTATGGGTTCTCTATGCAAAAGATGGCCATGAAAAATTTTATAAGGAATGCGCCGATACCTCCCGTGCATTTTTACACCGTGCTTGTCACCCGGTAACAGCACTCAACTACGACTATACTGAATTTAGTGGCGCTCCTCATGCAACCCGGTGGATACCACCTGCCTTTCGCTACGATTCGTGGAGGGTTCCCATGAATATTTCGATGGATTATGTATGGTTTGCTAAGGATAAAAATTGGCAGGAGGATTATGCAAAACGTTTACAAAACTTCCTTCGTTCAAAAGGTATAAAAACCTTTGAAGACCAATTTAACCCCGATGGCTCCCGCCCGGATTCTATCTTGCAGGCTGGTGGGTTTAAAAAGTTAAGGCATTCAATTGGACTTGTGTCCACTGCTGCTACAACCGCACTTATTAATAAAGAAAAAAATAGTCTCGACTTCGTTCATGAGCTTTGGAATGCAAAACTCGAACCCTATGAGGACGGTTACTTCGATCCTTATTACGATGGCTTGTTGTATTTGTTCAGCTTAATGCATCTGAGTGGTAAGTATCAAATCATAAAACCATCAACGAATTAGAACCTTTGCAACCTAAAAACATAACATGAAACAGCTGGTTTTATCATTTGTGTCTTTGTTTATATGCGGAATATGGGCGAACTCCCAGTCTTTGGTGCCGGCCGCTTCCGCAGGATTTGATGTCTTGCGGGCCGATATTCCTCATGGCACAATCGATACCATTTCTTACGCATCAAAAACAGTTGGCACAAACCGCAGGGCGATAATCTATACGCCGCCCGGATTCTCAAAAAAGAAAAAATACCCTGTTTTATACCTGCTGCACGGCATTGGTGGCGACGAAAAAGAATGGCTAAACGGCGGTAACCCGCAGGTGATACTCGATAATCTGTATGCAGGCGGAAAGATTGAACCAATGGTGGTGGTTATGCCAAACGGCAGGGCTATGAAAGATGATCGTGCAACCGGTAATGTTATGGCTCCCGACAAAGTACAGGCGTTTGCAAACTTTGAAAAAGATTTATTAAGTGATTTGATACCATTTGTTGAAAAAACGTTTCCTGTTTTGAAAGACCGTGAACATAGGGCCATTGCAGGTCTATCGATGGGTGGGGGACAATCGTTGAACTTTGGGTTAGGTAATCTTGACAGATTTGCCTGGGTGGGCGGTTTTTCATCAGCTCCCAATACAAAAAGACCTGAAGAACTGGTGCCCGACCCGGAAGAGGCAAAAAATAAAATTAAGCTGTTGTTTATCTCCTGCGGCGCCAGCGATGGCTTAATTGGCTTTAGCAAAAGGACACATGATTACCTGGCGAAGAACGGTGTGCCGCACATTTATTTTATTGAGCCGGGAGCGCATGATTTTAAGGTGTGGAAGAATGGCTTGTATATGTTCTCCCAACTAATATTTAAACCCGTCGATACAACCACTTTCTCCCAATACCCGGTTGCCGGTGCACCTGCGTCTACCAATATCCGTTCGGCTGCCTACCCGCAAATCATGGCTGATAGCCGCGTTAAGTTTCGGATCAGGGCACCTGAAGCACAAAAGATACAAATAGACCTTGGCAAAAAATATGACCTGGAAAAAGATACCGGTGGCTATTGGACCGGTACAACAGACTCCATCACCGAAGGCTTTCATTATTATTCCCTGTTGATAGATGGGGTGGCAGTTGCCGACCCGGCCAGTGAAACATTTTATGGCATGGGCCGGATGGCAAGCGGTATTGAAATTCCGTTTGCCGGTGGTGGTTATTATGCCCTGCGCAATGTGCCGCATGGCGACATTCGTATTAAGCGCTACTTTTCGGGAGTAACAAATTCGTGGAGGCAGTTTTATCTCTATACGCCGCCAAACTATGACTCGGCTATAACAGAGAAATATCCCGTGCTGTACATACTACACGGTGGCGGCGAAGATGAAAGAGGGTGGGCTATGCAGGGCAAAACAAACCTCATTCTTGATAATCTTATCGCTGAAAAAAAAGCAAAGCCCATGCTGGTGGTAATGATGGATGGAAACGTAGGTGGACCGGGAGGGTTTGGCGAACAGGCTTTAAGGACGTTTGAAAATGAATTAAAGAATTCGGTTATTCCCTTTGTTGAAAAAAATTACCGGGCTGAAACTGATGGAAAGAACAGGGCACTCGCAGGTTTGTCGTTGGGAGGTTTACAAACTTTGTATGCCGGCGTGAAAAACACACCGATGTTTTCTTACCTCGGTGTATTCAGTTCAGGTTGGTTTGCAAATCAGCCTGCGCTAACAAATCCGCAATATGAGTTTATGAAGACTAATGCGACTACCATTAACAACAACGTCCAATCATTTTGGATAGCCATGGGCGGCAAAACAGATATAGCATACAATAACTGCAAGGCTATGCTTACAAAATTTGATGAGATGGGAATAAAATATACCTATAGCGAATATCCTGGCGGACATACATGGCCGGTTTGGAGGAACAACTTGTATAATTTC
>JAQBNO010000101.1 GCA_028288485.1 Segetibacter sp.
AGTAATCGAATGTAACGGCCAAATTCTGATAATACAGGAAGGCAGTTTACTAACGTTAATAAAATTGGCAGTATGACTTAATGAACCGAGCCTCATCCGGCGACGAGAAGGAAGGCACCCTCACTCCCTTTGCCCGACCAAGAACTGGAAACCTTTTGGAAACTATTATCCACGCCCAATTGGTCAAAAATGGTGGCATAATCGGCGGAAAGGCAGCATGAGTAAGAATTGTAGAGATGTTTAGTGAACGGTCATTTCACTAAACATCTCTGCTTTAGGAAAATAGCTAAAAAAAGCGTTGTTGGGAATGTGGTTTTCTGACTGTAATTAGTGCGTTCGCTTTGCAGGTCTTCTTTAGGCAGACCGAGCACGTTTTAAACAAAATAATCAAACAGATTAGACGATCAACCATTCAATTGTTTAAAGGAGGACCAGCAAGTTTATTAGCCTCATTGTTATTTTGCTCTTTCCCCTTTTCGGCTTCAATCCTGCTTAATTTTTTTTGATATTATGGGCAATTACTGAATGTTTAGAAGATCATTTTAAAATGATTAAACAACCTACGGCAGATCGGGTTTTCTTATCCGCCACACTTGTTGGTTATAGGCAAGTTTGAGAAACATAGGGACACAAGCAAACCCCATAGTCAAAGCCGCAGGAAAACGAGCCCCTAACGGAGGAATTGAATGATTCACAATCAATACACTTTTCTTCCAGCCCGGGAAAGGATTTGCCGTTGCAGTGAGTGACACAACGATTTTGACAGGTGGACAAAGGCCGGTACCATAAAAAATACTATAATTAAAATTACCGTTAACATTTCATCAGAAGCAGCGAGGCTGAAGGGGAAGGATTAAAATAAAAAGCCGGTAAGTAAAACTTACCGGCTTTTTATTATTAAGAAGTATTCTAATAATTATTTTACTTCTACATCAGCTCCAGCTTCTTTCAGTTTAGCTGCAACTTCTTCAGCTTCTGCTTTAGCTACACCTTCTTTGATTGGTTTTGGAGCCTGGTCAACTAAGTCTTTAGCTTCTTTCAAACCTAAACCAGTTAATTCTTTAACGATCTTAACTACCTGTAGTTTGCTTGCACCACCGCTTTTCAAAATTACATCGAAAGCAGTTTTTTCCTCTACAGCGGCAGCAGCAGGACCAGCAGAAGCAGGACCAGCAGCAGCTACAGCAGCAGCAGGTTCGATACCATAAGTATCTTTAAGGATTTTAGCTAATTCGTTAACTTCTTTTACTGTTAAGTTAACCAGTTGTTCTGCGAATGCATTTAAGTCTGCCATTGTTTCAAATTTTTGCCGCCTTCAATGCCTGTGCTCCGGCGGAGTTTTTAAAAAAATTTGTGATATCAACCGTTCAGGCTCGGTTGAGTATTTTTTAGTTACCAGTTTCCGGTTGCAGGCTACCGGTAACAGGAAACTGGTAATAAGTATTTAAGCTTCTTGTGGTTGTCTGTCTTCCAAAGCTTTTAGTAAGCTTGCGAGTTTGCTTCCAGCATTTAAGCCGCTAATAACATTCTTGGCAGGAGATTGCAACAATCCGATAACTTCCCCGATAAGGTCGTTTTTGCTTTTGAGTGTTTTTAAGGCTTCCAGTTGATCGTCGCCCACGAATATTGCGCTGTCGATATAAGCAGCTTTTAAAACAGGTTTTTCACCTTTTGTGTCGGTACGAAAACTGCTGATGATCATAGCAGGTTCTTTAGCATTTTCGCTAAAAAGAAGAGCAGTAACACCTCTCAGGCTATCATATACACCCGAGAATTTCTCTGCATCTATTCCTTCGAGTGCTTTGCGGATTAAAGTGTTTTTTGCCACTTTCATTTCTACATCTTTATCGAAGCAGATCTTGCGCAGTTTGTTAACCTGGGCTACAGATAATGCTTCTGTATTAGTGATGTAGAAGTTATTATATTGATTGAATTTCTCTTTGAGAACTTCAATTGCTTCGTTTTTTTGCTCTTTAGTCATGACGCTGTTTATTTTTCAACGCTTGTGGTAACACCAACCCGGGGGTCATTAGTTACTTCTACACGTTTGACTGATTTTAGGTGAATGATTTTGTGTCTACGGTAATACCAGGGCTCATAGAGCTGGCGATGCTTAAACCTTTCAGGTAAGTACCTTTAGCAGCAGACGGCTTCAGCTTCATAATTGCGTTGATAAATTCGGTGCTGTTAGCAACAAGTTTTTCAGGAGGAAATGAAACTCTACCGATAGATGCGTGAATGATACCCGCTTTGTCAACTTTAAAAGCGATTTTACCACCTTTAACTTCATTAACAGCAGCAGCAACATCATTTGTTACGGTACCTGTTTTAGGGTTTGGCATTAAGTTACGAGGACCTAATATTTTACCCAGTCTACCAATTCTTGGCATTACAGAAGGAGTTGCGACGATTACATCTACATCAGTCCATCCGCCTTCGATTTTTGTAATGAATTCATCAAGGCCAACATAATCAGCGCCTGCATTTCTTGCGTCATTTTCTTTATCAGGAGTGCAAAGAACCAATACTCTTTTTGTTTTACCCGTTCCGTGAGGTAAGGTTACCGTTCCACGAACCTGTTGGTCAGCTTTTTTAGGATCAACGCCCAAACGAACGTGCACATCTACCGAGCTGTCAAATTTTGTGATATTTACTTCTTTAACCAACGACGAAGCATCGGCGAGTGAATACACCTTGTTTTTATCTACCTTAGCTGCAACAGCTTTTCTTTTTTTAGTGATTCCCATTGTTAATCAGTTTAGAATTGATCAATTTATTTTTCCCACGGAGCTGTACCGTCAACGGTTAAGCCCATGCTGCGAGCCGTACCGGCTATCATTTTCATAGCGCTTTCGTCGGTAAAGCAGTTGAGGTCGCTCATTTTGTCGGTAGCAATTGCTGCCACCTGATCCCAGCTTACTTTACCAACCTTATTACGGTTAGGCTCTTTGGAACCACTTGTTACTTTTGCTGCTTCTAATAATTGTACTGCTGCAGGAGGAGTTTTAATAACAAATTCGAAAGTCTTGTCGTTAAAAACTGTAATTAATACGGGAAGTACCTTTCCCATTTTGTCCTGGGTTCTTGCATTGAATTGTTTGCAGAACTCCATAATGTTCAAGCCTTTGGAACCTAATGCGGGTCCGATAGGAGGTGCAGGGTTTGCCTGGCCGCCTTTAACCTGAAGCTTTACGTAGCCAGAGATTTCTTTTGCCATGTTTTATTTTTTTTGGTGTTAGCGTCCCCCATATGCTCGTTGTCAAGCGGAGCCGGGAGACTCCCAAATCAATCAATTCTACAGAAAGAACTTTTTTGGGACCGCAAAGGTAAGTGAAAGCAGCGTACAATTTATCGCTGTTTCATAAAATATTTGTAATATAAGGAGAATTTAATGGTACAGGGCGGCGCGTGGGGGTAAAGTTTGTTGCCGGCCGGTACTCAGTGCAGATTCACGTGCATTTCTTTCAGCCGCGCCAGGGCTATTTATCGTGTTCCTATAAATATTAGAAAACGCCGAGTAACGATTTGCAGTACAACACGAGTGACATCACCAAAGGGGTTCCGTTCAAACAACGATGCTGCCACAAAAACCTATTGCCCGGTAACAACAAAGTCTGCCAAAAGGCACGACTTTTTAAACGTTTATTTCAAAATAATTTTTAAGCTATGGCTTTTTGCAGGTTTACTTTTCTTTCCAATACAGTGTAAGCACTAAACAAAATAGCTGAATAAAAGGCATTTCCCATGACGGAATTTAGAACGAAGTTTCCGAAAAATTCATTTTTATAAAAGGGAATGGCCACCCAGTAACAGGCGCCTACACCTGCTAGAGTTTTAGGATAAGTAGTGCTGCTGATCCAAACACCAAGGTTTGAAAGAGCAAAGAAAATAGCTCCACTCCAGACTGCTGCTAATGCAATATTGGCTACAGACCTTTTTTGCATTAACGTTGCAAGTGCCGTGATAATTATAAACGAAGCATATACAAAGAACTGGGTGATACCGTAAAAACCTTTGGTAGAGGTAAACAGTTGAAGACAAACATCGGACAATAGCAATGCTCCTAATGGCAGTACGAACGCCAGTTTTTTATCTTTAATAACCGACCCTCCAAAAACAGCCATTGCACCAAGGGCGGTAAAGTTAGGAGGATGCGGAAACAATCTTGTAAAAGCGACGGCAACAATTAGTAAACCTGCTGAAAGAACCAAAGTGTTATTTTGTTTGTTCATTTGCATTTTCTTATCAATGGGCAAATTTAGCCTAAAATATAATCCTTTTCAAAAATGGGGTGCTATTAACAGAAGGTCCAAATCGCCGTTATCCTAATGCAAGGGCACGAACGCTTTGTATAATACAGAGTCTTCAATACCCCTCACTGTATATTCCTCACCCGGCAGAACCACGAAAACTTCGCCTCTTTTGCAGGTGATGTGGTCGCAATGGGCTTCGCCCTCCATAACAAGATAAATTTCTGCTGACTTGCTTTTTGACACGTATTCACGACCATTTTGGAGTTTTATAGCACTTATAGCAAAGTCTTCCACCGGCAAAGGATAATCGATTTCCCCGGTAACTGAAACCTCACCAGTAAGAATATTGGGTTCAGTTCTTTCAAAAGTAATAAGCTTCAGCAACTCAGGTACATCAATATGTTTTGGTGTTAATCCACCACGCAGCACATTGTCGCTGTTTGCCATCAGCTCTATATTCTGTCCTTCCAGGTAAGCATGAGGTAGACCTGCACCCTGGAAAACAGCTTCACCTTCTTTCAAGTGCACTATATTAAAAAAGTAAATCGAGAAAATCCCCCTGTCGCAGTTGGCGGCAGGCAACACGCCGTTGTACAATTTGGAAACCCAATATCCCGGCTCCTCGCGGGCAGGTGGAGAAGTAATTTCGCGTTCAATCAACGGCAGAAGCAACTCATCCACTTCTTCCTGTGGCATTTCCATCACCATTTTGTACAATCCGTAATACCCGTCTTCGGCAAACACCTTGCTTAAGAAATTAAATTCGGGAACAGTTTCCAGCACCCGTTGCAACTCTTCCTCCTTTTTAAAACCATGAAGTAACCAAAACTCCCCTAATGCAACCATCACCTCCGGCTTGTGATTTTTATCTTTATAGTTACGATGAGGAGCAGTAACAGGAACACCTTCCGCTTCTTCGCGTTCATAACCTTTTTTCGCTTCTTCCCTGGTAGGATGAACTTGTATGGAAAGCATCTCATTTACATCGAGCACTTTAAAAAGATAGGGCAATTCACCAAAATTTTGGTACACTTCCTCACCGAGGTGCTCCAGTCGGTCCTGCTGAATCAAATCGTACCACGACTGTAGGCCTTCCTCAGTTTCCAGTTGTCCGGAGGCACTTGGATGGGCTCCCATCCAATATTCAGCACATGGCTTGTGATCAGAATTGTTGAAGCCCAATAGTTCCGGAATAAATTCGTACCCGCCCCATGCGTAATGCTGTACTTTACCCTGCAGCTTGAATATTTTATGTTTCACTTTGATTCGGTAATTTAGATATGCCGAAAATAATAACAATATGGCACAGCACAATGAAACAGGATTCGCCGGGGAGAAATTAGCTGTTGAATGGCTCACTAATCGCGGATTTACTATAAAACAAGCAAACTGGCGCTACCGCCATTGGGAAGTTGATATCATAGCAGTAAAAGGAGACACCCTGCATTTTATTGAAGTAAAAACAAGGCGAAGCACAAAGTTTGGCAACCCTGAAGAAAGCATCAATAAACAGAAAATGAAAAATCTGAAAGACGCAGCTGAACAATACCAGCACCTGAACCCCGGCTGGAAATGGATACAGTTCGACGTGCTTGCTATTTTATTTAAACCGGATGGAGTTGATTATTGGTTTAACCAGGACGTGTATTTGTAGAAGGAGAGCTGTAGGCTATTTAGTCAGCCTAAAAAAGGTGAATGCTAAAACGGTTATCAATAACGGCAATATAACGTTTACCAAGCTTAGTAGAAAGTAAAAAAATAAACATTTTAACAAATTCGGGTGGATAACTAATAACGCCTCTAAATGCAACAGAAAATGAAAATATCTGGTCTTTAATATACAAGATCAGTGTTCCTCAACGTTATTAATTTATTCATTCATCCATGGAAAATAGCATCACTTCTACTGCAACAGTCGAACTTACAAATTGGTATTCTGAAGATTTTATTTATACCAGCGTCGTGAATTACTTAAGGGAAAACGGGTATAAGATCCAAAGAGACAATGTTTCAAAAGAAACTGAAAAAGCGGAAAGAACAATTACGGCTACAAAATTTTTCAAAAAAGAAGTAATTGAGGTAAAAGGCTTTCCTCATTACTATTACCAGGCGCCAAGCCAGGTCGTCGCACCTAAAAGTACCCATGCAAAGAATTGGTTTAGTGAAGCGCTCTTTAACTCATTTGTAAACTTTAGTATGATCGATAATGGCGAGGTAGCAATGGCGCTTCCAAATGTAAGCCGGTACCAGACCATCATAAATAAACTTAATGACTACTTTACCGTAAACGATCTTTATTTCAGAATATATCTTGTAAATGAAGACGGTTCGGTTGAAGTGTCGAACCTAAATTACAAGCTACCTAAGGCTGTATAACATTTGCTTCTATTGTATAAGCGTTTATCGATGCAATAGCAGCAGTGATTATATCCAAGTGAGAAAGAGACGCAACTGGTGCAGAGGTGTCTCTTTTTTTTGTTTCATATAGATTTAGTGACCAATAGCGTTGGTACCAACACCAGTTTTCATAGCATCGTCGTTGCGTCGCAATCACTTTATCCGCATATCTAATAGCAGCTTAAGTCTTTATTTCAAAGGCGCTTAAAAAATTTCAAACCGGTGGCAGAGTTCGAAAAGCATTAAACTGAAATAATAAAAAAAGCCGGCATTTTTGTACCAGCTTTTTTTATCAGTTATGGAAGGGTTAAAACCTAACTGCCGGGCATTTAATTCCTCTTGACTTATCTATCAAACCTTGCTTAACAATTGAAAATTCATATGCGCCACGGGTTTGATTGTAATTTTTTAAAGAAGATGCGGTTGCATCATAACTAAAAGTAAGTTTATAGCCGTTCTGCTGGAATCCTACCATCGGAATAATAGCATCTGACACACGATAATAAGCCCCCATTATCAACTGCGTATTTCCGTCTCCGCTAAGGTCGCGTTGCGCATTACCCCCTGCAACTACTTCCCACGCCGTGGTAACTTTGCTTACATAAATGTTAGGATTTACGATCCATGCATCACTGGCACGAAAACTTCCGTTTACAAAAGTGGTGAGCCTGGTAGGGACACGGGTATCAACTAAACCGGGACTAAAAAAAGACTCCTTGGGCTGGTTAATATTTGAAGCACTAAAACCAACATTGAGGTAGGTATTTTCATTCGGGTAGTAAGCATAATTCAGTCCGGCCTGCAAGGTAAAATAGTTAACCTGGTTGGTAACAAAAGGTTCACCACTCGGTGCGGAGATATCAAAAAACTTACCATTCCATTGGTTGTCAAAAGTAAGCTTGGTAAAATCTATTCTTTTATTTGTCCAGCCAACATTAAAGCCGGCGCTAACCAAACTTCCCAGGCCAACAGCCTGGTGGTAAGCAACTGAGCCAAAAGCGCGGGTGGTAGTTAAATTACCTGTTCCTGCAACATCTCTTAACAGCGCGCCACCAACTCCAAGCCACCCGTTTTCAAACCTTTGTCCGAATAATTGCCCGTCTCCGTAAACACTAAAAGTTTTATACGGATTACCGACATTGGCCCATTGGTTTCTGTAGTTTACCCCAACTCTATAATCACCTTCGGGAATAAAGCCGGTATTCGCCGGATTTACTAAAAGTGGTGAGTTAAAATATTGGGAAAAATGCAGGTCCTGTGCCGACAAGTTTGACAGGGCTCCGAAAGCAATCGCAAAAAGCAAGCAATAACTAAATTTCTTTTTCATTCTCTTCGTTTTTCATCATCTTAATAATGTGATATCCCCTTTCTTCTGAATATTCGTTTTGTCTGAATATTGAACATCTAAAACATAATGGTAAACCTCTTTTGGCTGTAAACTTCCATTGTAAATTCCATCCCATCCCCGGCTTCTGTCGTTGCTCTCGAAAACAACAGTTCCCCACCGGTTGTAAATTCTCCAAATCATTTTACTGATACCAAAACCTCGAACATATACTTTATCGTTTATACCATCGCCATTCGGCGTAAAAGCGTTTGGTACATCAAGCAACGGAATTATTCTGGCGGCTATATTAGCACATACGGTATCCTGGCAGCCAGAGTTGTTCATGGCGATAAGACATGTGTTAAAAGTATCCGTTTCATTGTAAACATGTTGTATTAAAGCGGAAGACTGGGTTAAAAGAGAGTCGCCGTCCCCAAATTTCCATAAAAATCTGGTAGCCCCGGTAGAACTGTTAAAAAAGTTAACCGGGGTATTTTCTTGTGGAGGATTTGGAGCAAAAGTAAAGGCAGCCACCGGCTTTCCCTTTATAGTAATGCCAAAACTAGTCGAATCAACAATGTTACAGGATGCCGAGTCAATCACCTTTAACTTAATCACATAGTTTCCGGGAATTGTATATTCATGAGTTGGACTTACCGTAGTTGAAGTTGCTCCGTCTCCAAAATTCCAACCGAATTGCTGGCCGCCGGCAGAAAGGTTTTTAAATACTGCGGTGTATGGTGCACATCCTGTTGGTGGCGTTTCAAATGCAGCTTTTACGTTGGTGGCAATCCTTAAAGCTTTAATAGTATCTGCCGGGGCGTTGCAGAAGTTCGTATCTGTTAATTCCAATCGTATTTTATATTCACCCGGTCCTGGAAAACTGTGCCTGACTGCATTCGTTCCTGCTACAACGGGCGCAGTATTATCTCCAAAATTCCAGGTAAAGGATGTATTTGTAAATGCCCTGGCAGCTGGTAAAACATAAGAGGTATTGGCAAATTCATAATTAAAAGAGTCGCACGGTTCTAATTTTTTAGGTAAAAAATCGAGAAAAGCTTTGAAAGTTCTAACCTTAATAGTAGTATAAGCAGTATCGGCAATATTACACTTTGCACTATCAATCGAAACAAGCCTGACACGATAACTACCGATTGCATTATATGTATGGCTGAAAGATGGAGTTGCAGTAGTAACATCGGGTGAGCCATCACCAAAATTCCAGACATAACTATTGCCTTGTGCAATAGTGTCAGTAAAGTCTACTGTTAAAGGCACACAACCTGTAGTATCCTGTACTACCCCCCGGATTGAGGACCTTATACTACCAGCCACACCTGCAAGGTTAAAGGCAATTTTTACTGCAGCCAGGTTACAGTTATCAGCAGGGTTTGAAGATGACCAGACACCCGGAGTTGTTGGAAAAGCAGGCTTTGGTCTTGAGCCGCAATTAGCACATAGAGCCTGGTAAATTACTCCATTTCGATCAAAACGGCTTGTCCCACCATCTACATGTTCTCCGGTTCCCCCATTTTGTCCGTAAAAACTTCCGTATAATTGTTTGGTCGCGTTTCTTTCCAGTACAAAAAAGTAAAAGTCGCTGTTGTCCGTTCCTCTTTGAATAGCATCTGCTGTTACCGTTAAGCCGCTTGTACCCCCGCTAGGGTAACTCGTGCCTGTATTTACATTGCCGCCCCATCCAGAAACATACACATTTTCGCATCTGTCTACAAGAAAGGCAATAGGCGAAAGGTTGGGGTCAGTTGTATTAGTACCAAACACTGTTGAATATTCATATGCCGACAGGTCTGGTTTTAATTTGGCAATAAATTGTTTTCCTCCGGCTTGCGAAAACAAGGCATTGATTACGGGCCACTTACCTGTTGTTGTTCCCATGATATAAGGAAAACCAAATTTATCGAACTGTATACCATATACCATATCAACCCCGTCAGTTCCTATAAAAGTTGTTTTTAAAATAGAACTTCCGTCATTAGAAATAACAGAAACAAAACCGTCTGTTTCGCCCTTTTGGTGCGAAGGATATACAACGCCGGTAGTACTACCAGGTAAAGTTGTGCTGACTGTATTCCCTCCCACAAAGATGGTATTGTCGGATGGGTTTAAAGCGAGCACAAATGCTGCATCATCTTCATTACCCCCCAAAAAAGTACTCACTAAAATATTGCTGAGGTCGGCACTTGCCTTTATAATAACCCCATCCTGTTTTCCACCCGAAACGGCTTGAAAAGCACCCGGAGTGTTGGGAAAATCGACAGATTGTGTATTCGATGCAAGCCAAATATTACCAATATTATCAAATAAAACCTCGCTTCTTGCATCATCCCCATAATTTCTGCGAATGCTAACATCACCAAGAGGAGCAACGGCTTTTGCACCAACATTAACCCCGTCTGCACCTGCACCCCCTATTTTTATCGATCCAATTAACTCAGTTCCGCCACTGTTTAGTTTAGTAAGAATTATATCATAATTTCCACCACCTTTATTAACCTTAGTTGGATAATCGTTAGAGTTTGACCGCCCTCCTATTACAAGATTTCCCTCCGAATCGGCTACCAGGCTATGTGGTTGTTCATTTCGGGTTCCACCGATATAGGTTGCATAAACCCGGTTCATGCCATTGGGACTAAATTTCATTATCCCAATGTCGTAACCTCCAGCGCCTCCTTCCCGCTCTCCACCTATATAGGCACTTTGAAAAGCTCCTACACTTGTTGGAAAACCTACACCAAACACAATTCCTCCGGCATAAAAACTTCCGTCGGTACCGTAGGTAGCTGTGTATCCCCAGTTATCAGTTTTACTACCTGTAAAAGTTGAAAATATTAACGACGGGTCAATAACTAAAGGGGAAGAGCGGGAGTAATTCTTTACAGCAAATTGAACCAATTTGCCGGCCACTTTAAACCTGCAGTCCACTTCCCTTTTTACTCCATTATCTACCTGGTAGGCATAAGGCGCGAGTTCCCTTACTTCACCTACAGATGTTTTGATAACCAACTGCTCATTTTTTACACTTAATTCATCTACTCCTTCATATTTCATTGCGAGTTGCGAAAGGTCTGCACCAGGATGCACGATAATATCGTACTTAAGTTTGCCTTCATTAGTATAATACCTAATATCTATGCCACGATAAATCGACTGGTAATTAATTGCCTGGTAAATGCGGCAATTACCCTTCCATTTAGAACGATCATTACCTATAAAGTAATTATTATAACTGTTTACAGGTTTGTCAGCAACAATAACAGGAGTGCGGGCATTTACAAACTGAACATCATAAGCATGAGATCGCACAATTATTTCATCTTTATCACCGGGCGGAATAACAGGCTTAGCCGCAGTATTTTTAGCGGGTCCATGAAAATTACCATGATAAACATCACTGATTTCCTGAAGATCCTGAGGGTTGATCTGCAAGACCCTGAAGCCTTTCTCCTGTAGAAAAAAAGCGCCATTATTCATAACTCCTTTAAATTTTATTCTTTCGTCCCATTGACCTTTGTTTTCGACAAATTCCAGG
This sequence comes from Segetibacter sp., assembly GCA_028288485.1. Classification (GTDB taxonomy): domain Bacteria; phylum Bacteroidota; class Bacteroidia; order Chitinophagales; family Chitinophagaceae; genus Segetibacter. Next base: position 11,528 of record JAQBNO010000101.1, read on the forward strand.
TTATCATATTGGCAAAAGCAGTCAGCAGTGCTACAAAGAATAGCCATTATGAAAGCCATTGAAATAGAGATCTTCAATCCGGATATTTTTTATAAGTTACAAATGTTCAGCGAATAAAGCTGAATTCTGTTTACTTGTTGCGTTGTTAAAATTGGTCGTTGTTTGCCAAACTCAGGAACGGTATGCAATTAATTTTTAGGGTCGCAAGCAGTAGTTTTCGTCGAATACCTGAACGTTTACGTATAACTTTTTTTGTACCAACTTCACTTTTAAAGCATCATACTTGCGTCGCATTCCGTTCGTCCGCATCTCTACCTGCATCCTGAGTCTTCTATAAAATCCCTTCAAAAATTTGCGTAGCCTTCTTATCTAACACTGGTAAGGTTTCCTGAACAAGGTAGCAAAACTTACACTCACTTAATTACAGGTAAAGAAGTAACACGGTTGCTTTGCTGCATAGTGAACTATTAGTACAAGAGTGCGACGCAACGATGTATCCTAGTAAGATGCTGCTGTGGCCAATAGAAAGATTAATTAAAACAATAGAATGTTGCAGGAATAAGAAAAACAACCACTCTCTTTCGTTTATACACCTATCGTACGTTACTTTTCGTGGCTTTTATTATCTTAATATTGTTATATCGCCTTTCTTTTGATATTTCGTATTATCAGAGTATTCGACATCTAAAACATAGTGATATACCTCTTTAGGTTGAATGCTTCCTTTGTAAGTTCCATCCCAGGGCTGCGTTCTGTCATTCGTTTCAAAAATCAAGGTGCCCCAGCGATTATAGATCCTCCAGGTCATTTTTATTATACCAAAACCCCGTACATACACTTTATCGTTTATTCCGTCGCCGTTTGGAGTAAAGGCGTTCGGAACATCAAGGAGCGGAATTATTTTAGCCTCAATATCCTGGCAAACCGTATCTGCACATCCTACGTTATTAGACGCGATAAGGCAGGCATTGAATTTTTTCGTTTCGTTATATGTATGACTTACAGAAGCAGGGGAATTCGTTAAAAGAGAATCGCCGTCGCCAAACTGCCACAAGTACCTGGTTGCTGAAATTGAACTGTTAACAAAGTTGACCGGTTTGTTTTCCTGGGGAGGATTTGGGGTAAACGTAAAGGCGGCTTTAGGCTTATCGCTAACGATTATCGTAAAATTGGTAGAATCGATTTTATTACATGTTCCAGAGTCGATAGCCGTTAGTTTGATTAGATATGTTCCAGGCGTTTCGTACAAATGCACCGGGTTTGTTTCTGATGAGGTTTGGTTATCGCCGAAGTTCCACCTAAATTCCTGCCCACCGGAAGAGGTGTTAGTGAAAACTGCGGTATAAGGGGCACAACCGCGCCTTGGCGTTTCAAATTCAGCTTTTACATTAATTGCAATCCTTAAAGAAATGGTTAAGGTTTCAGGTGCATTACAAAAAGTTGTATCCGTTAAAGTGAGCGTTACATTATAAACTCCAGGACCGGGGAACTGATGCATACGCGTTTCATTTCCTGTTATCTCGGGAGGTGTGTTATCACCAAAGTCCCAGGTAAAGGATGTATTTGTAAAGGGAATTCCTGAAGGAGTTACAAAAGAAGTATTAATAAACTCGTAGCGGGTATCCTCGCAGGGTAATAGCTTTTTAGGAGTAAAACCCAGCACTGCTTTATTAGTTTTAACCCTTATGGTAGTATAGGCAGTATCGGCAACATTACATTTAGAACTGTCAATTGACGTTAGCCGTACACGATAGTTACCGACTGCATTAAAAGTGTGACTAAGGCTTGGTGTGGTAGTTACAACATCTGCGGATCCGTCTCCAAAATTCCAAACATACCTTTGACCGGCAGCAATGGTATCAGTAAAATCTACCGTAAGTGGCACACAACCAGTAGTATCTTGTCTCACCCCATTAATAGAAGCTCTCACACTTCCGGCAACACCTGCCAGGTTAAAAGCGATTTTTACGGCAGCTAGATTACATTCGGCAGACCCGTTTCGGGGAGACCAAACGCCGGGGGTTGTGGGAAATGTAACATCACGGCCACAATTCGCACACAGGGCCTGGTAAATAACGCCATTTCGGTCGAACCTGCTTGTTCCACCGTCCACATGCTCTCCAAAACCCTTGTCCTGTCCAAAGAAACTACCATACAATTGGCGGGTAGCATTTCGTTCTAACACGAAAAAGTAGAAATCATTATTGTCGGTAGTTAATTTAATAGCATCCGGCGTGGTGGGTAAATTAGCTGTGCCTGCAGTGGGATATGAACCCTTGGTATTCACTTCTCCTCCCCATCCCGATACATATACATTTTCGCATCTATCCACCAGGAAAGCAATAGGCGAAAGATTTGGAGCATCGGTTTTTGTACCAAAAACAGTTGAATATTCAAATGCCGAAAGGTCAGGTTTTAACTTCGCAATAAACTGCTTTCCGCCGGGCTGCGAATATGGTGCATTTATTACAGGCCATCCGGTTCCGGAGGCAGGAACTGAGGTTGTGCCCATAATATATGGAAATCCGAATTTATCAAACTGGATTCCGTATAACATATCGTTCCCTGAAGTTCCCATATAACTAGACCTGATTAAAGTGGTTAAATCACTTGAAACGATCGAAACAAAACCATCTGTTACTCCTGCCTGGAAGGTAGGATATAGTACCCCTGATGCTATTCCCGGTAAATCTTTACTCGTAGTATTTCCCCCAATGTAGACATTTTGATTGGAAGGATTTATTGCCAGAACAAAGCAAGCATCTACTTCAGCCCCGCCGAGAAAGCTGCTGAATAATATATTACTCAGGTCGGGACTTGTTTTGATAAGAACACCGTCCTGCGTTCCATTTAAACTTCTTTGAAAAGCATTGGCAGTGGTAGGAAAATCTACCGATTGGGTGTTCGATGCTAGTAAAATGTTGCCCTGGTTATCTAGAATTACTTCACTTCTGGCATCATCGCCATAGTTACGGCGGATAGTTTCCACACCACTCGCCAGTGGGTATTTTGGCTTCACGTTTACCCCATCTCTTGCCGCTCCACCAATCTTTCTTGAACCGATGAGAGAAGAACCTCTTGCATTTAGCTTGGTAAGAATAATATCATAGCCTCCGTTAGGCCTGTCTGTTGCAGTTGTTGGATAATTTATTGAATTGGTTCTTCCTGCTATAACAAGATTTCCCTGTGGATCAACCACAAGGCTATGCGGCTGTTCATTACCTGTTCCCCCTAAATAAGTGGCATAAACCCGGCTCGAACCATCAGAACTGAATTTCATGATACCAATATCGTAACCGCCGATTCCCTCATCGTCGCTGGAGCCGCCATTATAAGCCATATTAAAAGCGCCGGTACTTGTTGGAAAATTTGCACCAAATACAATTCCACCGGAGTAAAAACTTCCGTCAGGACCATAAGTAGCGGTATACCCCCAGTTATCTACCGGGCTTCCGGTAAAGGTGGAAAAGATAAGGGTAGGGTCGATAATTAATATCGAAGACTTATTGTAATTATCCAATGAGAATTGAACAGTATTACCAGTAACCTTAAACCTGCAGTTTACTTCTTTTTTCAGTCCGTTTACCACCTGGAAAGCATAAGGCGACTCTTCATGCATTTCTCCAACCGATGTTTTTATGACCAGCTGCTCATTTACCACCCGCAAACCTTCCACTCCTTCATACTTCATGGCAAGTGGCGATAGATCGGCTCCCGGATGAACTATAATATCGTATTTGAGCTTGCCGTCGTTGGTATAATACCGGACATCTATACCTGGGTAAACATTTTGGTAAGTAATTGCCTGGAAAATACGACACTCGGCTTTCCATTGCGAGCGGTCGTTACCAATAAAGTAATTATTATAGGTACTAAGGGGTTTATCAGGAATAATGAGCGGTGTGCCTGCATTAACAAATTCAACGTCATAGGCGTGAGAACGAACAGTTATGTCGTTCTTATTTCCCTGGCCGCCATTATTTGCGTGTCCGCCATGTACATCAGGTATTTTTGTTGATCTTTGAGATGCACCTGCATTACGTTGCTTAGTACTATGAGAGACGCCATGAAAGTAATCTGCCATTTGCTCCAGGTCCTCCGCTTTACTTTGCAAAACCCTAAATCCTTTCTGCTTAAGGAAAAAAGCACCATTATTTATGAGCCCTTTAAACTTCACACTCGCATCCCACTGACCTTTATTTTCAATAAATTCAAGATTAGCGTATTGACAAATAGCTTTTGTATTGGTACAAACAATAGCAATTATAAAAGCCATTGAAATAATTCTTTTCAATCTGATAATTTTTCTAAAAGTTACACTCAATATACGAACTAAAGCTAAATACTGTTTGGATGCACACATTGTTAAATTTGGTTGGCTCACGCCGTCAAGATATTTTGCTCCAGACAGTTTTTCCTTTTTGCATCAAAAGGTAATTTTTTAATAAGACGTTTTCCGGCGACGAAAGTTCTTCATCAACTGACAGTAAATTTTCAGCTTCCCGTTTAGCCTTTTCCAGGATTTCTTTGTCGGCTACCAGGTTTGCCAGCTTAAAATTAAGTGCACCGCTTTGCCGGGTTCCTTCAATATCGCCCGGGCCTCTCAGTTCCAGGTCTTTTTCAGCGATCTTAAAGCCGTCATTTGTGGCGCACATCGTTTTAATTCTCTCCCTTGCGTCATTATTTAATTTGCTGGTAAGCAATATACAATAACTTTTTTCACTTCCCCGGCCAACCCTTCCGCGCAATTGGTGTAATTGAGAGAGACCAAATTTTTCTGCGTTCTCAATTACCATTATAGATGCGTTTGGTACATTTACACCTACTTCAATAACCGTGGTGCTTACCATTATCTGAGTGTCTCCTTTTACAAACCGTTGCATATTGGTTTCTTTAATATCTGCAGTCTGTCGTCCGTGCAACATACTGATCCAATATTTTGGTTCGGGGAAAAAGGCTTTTACATGTTCATATCCATCCATCAGGTTCTCATAATCAAGCTTTTCACTTTCTTCTATTAGCGGGAAGATTATGTAGGCTTGCCTGCCTTTCTCAATTTCTGACCGTATAAAGTCCATCACCCGTACCCGGTGCATTTCATTACGGTGTACAGTTGTAACAGGTTGCCTTCCCGGCGGAAGTTCATCCATAACACTATAATCGAGGTCACCATAAGCAGTCATCGCGAGTGTACGTGGAATTGGAGTTGCAGTCATTACCAATACATGCGGATGGATGACAGCCTTCGCCCATAATTTAGCCCTCTGCGCCACCCCAAACCTGTGCTGTTCGTCTATAATAGATAAGCCAAGATTTTTAAACTGAACAGGATCTTCGATAAGTGCGTGCGTTCCGGTGATCATATGCAAACTACCTTCACTAAGTTCATGGAGTATCCTGCGGCGTTCTTTTGCCTTAGTACTGCCGGTTAATAGCCCGATCTTTACAGGCATATCTTTTAGCAAGTCGCTTAATCCCAGGAAATGTTGGTTAGCCAAAATTTCAGTCGGTGCCATTAAGCAGCTTTGGAAACCATTATCGGCAGCCAGTAACATGGTTAAAAGCGCTACAATTGTTTTACCGCTGCCAACGTCTCCCTGTAATAAACGGTTCATTTGTTTACCCCTTCCGGTATCTGCCCGTATTTCTTTCAAAACCCGCTTCTGTGCGCCTGTTAATTCAAATGGTAAATGCTGCCTGTAGAAAGTATTAAAATATTCCCCTACTTTTTCAAATACAACTCCCCTGCTGTGTTTATGGCGGCTTAATCTTGTTAACCCCAGCCTAACCTGCGAAATAAAAAATTCGTCGAATTTTAAGCGGTACAAAGCCTGTTCATATTCTTCAACTGTTTTTGGGAAATGGATTGTGCAATAGGCGTTGAACCGGCCGGTCAACTTTAGTGTGGAGATGAGCGATTGCGGCAACGTTTCCTGGATCTCTTTGGGAGAGATCATTTCCATCAAAGTCATTGTAAGCTTGCCTATCTGTTTCCCATTCAGGCCTTTGGCTTTCAACTTTTCCGTTGTGGGGTAAACAGGCTCTAAAAAGCTTTTACCTTCCGCCATCGCCGGCGACCAGGGTTCTATTTCGGGATGGGTAATTTGTGGCCTGCCATTAAAAAAACCTGTCTTCCCAAAAACAAGGTACAACTTACCCGGATGAATATTCTTCTCCACCCACTGAATTCCCTGGAACCAGCAAAGCTCCAAACTTCCTGTTCTATCTCTTAGTTGGGCAACCAGCCTTTTGCTTCTTTTTTCGCCCATGATGGCCACATCTTCGATTATTCCCGCAACTTGTACAAAGTCGGTGTGGGCAGAAATATCCGCTATTGTATTAATGGTAGTTTTATCAACATGCCGGTTCGGAAAGTGCTCCAGCAAGTCGCCAAAAGTAAAAATGCCTAATTCCTTTTTTAGCAGGTCTGCTTTTAGTGGTCCCACCCCTTTCAGGTATTCTATAGGGCTATCTAATATGGAGGGAGAAGATGTAATTGGTATTGCTTGTTTATGACAAAAATAGTGGGAAATAGATTTGTCGGCCGGCACCGATCAGTCAAACCAATAAAAAGAAGCGTTTTAAAAACTTTTTTGTTTACCGGCTTTAGTCCTTTTATGTACATCGTTGTGTCACTCCCTTTTACCGCAAAACCAGGTGCGCCATCTTTCATGCAATATACTCCACACCCTTCGCTGTATATTATTAATGTAAGGAGCTTGACAAATAAGGCTGCTGATGCCATGAGAACAACTGGCCCAAGAGAGTGACATCACCAAAAGGATCCATTCCGACAACAAAAGAATCAGAAATACCTGATGCCGAGTTGCGAAATAAAAATTCTATTCAGTTGCAGGTGAAAAATAAATATTGGTTGATGGGGAAGTTATACTACAATAAGCGCTTATACCTGTACAGAAAATATAATTAGTCATTAAAAGACAAACGAAACATACTCATTTTGCGAAAAACAGGAGAAACATTTCTTCGGCTTCCTTTTTTTAATAAAAGGTATGTGAATTGAATTTAACTTTATTGATATATGAAGTACAGGAAATTAGGAAGCACAGGTGAAGAACTACCGGCATTGGGTCTTGGATGTATGGGAATGAGCCAGGCCTATGGGGAACCCGATGATGAAGAATCTGTTGCCACCCTCAACCTCGCCCTTGAATTAGGTGTTACTTTTTGGGATACCGCTGATGTTTATGGACCGTACACTAACGAAGAGCTGATCTCCAGAGTGCTGGTTCCAAACCGCGACAAAATTTTCATAGCCACAAAGTTCGGTTTCACTAAAAATAGCGAAGGCGGCCTTGCATTCGACGGATCACCTGCTTATATGAAGAAATGTATTGAAGGAAGCCTAAAAAGGTTAAATGTAGATGTAATCGACCTTTACTACGCTCACCGCATCGATCCGAATGTACCGGTAGAAGAAATGGTCGGCGCAATGAGCCAACTGGTAAAAGAAGGTAAAGTACGTTACCTCGGCCTCTCAGAACCTTCCGCCGCTTCCATTCGTAAAGCGCATGCAGTACATCCTATTGCTGCTATACAATCTGAATACTCGCTGTTATCGAGGGATGTGGAACAGGAAATCCTTACGGTTTGTACAGAATTAGGAATTGGTTTTGTTTCTTTCAGCCCGCTTGCCCGGGGTCTTGTAACCAACACCGTGGAAATGGAGAAACTGCCTGAAAATGATACGAGAAAAATACTTCCGCGCTTTCAACAGGAAGAACATTGGGAAAACAATAAAAAACTTGCAGAAGCTTTCGCTGAATTTGCTGCAGGTAAACAATGTACTCCTGCACAACTAGCACTTGCATGGGTATTAGCACAGGGCGACAACATTATACCTATTCCAGGTACTAAACGAAGAAAATATTTACAGGAAAATGTTGCGGCTTTAGAAGTCACACTAACCTCTTCGGATATAAAAGCGATCGAAGAAACTTTGGTGAAATACCCAAACGTTGGTAACAGGTACCATGAAGAAGCGGCAAAAATGGTAAACAGGTAATAAATTATTATAATAATCAACTATTGCACAACAAATACCTGGAGGAGGCGTCGTTAGAAAAAAACAACGTTAACATATCGCACAATGTAAATAGGGTACTAAAAGTTTTTGCGTTAATGTCATTTCAAAAAAAGATACTGCCGAAGCGTTACTTTCGCGGTATAAATAAGTATTAATTAAAACGGATCATGAGTTTGAAGCAAACAAGAGAATTTGTTATAACAAAGGGAGTCGACGAATATTTCATCAATCTTTATAGTGCTGCAAAATTTGTCCTTCGATTTTTTAATGAAGTTTTAAGGCCTCCCTACGAAGGTAAGGAGATTATTAAGCAATGTTATGAAATAGGTTACAAATCCTTTCCCTTAATCTCCTTAACAGGTTTTATTACCGGGCTGGTTTTTACAAAACAATCACGCCCTTCACTTGCTGAGTTCGGCGCCACCTCGTGGTTACCCTCGTTAGTGGCGATAGCAATTATAAAAGCTTTAGCGCCGTTAGTAACAGCTTTAATTGCTGCCGGCAAGGTTGGTTCAAACATTGGCGCCGAAATAGGTTCAATGAGAGTAACCGAACAGATCGACGCCATGGAGGTATCGGCAGTAAATCCATATAAATTCCTTGTAGTAAGCCGTGTACTTGCAACAACTTTTATGATTCCAATATTAACTTGTTACACCGGCTTCGTTGCAATGATGGGTGCCTATCTAAATGTTCAAACCAATGAAATGACCAGCTTTGTTTCTTTTTTTGAACAAGCTTTCGAAAAAATTTCATTCCTCGATATTTTTTCTTCTTTAACAAAGGGTATTGTATATGGCTTTACTATCGGTATAGTAGGTTGCTACAAAGGTTATAATGCAACACAGGGAACTGAAGGAGTGGGGAAAGCAGCAAATGCTTCTGTCGTGATGTCGATGTTCCTGATTTTTGTAGAGGAGATACTTATTGTTCAAATAACGAATAGTATACGAGGATAGATAGATAGAAAAATATGGAGAATCAACCACACGTTATCGATTACAATCAACCGGTAATTACCGTACGCGACCTTTACAAATCATTCGGAAACAATCATGTGCTGAAGGGAGTTGACCTGGATTTATATAAAGGAGAAAACGTAGTGGTACTTGGAAGATCCGGAACGGGAAAATCGGTTTTAATAAAGATTATTTCAGGTTTATTGAAACAAGACAAGGGAACCGCAAATGTTTTAGGAGAGGAAGTAGCTAAACTGGGTGGTAAACAATTACAGGAACTACGGTTAAAAATAGGTTTCTCGTTTCAAAACAGCGCTTTGTACGATAGCATGACCGTTAGAGAAAACCTCGAATTCCCTCTTGTCCGCAACCAGAGACAATTGAAAAGGAAAGAAATTAATGAGTCGGTTGAAAGAGTTTTAAATGCAGTAGGTCTTAGTCAAACGATCAATCAAATGCCTTCCGAACTTTCGGGTGGCCAAAGAAAACGGATAGGTATTGCAAGAACGCTCATTTTGCGGCCTGAAATTATGTTATATGACGAACCAACAGCCGGTCTGGATCCAATAACCTGCATTGAGATCAATAACCTGATGAACCGGGTACAGGAAACGTTTAAGACCAGTTCCATCATAATTACCCACGACCTCACATGCGCTAAAGCAACAGGCGATCGTGTGGCGATGTTACTGGAGGGGAAATTTATTAAACAGGGAACCTTTGACGAAGTTTTTAACAGTGACGACGAAAGAATTAAAAGTTTTTATAATTACAATTTTATTAAATAAGAAATGAAATCAACCAAAAATACAAGAGCCGTTGTGGTAGGTATTTTTATCCTGCTCGGTATTGTTATCCTTATTTTAACAATCCTTACATTAGGCGGACAGAACAAAACATTTGCCAAATCAATCCAAGTAAGGGCGGTTTTCGACGATATCAACGGGCTTCAAAAGGGCAACAATATCTGGTTCTCAGGCGTAAAGATCGGAACGGTGAAAAAGATTTCATTTGTAGGCGGCGGAAGTTCGCAAGTTGAAGTAGATATGAACATCGACGCTACTGCAACACAGTACATCCGTAAAAACGCCAAGGCAAGAATTAGCTCCGACGGCCTCATAGGTAATAAAATAATTGTTATTTACTCAGGAGCATCCAAATCGCCTTCGGTAGAAGAAGGTGACATGTTAGGTGTTGAAAAAGCAATCAACCCCGACGAGATGATGATTACGCTGCAATCGAACAACAGGAATTTATTAGATATTACCAATGACTTTAAAATATTGAGTAAAGGGATTGTTGAAGGCAAGGGAACTGTAGGAAAATTATTGACTGATGAAACTTTACTCGACGATTTTGAGCAAACAATGGTTATGTTGAGAAAGGCTTCGAATAATGCCCAAACTTTAAGTTCATCTATTGCTGTGTATGCTTCTAAACTGCAAAGAAAAGGAACGCTTGCAAATGACCTTGTTACCGATACTACCATCTTCAGAAGGTTAAGAGAAACATCATCCCAAATGCAGGAAGTTTCAAGAAAGGCAAATAGCGTGGTAGAAAATTTAAACACAACTACCAACGGCCTCAATACGAAATTAAACAACAACAACACGCCTGTTGGTGTTCTCCTGAACGACGAAGATGCCGCTGCCGATATGAGAGTAACGCTTCATAACCTGCAAACGAGCAGTATAAAACTTGACGAAAATCTTGAAGCACTTCAACATAACTTTTTATTAAGGGGCTTTTTTAAGAAAAAAGCAAAAAGAGAAGCAGAGGAAGCCAAAGCCAAAGAAAAGCCACAGGTAGCAAATTAAATTATAACCAACTTTAGCGCGGGTGTTTTTGGTTAGCGAGCGGAAGAATAGCCATGTAACATTGTTGTGTCACTCACTTGTACGGCAAATGGTTGCGGTACTTTTATTTCAGAAATGATTTCAACAGATATATATTAATCCTACACCATTTATATCGGTGTAGGATTAATATAGTGAATATAATCGCTGGCTAAGGCCTAATTGGCAAAACCAATATTTCTCATACAAGGTTTTATCAACCACCTTTACCTGCAAACGGTGAGAAAATAAGGGACAGTCCACAACAAGGGTGTGATATTCTCCGTTTTCTCCACAGGCATCAATGCCTATTTCTTCCAGTTCATCTATTAGGGCTGGAGTAAGTGTTCGGCCTAAAAAACGTTCACCCATCACTTCATTACAGCTTACAATAATGGTTTCAATTCGGCTTTCAAGCATTTCATTTACCAATCGACGGCGGTCTTGTTTCCAAAGCGGTAATATCGCTTGTAGGCCTACTTTAGCGCAAACCTTTTCTTCCCAATCCCGGTGCTCCTGAAGGTCGATATCTCCAAATACTGCATACTGTAATTTATATTGATCGGTTAGCTGCTCCAAAGCGTGGACAAATCTGGCTTCATAGTCCTGCCAGCTACTTGTTATAAGGTGAAGAGGCAAACCTGCTGCACCTGCCTGGGCTTTTAAAATTTCCAGAGGAATGCCATGGCTCCTGGAAATTTTTCCCGCTTCGTTTAACACATTTAAGAGTACCATTGGTTTATACCCCTTCCCAATTGCCTGCATTAATGCAAAACAACTGTCTTTTCCGCCGCTCCAACTACAGGTAGTATTCATTGTCTTTCGTGTCGTTTTTCTCAGGTATCAACTTTTACTGCTTATAACTGTTCTATTTCTTCTTTGCAAAGCCCGGTAGCTGCCGATAGTTTCAACTGAAATTCCATTTTGCCTCAACGCTTCGCGACTTCAATTTTCCCTTCAATCTTCCTCTCCGTTATTCCTTGCATTTTTCCTTCTTCTTTTGCCGTGTCAACCCATAATCATTGGTGTTTTTCAAATCCCGAAATAGTTTCAGGCTATATTCATAGTTGTCCAACTCATCCTGATCCTGTTTTACTAATTTTGGCTTTTCAAAGGCCTGCACAAACTTCATCTTTAAAATTTTCCCGAATCGCCTGGAATCTTCCAGCTGTTTAATAACGAACAACTATTTGTCTAAAACGGATTTCTAATTTACCTACCGATTTATTAACATTTGGCATTCGAAGATAGATGTAGTCAACTTATCATAGAATATCTTTCCGTTCTGGTCTTTTAGGTTACTGTATGTGCAACTTCGCTTTTTTCAGGCGCATTTGCATAATCATCAGATCTGTGATCTACAATCCGCAGTCAATAAACTGATTTTAAATTTTAGTTCCAATCGCCTTTTTTAGCTGTTCGCGAATAGGAAGTAGACTAGTAAATTGTTCTTTCTTTGAAAAAATCTTTTTCGTTTTTTGTAACTCTACAATAAATTTTCACCAGGTTCATTCACGCAATAGATGTCGTAGCAAGGTTTCAGTCTGCTGCTGTCAGTCCAGGTTGCTCTGTATTTTTTAAACGAAAGGTCCACGATATCATTTTCCATTGCCCGGCGACGCATTTAGAAAGTCAAGCAACAAACATTTGCTTGCTTCTTCACCAAAGATTCTCCTAAATCCAAAGTTGGTAAAAAGGTTAAGGTATTTTATAAAACAAATTATGGAATGTATCGGTTCGCCGATCCAGATTACCGTTGCTAACACCAGACAAGAACAGCAGTTAGTTTCTTTATAGAAAACTTAAAAGCAGAGTTTAAATCCTTATTTCGTCTTCAGCACTCATATTTATCGTAAGATTATTTTTCCGGTAATACTTCCTGTATTTCTCGCTTACTTCTTTCGACTGCTTTTTTCCGTCAATGTAAAGCTGTCCTTCTTTCACTTCTACTTTATATGCTTTTGACTTATCGATTAATCCATCTTTTTGTAGCGCATCTGTAAACTCCTGCAGATCCTTGATTTCTTCCTTAGCCTTTAAAATAGACTTCTTAGCATCCTGCATAGAATGCACAGCCTCTTCCTTTATTTTTTTAGCGCCAATATTCAAATCCAGTTTTAAATCCATTTGTTGTTTCTTCAAATCAACCTTCAGTTTTTCCATCTGATTTTTTACTTCGATCAATTGCTTCTTATTTATTTTGACCATATCCCGGTCCATATCTTTTTGAAGGTTTTTCCAATCAATCTTTTTTAAAGATTCATCTATTTGAGCAGACATCTTTTGCTGGTCAACCTGTTTTAAAGCCTGGTTTATTTGTTCGTGGTTTATAGTTAAATCAATCCTTTTTATCTCTTCATGAAGTTTCTCCATTTCGACGTTCAGTTGCTTTACCGCATCAGATAGTTTATCACGATTAAAAGAACCACGATTGCTACGATTTTGGTGGGTAGCAGAATCCGAACCGCTTTTTTCCTGGCTAAAAGCTGAAAAGCTAGTGATTGAGGCCAATGCGTAAAATACAAGTGCAAGTTTCGCAAATTGAGCATGCTGTTTCATAGCTGTTTTTTTGATTTTAATTATGTACGAATAATTTCGTTCAAACGTACGATCTAATTCGTACATGCGATCCATTTCTTAATTGCTTGTTGAAAAAATTTAACAATTACCCTTTTCAATTATCCTGTTTCTTTACGAATTATATATCTTACATCACTGGATTTTTAGGAAACCTTTTAAGAAGAAAACCGATACTTGCAGTGATCGTTGTAGAGATTATAAACCGAAACGCAGAAAAATTTTGGCAATGAATTAAACAACTAAAAATGAAAAATTTCATCATCGTACTTTGCATGCTTTCCTTATCATTTTCTGCTTTTGCACAAAGTGAAGACGAAGAAAAGAGCCATAAATTCAGGAGAGACAATATCTTTTTAGGAGGGTCCTTTGGTTTGGGCATGGGAGGAGGAGGGTTTAGTGCAGGAGTAAATCCTGAAGCCGGCTATACTATTGCACAGTGGCTCGATGCCGGCATCTCTACCAACTTTAATTATAATTCTTTTAGTGCTGAATATAATGGTGGCGTAAGGCAGCGAAGCTTTAATAAAGGTGCCGGTCTTTTTGTAAGAGCTTTTCCTTTTAGAGGTTTTTTTGTCCAGGTTTTGCCAGAGTATAATATCATAACTACTAACCTTAAAGATGTATATAATACCGGTGAAGAAGTGCGGATAAAACAGGAAGCTCCAAGTTTACTTCTTGGAGTTGGTTATGGCAGCAGGATGGTTGGGAACATGAATTATTTTACTGTTCTGATGTTCGACGCAGGTACAAATACGAACTCTCCTTACATCGGCTACTCAGGAAGTAAATTACCGATCATGAGAGCAGGGTTTAATTTTTACCTCAGACCAAAAAGAAGAGAATAAACTCAATGATGCACTCAATCCAATGTCGCTATAATTTCCTGGGCAGTTTCATACACTAAAATCCGCTCGTCCCACTTCTCGTATAAGAAATTGCATTCCTGCATATGCCTGATGTGTTCGATTAAGTGATTATAAAATCCTGCTGAATTCAGCAGGATTATTTTTTTGTTGTGAATTTTCAAAGTGTTCCAGGTCAACATCTCGAACATCTCATCCAACGTTCCGTTTCCTCCAGGTAAAATAATAGCGGCATCGCATAGGTCGTACATTATCTTCTTCCGGGCATGCATATCCGCCACAACTTGCAGGTCGGTAATCCCCGTGTGCTGGTGTTCCCACCCTATCAGTAATTCAGGAATTATTCCGGTTACCTTACCCCCGTTTTTCATAACCGCATTCGCAACAGCACCCATCAGCCCTTTATTCCCGCCGCCGTAAATGAGAGTAATACGATTCTTTCCCAGGTATTCTCCCAATTCCCTGGCGTGTTGTTCAAATATTGGGTTAGAACCCGAATGGGACCCGCAAAAAACTGCTACGGATGTGAAATTCATGTGCTTGCTTTTTAACATCGCAATATTAGGTCATTATTTTTTCCTACTTTTCGCCCTTCATTATGGTAACTGAAATATTATATTGAGCCTATGTCGCCCACCTTGCTTTTTTCGTTTGTTTTCGGATATTTCTTCCTTTTATTAGGCGTTGCATGGTATACAAGCCGGAACAGCAACAACGAAACTTTTTTTATTGGAAACCGCAGCAGTAACTGGATGCTCGTTGCATTTGGTATGATCGGCACTTCACTCAGTGGTGTTACGTTTGTAAGTGTACCCGGTACTGTAGGCACCGGAAGCTTTGGCTACTTCCAGGTCGTAATAGGTTATTTTATCGGTTATTTCGTTGTGGCGTTTGTACTGTTACCGATGTATTACCGTATGAAGCTGACCTCAATTTATACCTACCTGTTACAACGTTTCGGCTTTATTTCTTATAAAACCGGTGCTTTATTTTTTATAATCTCAAGAACCCTTGGCGCAACTGCACGACTTTATCTTGTAATTAATGTACTCCAGGTTTTCATTCTCGACGAAATGAATGTTCCATTTTGGTTAACAACATTTGTTATTCTCTTAATGATCATCCTATACACTTTCAAGGGCGGAGTAAAAACGATTGTGTTTACCGATACGTTACAAACTTCATTTATACTGTTAGGCCTGTTGGTTTGTTTAATGTACATCATGAACCAGTTAAATCTTACTTTCGCCGATTCATGGACCGTTCTTAAATCACGAAACTATCTTACTCTATTCAACACTGATTATAAAAGCGCCGGTTATTTTTTAAAGTCAATAATTGGTGGCGCATTTATTACCATTGCCATGACCGGGCTCGACCAGGAGATGATGCAAAAAAACATCAGCGTTCGCAACATCAGAGACTCCCAGAAAAACATGATTACCCTCAGCTTTCTGCAGGGCATTGTTGTTTTCATCTTCCTTATACTCGGCGGACTTCTATACTTATTCGCCATGAGCCGAGGCGGTTCTTTTGAAGAAGTTTTAATTAATAACAAACCTCAAATGCAATTCTTGCTCGATGGGAAAAATATTATTGGCGATAATATGTTTCCTGAAATTGCCTTTAATTACCTCCCTCCTATCATAGGGATCATTTTTATTATCGGTTTAATCTCAGCACTTTTCCCAAGCGCCGATGGTGCACTAACCGCTTTGACCTCTTCTTTTTGTATTGATATTATCGGCCTTAAAAGAAACGAAGAATGGGATGAAAAACAAAAGAAGAATATAAGAATGACCGTGCATTTGGTTTTTGCCGTTATCTTCTTTTTGTGCGTGATTATTTTTAAATGGATAGATAACAAATCGATTATCGATATTATCTTAAAACTTGCAGGTTATACCTACGGCCCGTTACTTGGCTTATTTGCTTTCGGAATCTTAACCAATCGTAAACTTCCTGAAAATGCATCCATTCCTGTCATATGCCTGGTAGCGCCAGCTATTTGTTATTTTGTTAGTGACCGCGCTCCTGCCTGGTTTAACGGTTTCCAGATCGGGGTAGAATTACTTATTCTAAACGGGTTACTAACCTTTATTGGTTTGCTGATTGTTTCGAAACAACCCGTCGTTATTGCGAAGCCGGCCCCGGTTACAGAATAAACACTTCCGGGTTAGAGGATGATAAGCAGATTCTTGTCTTCCAACTTTTCAATCTTCAACGTACATCGTTGTGTCACTCCCTTGTACTGTATCTTTTTATGGCGTCACTATTTCAAATAATAATTTTTCTTTCCATTCTCACGTAGCTACTGATAACTAAATTGAAATTATAGTTGTTATAGTGTTTTAAAGGTAAGCGACAACAAAGGCAAATGCTGCCAAAACCCGCCCTGCCCGCCGGGCACAAGAGCAACAAGGTGGCTTTAAAAAATGAAAGCCGGTATTCAAAATACTGATACATCACAACAGGTAACATCGTTAACTTCTGCAATCAACTTCTCATCATTCTTTTATAAACTTACCAAAGAGTGAAGGGACACCTATTGATTATTTTTTTCTGAGGTCAACTCGTAAAGAAAAGATATGCGTATACAAAGGATTTGACTGATTTGCAAGGTTAGTGAATGCATAATCGATCATTACATTTTTTATTTTAAATCCTGCACCTATACTCGGCTGGTAGATCCATACTTTTTTCTGGTTCAAGGTATCTCCATCGGCCAGCGCTTTTTGAAAGTTAGAGATCCCGGCCCTGAAGAAAATACTGTTTTGATAGGAAGCCTCCAGGCCTAGCCGCGGATCGATATTAATTGCCTTACTACTGATAACCGTATTTCGCTGGCCGTCAAAACTGAAATCAAGGTTGGCCTCAGCGGTGAGACTAAAGTTTTTGCTTAAAGGAAAAACATGTGCGGCACCGGCAATCACGCGTGGTGCAGTAAGCTCGGTTGATTTAACCGGAATGTCGTTCTTGGTAAGATATAATACTTCCTTTTCGCGCTCATTAAAACTAAATGACCAGGCGTTAAAGGTCGTGGTAACGTCTCGCGCCACTAACCCAAACTTCCAGTTGTTGACCTCGTATTTCACCCCCGCATCAATCCCAAATCCCCAGGCGGTAGCGAAGGAACCCACTTTACGATAAATGATCTTTACATTTCCCCCAAAGCTGAGTTTTTGGTGTTCATCATCTTTTATTTTTTGCGCAAACGACAATAGAAAAGCATAATCAGCCGAAGAAAAAGTGCGGATATTATTATAATTAATTGAACCGTCCGGCTCTACAAGAAATAGAGTATTCGGAATATCATCTACTGCAAAACGCAACACCGATAATGCCACCACTCTTTTCCCGTCATTTAAGGGAATTGCAAGACTTCCGTATTCGTACTTGCCAATGCCGGCAAAATATTCTGCGTGCATTAAATTAAGAGAAGGATGCTCCTTAACCCCCACTAATCCCGCAGGGTTCCAGTAACCGGCAGTTCCATCATCAACCGAAGCCACCTGCGATCCACCCATTGCAAGTCCACGGGCTCCTGCTCCAATATTTAAAAATTCGTTTGAATACTTTCTAAACTGGCCCGAAACATTCACGCACACGATCAATGCAATCACAAAAGCCAATAGTTCTTTCAATTTCATGAAGAAAAGTTACTAAATCAATAATTAAGTAAAAATCAGGATTTAATAGCAGCATTTAAAAACTAAATACCGTTTGTTTCTATTTCTTGCCGACAACCCTGATTTTTTATAGAAGGCCTGAACCGAGCAATTTTTTGTTACTAGCAACGGTACAACTGGCGACATCCCTTCCATTCTTAAAAAACCTGCAGTAATAAATAAGCAGTAACCAATTGGCGGTGCTTTATAAGCTTTGTACATGTTGAAATACCATTTGCCGTTGCAGTGAGTGACACAACGATGTTAAATGGATATTCAAAAGTTGGTCGCATAAAAAATAAAAAAAAGAATACCTGGCATAGGCTTTTTCTACTGCTTCTGAATCTTATAGCTGTTAACTGAGTTGCCATTATCAATTTGAACAAGGTAGGTTCCTGCTGCCATTTTTTGCATATTCACCTGGACTGCTCCATTTACTTTGCGGTGCCATAATTGCTGTCCATAAATATTCAGCATTCTTACATCAAACAACCTGTTATCTATGTTATTCAATTTAATGGTTAGTAGGTCTTTAACCGGGTTTGGAAACAAAGTTACCTCGATCCCTTTTTCGACAGTTACCACGGTTACCCCTGAGAATTTAAAGCTGCCGTCATTATCGATCATCTTAAGACGATAGTAATTTTTACCAACCGAAGGATTGAAATGGTTGAAGAAGTAGCTATTCTGCCTGGTGGCGGTTACTGTGCCAATAGTATTGAAACTTATGCCGTTGGAACTGTGCTCTACCTCGTACCGGTTTGCATTCATTGCGCTTGCTACTACCCACGAGGTTTTTACATAATCTTTTTGTAACACTGTATTGAAATCAACCAGGCTTACAGGTAGGGTGGTTGCCTTTTCTATATAAACCTTTTTGTACAGGAAGTTATTGAAGCTGAATTGCTCGGGTTGCGCATTTGCAGCATTTACCTGTATAAATACGTTATACCAACCACCTAAACCGGAAACATCGAGATCAAGATTTATATGCATCGTATCGCCGCCAGCAAGCGGATGAAGCTTTTTAACGGGAAATGCATATTCATTTTGCAACGAGTCGAATAAAGTGACCTTTACATCAAGGGAATCAAAATCAACATCTGAGACATTTTTAAAACCGACTCCCAGCTTTAAAAAACCCGCAACGGAGTTTGTGTCGGGGTTAGTGGCTGAAACAGAATCAGGAATATTGTAATAAAGGTTTGGAGCAATTGCGCCTTCAGCAACAGGATCATAACTAAGCCTCCAGTTAGTCAACTGGTAAGGAGTTACTGTAACAGAATCCTTGTTATTCATTTGCAACTTTATGAAAGGGTATTGAGCAGGATCAACCGCAGAAATATCGAAACTGTGTTTTGTAGAATCGAGCGAATAAAGTAAAGTATCTGCTTTACCTGGTTTGATACCATACACATTCACCAATGGAACATCATTACCCATTTCAGCACTAAATCCTTCCCAGATAACATTCTTCCACGTTTTAGACGGTCCGAAAGCAGGAGAAGTAATTGTTCCTTGTGTATAAGGAGTGGTACAGTTTACTGATAAGGTTATACGATCATACACCCCATTGCTCATTGCATATGCGGGGGTGAAAGATAGATCACCTTTTTTAAACACAAATGACCACGTCCGGGCTTTATAAAACGAGTCGATCACCTTGAAGCCATTTTGCTTCAACCGGTGGTATAAAGAATTTCCCTTACCATAAAGAGCTGTATCGGCGGCCCAATTGGCTGCAAAAGAATTATAAGGCGCATCTAGAATAATCCTGGCAGAAACATAAGATCCGGCAGGAACAGCATCGATAAAATTCATGGCATTTTTACGGGAAGCAGCTGTAGCGTATGAATATTCGAAGTTATACTCGCGTCCGGCACTGCACGCAAGTGGGGCACCGAAAGGCTGGGTGGTATTAAGCGTTGGTTTAAAAGTAACAGGATCAAACACATTAAAAATGACTGAGCTACCAACACATGCGCTTACAATAGAAGTTGAGCCGTCTACTGCTACACTGAAATGCCCGTCTTCAACACCGCTGGTTGGATAGATCGAGTTAGTAATGAATAAATTATGAACTTTTCCTTTGTAAGTATACTTACCCGAACTGTCTAATGAAATTGACTTTAGTTCTGAATTCAAATTCTGGTAAATATGCCCTTGCTGCGAACCGGTAAAACCGCTTCGATTAAATACAAAAGATGAAAGAAGCCAATGAGGATCGACTTCATTTGCCGGTGCTACGCGCCAGTAATAAGTGAGCCCGCTTTCGAAAGTAATTGCCGGATCAAACTCAACAATACCACCAGTAGCTGTAGTCTTCTTTACAATTTTAAAAGATGAATTAAATAAGGTAGCCGTATCAATTTCCATTACATAATCCCGTAAAATATTCAACGGGTTAACTGTTGATGCATACAATTTAGTTCCTGGATCTGTTACGATTGCATAATTATAAGGGTAAACCGGCCTGATTTCATCTTCAGAGATCTTTACTTCTATCGTAACTGAATTATTATTTTCACTCAATTCTGCAACGCTGCTCTTATAATCTATTGTTGCGGTTATTTTATTTATTCCCTTTTCAAGGTTTCCAACTACTGGTATCTCAACTGTAATTGAATCAAAAACTTTTATTGAGGAAAATGATTTTGTAACGAGGTTAACGATGTCACCATCCGGCTTTTCCCGGTTCAATTGGAATGATACAGAATCTCCTGTTGCCCGTCCTATATTATATATTTTTACCTTAACAGCAAAAACCGAATCCGAAACCGAAACAAATGCCGGTGTTACCTGCACCTGCGGCTTTTCTATAACATAATCAGGCAGTGGAGACGAATTGATCATAATAGCCGGGTCTCCATGAAAAGCATATTGCTCGGCATGAACCCTGCTGTAATAATCATCGCTACCCGTTGAATCCAACGACGATCTTATTGCCTCCGTAATTACAGCGCCTACACTTTGATTGTATCGTGTTTTACCCAGCGCTTTATAGAAATCGTTGGTATACAAATCAAGATAGTTTACAACTCCGAAGTGGGTACTGGCGAGGTAACCAACTGCACCTCTTTCAGGACTCAATACAAATTTTTCCGAAATGGTAGACTTGGTATTTAGCCGGTCAGGTTCAAATAAAAAGTGATTACCCGCACTGCAACCATTAGCAACGAAAATGGGGTACTTATGATGGTTATTGTAGTTTTCGGGATTATCCAGGTTAAAGTCTAAACTGGTAGCAGAAGAATGTCCGAAATAAGTAATGAGCGAAGCGCCTTTTTCGTAAATATTTTTGAAAGAATTTACAGCTTCAGGATATCCTGCAGGATCTGCTGTTTTGCTAAAGCTTGCGACGTTGGCGCCAAAAGCTGTGTCTGAAATAAGTTCTTTGTAATTATTTAAATAAGCATCCAACTGGTTACCTAACCCAATATCGTTGGCTCCTTCAATCTGTATCACATTTTTCATCCACCCTTTTGCTTCAATTGTTTGTGTCGTATCAACTTTAGTCGAGTCATGTTGCTTTACTTTTAAAAGGTAGTCGCCTATTTCGCGGGGAGTAACCGCCGATAATCGCCCTATAGGGGTAGCAGGTAATGCCGTTAAGTCTGCAGAAGCCAGCAAATTATCCGATGCGGGATTACCCCAGGTAGGCACAAGGTTAAGTCTGTCGGCCAGGGAATTGCTTTCGTTCGAACGATATTCATTGTAAACAACACCTTTGCCAATCAGGAATACATTTTTAGGTGCAGCAGCAAAATTTTCGCGGGCAAAGCGTAGAAAATTTTTAATCGATAGAGGATGTTTTTTTATACCCCATGCAAACTGGTCAACCAATTCATTTATATCAATAATTTTTGCATTAAAGGAGCCGCCCTGCTGCGAAGACCGGTATTGCTGGTATTGCTCTACATAATTTTCAGAACCGCTACCATAAATAAGCGGGTTACTGATAATCAGGTAATCGCCCTGCTTGTCAACAGTGGAGAAATCAGTAAATTTTCTCGTTTCAATATTTGTAATTTCCTTATAATATGCACCTGAAGACGTTGTAAGTACAAGGTTATAATCAACATCAGAAGGTGCAAGTACAATTTTTATCGTGTCGGGATTTGAAATATTACCTACGTATCGCTTTCCACTTGCCAGGTCATATAAAACCGGGGGAACACCTGTATGTTTAAAATTGGTGATTTCAAGGTAATGTCCCTTTGAAGACCTTTCTAATGGGAAGTTAAAAATTGAAGCGCCACCCATGTTAAAGACTCTCGGGTAAGTAAGTTCAACCATAGCTACCCTCATTTCGTCGCAGCCATTCCGGCTCTTATTAACGATTTCAAAATTGGCAGTACCTGTACTTATTTTGCTCACGTTTAAAGCCGCTGTCGACTTTACATAATTAATATAATCCATCTGAAAGGTCGTAACTACTTCCGTATTCAGTTTGATCTGAACGACGCGGCTGTTTTGTAAATCTCCAATAGCGTTTACCCGCATTGTCATCTTCGGCCCTGCGAGATAAGGATACAAATTGAAAAAATTCTGTGGCAAAGTCGCAGACCCACAACCCGCTACAGGCCTTACTGCACGGCTTACCCAACCTTCACCCCGATCGTAAGAGGAGGAATACAGGCTTTTGTTAAGGCTGGCAGAGAAGCCATTGGATAAGGCAGAACGAAAATACCTGCCAACAGTATTCATAAAATACGGTGTTGCAGGTAGAGTATTATTGGCTACATTATTATTTACTGTAACAAGTCGTTTATTCGCAGAGGCAGTATTAACGGTCAAAAAGTAAGCGGCGGTATCGGTTTGAAGGCTCCATTTGTCACTTAGCTGGAAATCCGGGTCCCGGTACATTTGCCGGTCGAGTTTGCCATTGTTGATCTCCCCAAAAAATTCCAAATAGTCACTGTTCGCAAGGGTGCCTGAAGAAGCAGAAACAAATATCGGCACTTCCTCTCCATCTCTCCATAACTGAAAATGTTCTGAAGCGGTTGCTCCTAAACCAGCCGCAGCAAGTGTTGAAAAAGGGATACGCACCAATCCTTTTCTAATGGGAACGTTCACTTCATCGAGGCCAAAACCCATTACTTTGCATTTGTAATAGGTTTTACTGAAATCTATCCATTCATTATTATAGGGGTAAGTTTGACCAATAGCCAGGGATGAAATGAAAAGAAAAATACAAAACCACCATGCCTTTAGGTTCATGATCAACAAAGATTTATAACTATACCCACTTCAACGAAAAAAATTTATTTTATTTTGATTCCTGGAGATATATTGCCTCCAGGTGAAAATAATTGAACCAGGCGGTATTCCTGCCGGCATAAGATGACAACGCCCAAAGCGCTTCGTTTATTACTCTAGCTCCTATTTCAAAGGCTGTTTCTTTTGGTTATTCAGGTTAAACTTTCTGCTTTACTTTTGCCCAAAGTTAAAAAATACGATGAACCTGATCGAGGAATTAAGCTGGCGGGGAATGATACAGGATATAATGCCGGGAACTGAAGAGCAGTTATTAAAAGAAATGACGACAGCCTACATTGGCTTTGATCCAACTGCCGACAGTCTTCATATCGGCAGCCTTGTACCTATATTATTGCTTGTTCACCTGCAAAAAGCAGGACACAAACCTATTGCATTAGTGGGCGGTGCAACGGGAATGGTAGGTGACCCGACAGGTAAAAGCGAAGAAAGGAGCATGCTTAGCGAAGAAGTGCTTCAGTTGAATGTCGCAGGTGTAAGAAAACAATTAGAACAGTTTCTTGATTTTGATGCGTCCAGGCCAAATGCGGCAGAAATGGCCAACAATTACGATTGGTTTAAAGATTTTTCCTTTTTGCATTTTATTCGTGATGCCGGCCGCCACATAACCGTAAATTATATGATGGCCAAGGATAGCGTGAAGAAAAGGCTGGAAAGCGAAAATGGTATGAGCTTTACCGAATTTACTTACCAGCTTATCCAGGGCTACGATTTCTATTACCTGTATACCAATAAAAATTGCAAGCTCCAAATGGGCGGAAGCGACCAATGGGGAAATATAGTTACGGGAACAGAACTAATCCGCCGTAAAGCTGCAGGAGAGGCTTTTGCTTTCACCTGCCCCCTCATTAAAAAGGCTGATGGAACTAAATTCGGAAAAAGCGAAAAAGGAAATATCTGGCTCGATGACACCAAAACGTCGCCTTACGAATTCTACCAGTTTTGGCTCAATACCTCTGATGCAGACGCCGAAAGCTACATTAAGATCTTTACGTTTTTAAACAAGGACGAAATCAATCAAATTCTTGCCGAACACAAAGGAAACGAACAACAACGGAAACTGCAGAAAAGACTTGCTGAAGAAGTAACTGCATTTGTTCATGGAAAAGAAAATCTTGCAAAAGCCATCCAGGCTACTAATCTGTTGTTTAGTAAAGACACTTTGCAAATAATAGCGACACTTACGAAAGACGAACTCGATGCTACGCTAACAGGCGTTCCGGCAGTAGAGGTAAATAAAGAACAACTTTCTGATAATAATCCTGATATCGTTAGTTTCCTGGCCGATACCGCCATCTTCGCCAGTAAAGGTGAAGCACGAAAAATGGTGCAGGGCGGTGGGGTGAGTGTTAACAAACAAAAAGTAACCGACGTATCGGCTAAAGTGGCTCTTCACTTATTTATTAACGGTAAGTATTTGTTTGTGCAGAAAGGGAAGACGAATTTTTACCTGGTAAAAGCTATATAAGCTGCTTTGGTTACTAACATTAAGTCTTTGCGAATCATTCTTGCGTCGCATTACGTTCGTCCGCAAATCCTTGCGCATCTTTTTCCTGGTCATATTTTTAACTTTTGAAAGACCAGGTTTAAGACAACATCGGCTAGCTTATACGCTTTTTTTACTACTGCCTTGCAGAAGGTTGAGCTCTGTTTATTAAACAAACTCTTTCTCATATTCCTCTGATTTTAAAGCCATCTCCTTATCTCAAACATTATCCCGCATGATTTTACATTATTTCATAACTTTTGACATACTACTATTTATCGCTTAAATGCTACTGAAATTATCGCAGGAGTTGCTTAATTCTATCAAGGCCGCATTCAACGATAAATTTATTGAAATCAGCCTAACAGAAGCGATGGAAGATCGCTTTTATTTGCTTTCTTCTGAAACAAATAAAAGCGATCTTCAACAATCCGAACATTCCCTGCAACAAGGTAAGTGACTAACATTACCGTACAAGAGCTACAAGAAAAGTATGGTAATATAGGAAGACACTTACCCTAAGTCCGGAAGCTTTACACCGGTTAGAAGAATGGAAAAATGATCCTAAAATTCTTTCAACAATCATCTCCCTGTTTATAGCAATTGCATCCCCCTTTTTCAGGTACCGGCAAGGCGGAACCGTTAAAGCATTCTTTAAAAGGCAAATGGTCAGGAAGAATAAATGAGGAACATAGAATAGTTTATGAGGTAAAGGAAGAAATAATTTGATTATTTCCTGCCGGTATCATTACGATGCATAATATAAAATGTGCCGCACTTCTCATTATTCTCGATGCATTTGTATTAGTTTGAAAGCGAGTACATGTACCGACAGGAAACTTAAAGCATTGTGTTCTTTGAAACTGTTAAGACGGCTTATTTAATCTTTTATCCCAGCATTTCACTTGCAAATAAACCTTCCACTTTTTTCACAAATGCAAAATCTTTTTCCGTAACTCCGCCTGCATCATGGGTACTAAGTCTCATAGTTACCTTATTATAAACATTTGACCAGTCAGGATGGTGCTCCAGTGTTTCGGCAATTAGTGCCACTCTTGTCATAAATCCAAATGCTTCGCTAAAATCTTTAAATAAGAAAGATCTTTCAACAGCATTGTTTTTGTATTCCCAGCCGGTAAAGTTTTGGAGGTTCTTATCTATTTCATCCTGGTTATACTTTTCCATAGAAGTTTTTTAAAGCATAAATTAATAAATTTTTTAATCATCTATCGCTGAATGTTTAGCCTGCTCTCACTCACAGTTTGCAGCATTATTAAAATAACAGTTCGTTACTGTACCTTCCGACAATCCTGGTTTTAGTAACCCAACATGTAAGCTTTATGTTAGCCAAAATTTTCCTGAAATTAACGGACTATCCTTTCTTCAGAAGGTTGATCTGGAAACCTGTCTATGAATTGTTGTCAAAAAAATTCAAAGTGAAAGATTGGTCATTTATGAATTACGGCTACACGCCTTTTAAAAGTGAACCCTTTCTTATTCTTGATAATTCAGAGGAAATTAACCGTTACCCTATACAGTTGTATCATTACCTCGCCTCAAAAATAAATGTAACCGGAGTTGACCTGTTAGAAGTTGGAAGCGGGCGAGGCGGAGGTCTTGGTTACATCAAAAAATACCTACATCCAAAAAAGCTTGCCGGGGTAGACATCGCTTTTAGTGCAATAAAAATAGCCAGGGAGCAAATTGGTCAGGGAATCGAATTTATACAGGGAAGCGCGGAAAAACTTCCCTTAACTGATGAAACGTTTGATGTGGTAATTAACATAGAATCATCTCATGCCTATGGTTCAGTTCCTGCATTCTTGTCGGAAGTGAAAAGGGTATTAAGGCCTGGCGGATATCTATTATGTGCAGACATCAGGACCGCCGATGGAATGGAAACATTACAACAAGATTTACTTGCTTCAGGAATGCAACTTGTTTCAGAAGAAGATATCAGCAACAACGTAAAGCAAGCTATTGAATTGGAAGAACCGATAAAACAAAAAAGAATCCGGGAAAACATACCGGGGTGGATGCAAGAAATATTTAAGGAATTTGCAGGGGTGGTTGGTTCAAAGGCGCACGTTCAACTTCAATCGGGCGAATTGGTGTATAAAAGATTTGTGCTGAAGAAATAAGTAAAAAAGAACTGCATTTTGCTTTTTTTGTTTTAATTACTTTTGAAGTATGCGGATTAAGAAAATAAATATTAAAAACTTTAAGTCACTCGTTGATTTCGAATTGGAAGATCTAAAACCCTTCTGAATAATCCTGCATTTTCTTTTGCAACTCCTCAAGATGAACCTGAACCCTTTGAAACGATAAATTATTTATCTGTGAAGTTTACCGGTAGAGGTGTTGGTAAAAAAACTGCAGGTAAAATTAGATTAGTAAGCAAACTATTTGAGTTAGGACTTGATATACGAGATTGCGCTTTGCATCCTGGTTGTTCAAGTGCAAAATATTTTATTAATCAATTAAGTCACGTTAGTTCACGGGCTAATCTTAAGTAACGAGATAAGAACAAATGAAAAAAGTTCATTTCATCCCAGGTTTAGGTGCCGACAGCCGCTCCTTCGGATTTCTAGATCTGTCATTTTGCGATGCCCGGTTTGTTGATTGGATTAAACCTCATCCTAACGAAACCCTTCCTTCTTACGCGGAAAGAATGTTCGCGTCCATCAACGACGAAAATGCTACAATAGTAGGAATGTCGTTTGGAGGAATGCTGGCAACTGAAATAGCAAAGAAACACCCAAATACAAAAGTGATCGTGATTGCCAGTGCGAAAACCTACCTTGAAATTCCTGCATATTTACGAATGTGGCGTCATTTTCCTGTTTATAAACTACATACCAATAAGATCAAGAATTATTCTGCAGGCTTCGTATTAAGAATTTTAGGCGCAAAAGGTGCCGAACAAAAAAAACTTCAACAGGAAATAATGAGGGACCACGACTCAGCTTTTATCCGTTGGGCCTTAAATGCAATCCTCAACTGGAAAAACACGGAAGTGCCAAAGAACGTCATTCATATTCATGGAAGCGCAGACAAACTTTTACCTTATCGTTATGTAAAAGCAGACCATACAATAAATAACGGAGAACATGTGATGGTGATGGATCTTGCGGAAGAAATATCAGTGTTACTAAAGAAACTACTTACTACTTAATGTTCTGCAACACTTTCCACATTTCGTCGGCTACTAATTGATTTCCCTTGTCGTTCAGGTGCACCATATCAACCGTTAATATACCTTGTTCCGCGTTATCAGGGTTGTTGGTGAGGTTGTAGGAGACAAACGCATTCCTTAAATCAATCACCTCAAGATCGTGCTTTACTGCAAGACTTTTAATAACATGGCTGTACATTTCAAGTTCATCTTCGTACTGGTTACCATCTAAATTTTCCCCGATTAATGAGGGCGTACACAACACCACCTTTATTCCTGCCGACAGTATTTTATTGATTATAGCATCGTAAAACTTTTCAAACTTTTCAACCTCCGTTCCCGTTAGTTTAGCCACCTTATCCCACACGTCGTTTACTCCGATATAAATCACAACAATATCAGCTCCTTTTGACAGAATGTCTTCATCCATTCTCAGGTAGAGATCATACACTTTGTCTCCAAATACCCCTGCGCCAACCAGTTCGTAGTCATCATCAATTGCGTATTCTTTTAAATGTCGTAAAATCCGGGTTATATATCCACCTGGCCTGGCCCCCTGTTCGGTTATTGAATCCCCAAAAAAAACTATCTTCTTTCGTTTTTTCCTGTAATTGAGCGACATCAGGAACATACTCAAGACAAATGCAGCAAATAATATAAGCTTTGAACTCACGAGACTTATTTAGCGATGGATGTAAGACAGTGGCAATTTACTGTTTTTTAGCCTTCTGTTACAGCAAATAAAACGGATGGTGCGTTAACATAAGAGAGAAATAAAAGAGCAATAACCAACTAAAAAAGTTCTTTATGCTCCCCAAATGCCTGCAGTTGAACGGAGCGTCGCAACAACTGCTTCCATCAGAACTGCTGGTGACTTTCAAAAAATCACTTCAACCTGGTCGGGGTAAAAATAAAAAGACCGGCTTAACCGGTCATTCATTAATATAGATATTTTCAAAAGTATTAATCCCAGTCCTTCATTACGGGTGTGGTTTCTTCGGCCATTCGCTCTACAAACTTACGATCATGAACGAGGTAGCCGTTTCCTTTAGCACACAAATGCACTTTAATATTCTCAACACTCATCGGGTTACCTTCGGGGATGTCGGCAATGTTGCTGTGACGAATATCATGACCATCAATAATAACAACCAGGCCGCTACCAATTGCCTCCATCTGATCACCGTCTGTAACCAACATGCCGGTATCTTCGCCAAGACCAATACCAATACAAGAAGGGTTGGAACCAACAGCCTGTGAAAGTCGTCCAAAACGGCCGCGTTTTTCAAAATGAGAGTCAAAAATTACCCCGTGCATAAAACCCAGCCCAGTAGTGATCTTCACTTCTCCTTTTAAATGAGCCCTTGATGCTTCACCTTCGTAAATCATGGTATTGCTCATCGCCATTGCACCTGCAGAGGTGCCGGCAACTACAAAATTTTCGTTTTTGTACCGGCTATGAAGGGTTCTCAGAAACTGGGTGCCACCAAATATTGAAGTAAGACGCAACTGATTGCCGCCCGTGAACATAACTGCATCACAATTTTCTATCCTCTCCTGGTAGTCTTCCTCCATAACATCTTCACGTGTTCGGATGTGCATTACGCCAACATTTGTGCAACCTATTCTGCCAAAAGCTTCCAGGTAATTATTTCCCACTTCTAATGGAATACGGGAGGCAGTAGTAATCACTTCAATCCGGGCTAAAAGACCGCCTGCTTCTTCTACAATCCTGCGTAGGATGCCCAGTTCGAAAAAATTTAGATTGTGGTGGATAGAGAGGACCTTTTCCAATTCTGTGCCCTTATCTTCTGCACCACCAATTGCAATAAGTTTTCCTTTAATTTCCGCCATCTTTAGTGTTTAGACAATGATACAAATGTAATCCATTTGAGTTATTCATTATGGCAGAAGCAAGCATTTAACCAAGATCGCAATCAACTTTAGTCTTTCCTTTGTATTAATAAGGAAAACCGCGGTTCTGTTTCTCTTATTTAACTTCTTAATGGCTAAAGATATTGTATAAAATTTAAACACGCTAGCAGCAGAGAAATAAAAAAAACGGTGCGATGTCATTATCTTTCAACATATTTCCCCATTACAGGCCACAGGGGATGGTAAGCAATTTGTAATACATTAAGTTTAATTAAACTGTTTTTCATAATAATATTCATTTGCTGTAACATCAAAAAAAAACACCACTCTTTATGAAAATTGTAGAAACAAAAGTATTACGTGGTCCGAACTATTGGAGCGTTCGACGCAATAAGCTCATACAAATAAGGCTGGATCTTGAAGAGATGGAAGCACGCCCAACAAATGAGATTCCGGGATTTAGGGAAAGACTGGAAAAACTGCTTCCCAGCATGTACTCACACCGGTGTAGTGTAGGAAAGCCCGGTGGCTTTTTTGAAAGAGTGGAAGAAGGAACCTGGATGGGTCATGTAATTGAACATATGGCGCTTGAGCTGCAAACCCTCGCAGGCATGAATACGGGTTTTGGCAGAACGCGTGGCACGGGTAAAGAAGGTGAATATTATGTAGTATACAGTTATATGGAAGAAGACGCAGGTGTATTTGCAGGTGAAGCTTCAGTTAGAATTGCACAGGCACTTGCCGACGGAGTTGACTACGACCTCGAGGCCGATATTCAAACACTTCGCGAAATACGCGAAAACACCGCCTTAGGCCCTTCGACCGCCGGAATTGTAAACGTGGCTGCAAAACTGGGAATTCCGTACATCCGGCTTAACAAGCATAGCCTGGTTCAGTTGGGTTATGGAATTCACCAGAAAAGAATTCGTGCAACAATAGCCAGTACCACTTCAAACATTGCAGTAGATATTGCAGGAGATAAAGAAGAAACGAAAAACCTGTTGGGAGCGGCAGAAATCCCTGTACCAAGAGGAACCATTATAAGAAGCCCGGAAGGATTACAGGAGGCGATTGATGACATTGGCTACCCTATCGTACTAAAACCCATAGATGGAAACCATGGTAAGGGTGCAACCACTAACATCACTAATTGGGAGCAAGCTGTAAAAGCGTTGGAGGCAGCACAATTGTATAGCAGGAGCGTAATCTGCGAAAGGTTCATTGCCGGTTTTGATTTTAGAGTGCTGGTTATAAACCATAAGTTTGTTTGCGCAGCATTAAGAACCCCGGCAAGTGTAGTGGGTGATGGTGAACATACCATTCAATGGCTGATAGACGAAACGAATAAAGATCCGAGACGGGGATTTGGACATGAAAAAGTTTTGACACAAATAACAGTAGATGGCTTTACGGAAAAAATGCTAAACGACGTGGGTTATACACTCGATACTGTTGTACCAAAAGGCGAACTCGTACTGTTGAAACCAACCGCTAATTTAAGTACAGGCGGCACCAGTACCGATGTTACAGATGAAGTACACTCAGCCAACATATTCATGGCCGAAAGAATATCAAAAATAATCGGACTTGACATTTGCGGCATCGACATAATGGCCCCTGACCTAAAAGTACCAATTACAGAAAACAGCGGAGCGGTACTGGAAGTAAATGCAGCACCTGGCTTTCGAATGCACATTGAACCGACGGTCGGCTTACCTCGTAATGTTTCAGAACCTGTAATTGATATGTTGTTTCCTAAAGGAACTACCGGCCGAATTCCCATTATCGCTGTAACCGGCACAAATGGTAAAACTACCACAACAAGGCTAATCGCACATATTTGTAAGGCGGTGGGTTATAAGGTTGGCTTCACCACTTCCGACGGCGTGTATATTCAGAACAACCTGATGATGCGCGGAGATTGTACAGGTCCGGTTAGTGCACAATTTGTTTTAAAAGATCCAACCGTTGATTTTGCTGTTTTAGAATGTGCAAGAGGTGGCATTTTAAAATCGGGCCTTGCCTTTCAAAATTGCGACATCGCCATTGTTACCAATGTTAGCGCAGATCATATTGGACTTGGAGGAATCGACAACCTGGAACAAATGGCAAAAGTAAAAGCCGTAGTTCCTGAAACTGTTTTCCCGCATGGTTATGCAATTTTAAACGCTGATGACGACCTCGTTTACGAGATGAGAAAGGGCCTGGATTGTAACGTGGCTTTTTTTAGCATGGATGAAAATAACGAACGGATCAAAGAACACTGCGAAGATGGTGGATATGCCGCAGTCTATGAAAACGGCTATGTCTCTATCTTAAAAGGCACCTGGAAGATCAGGGTTCATAAAGTAACCGATATTCCGCTTACCTACGGTGGAAAGGCGGTCCACAATATCATGAATACTTTACCCGCTATTTTAGCCGCTTACCTGTACCGCAATATCACTATCGACGATCTTAAACAAGCTTTGCAAACATTTATTCCTTCTGCGGCTCAAACTCCCGGAAGGTTAAACCTTTTCAGGTTTAAAAAATTCCAGGTTCTGCTCGATTTTGCCCATAACCCTGCCGGACTACGGCTGCTTGGTGGTTTTATAAGTAAGATGGATGCTTATCCAAAAGTCGGAATTATTTCAGGAACCGGCGACCGCAGGGATGAGGACATCAGGGAAGTGGGTAAAATTGCGGCTGAATATTTTGATGAGATCATTATTCGCCAGGATAAGTACCTCAGAGGAAGAACAGCAGAAGAAATTGTCGATTTGCTTAAGGATGGGATTAGGGAATCCGGAGATGGCGAAATCCCCGTTACAGTTATTTTAAGTGAAAAGGAAGCGCTCCTTCACGCATATAAAAATGCGCAACCCGGCTCGCTGATTACGCTCCTGGCCGACAAAGTAGATGCTTCGCTGGAGCTTATTAAAAAGTTAAAAGAAGAGGAAGAGAGGGTGTAGGAGCGAAGATTTTGAGATTGTGCAGTTTTGAGATCTGAAGATTTGTTGAGTTATTTTTTCAGTACTTAAAAAAATATTTGGTCGAATGTGTGCAAGCCTTATTTTTGCACTCCAATTTACGCCCGCCTGACGGGCCAGGATTGCCCGATAGTATAATGGTAGTACGACAGTTTTTGGTACTGTTTGTCGAGGTTCGAATCCTTGTCGGGCAACAAAAAAGCGGATTGTTTTAAAACAGTCCGCTTTTTTATTTAATAATGTTTAATGCAGTCAGCTTCCTTTTGAAACCAGCATCTCACTTTGTTCAACTTTGCTTGCGACGCTCCGTTTTGACCGCATGAATCCTATTTGTCCTTTTTTCAAATCACTGCATACGTTTTATCCTTTTTTTCATGATATCAATGTGCTCGATAACCTTTTCAATACTTCGGCGGGGAATTTTTAAATCATTTATTACCCGCTGCCCATTGCTCATGTGTTTGTTTTAGAAGAAGTTCTATTTGAAATACATCGACCAGAAAGAACCAATGCGTATAGAAAATAAACACACGCCAATAATGATACTAAACTGTGTAACAATATCGCCTGAAAGGTAACCCGCCAGGTGCCTGCTACCGGTTCGTATATTAACCCATACGTTGCTATAACGAAAATCGTAATCAACAACAAGCACTACGCACCGGTACATTTTCAATACATGTAGTTCTATTGAATGGCTGATGCAATAATAATGGCCATCGACACCATGAAGAAGCCTGCCAATACCGCCAAAGCCAGGTTGTTTTTTTCGAGTATTTCCCGCCGTAGGTTATGTTTCGGCGTTAATACCTCTATAAGTATAAAGACCGCTAGAAGTATCCCAATTCCTAACAAGGCATACACGACGGAAGCGATTATAGCATTTTGCATATTTATAAATTTACTTTTATCTAAAATGATTATCTATGACGACCGGCTGTGTTTGCGCTCCACTCCTGCTGACTCCCAAACGAAAATATTCTCGAACCTCTATAGTTGTGCATACGCCAGGCAAGTAGTTAATACTGCAGTTATGATTATCCACCGTTGAAAAGGATACAAGGTCGAACCAGGTAGCAATAATGTGTGGCCCTGCTAAATACATGCAGTCGAATTGACAGTAAACAAATATATAGGCAGAAAAATAAATAACGTGAAACTTTTAAAATATTGTTACCCGCTTATGTACTACATTCTTTTGCACCAGATCAGCTTTTTTTTATTAATTTTTATGGACCATCGGGCGAGTTTTATTGGTTCTTTTGTTGTGTCACTCACTTATACCGCATGTTTTCATGGCATCGTTCCTCAGTACGCTACAAGTTTTTATTGTTTGGACACATAAATTAAAACCTATCGTTACAAGGAACCACGGATGGAAAGAAAATTAAAAATAAAGGTGTAACGGCCTGGTTACGTATCATAACTCTGATCATCCAATAATCGTAGGGCATAATGAGAAGAGATGTTTTCCAGGCAATAGCCGACCCAACAAGAAGAGAGATCATTCAAATGCTGGCATCAGCAACGTTACCCCTAAACGCAGTAGTTGAAAAATTGGACCTGAGCCGGCCGGCGATCTCAAAACATATAAAAATACTAGCTGAATGTGGGCTGATCATGATAGAGCAAATAGGAAGAGAGCGATATTGTAAAGCCCGCCTCGATAAAATAAAGGAAGTAACTGACTGGACAGATCGTTTAAGCAAGTTGTGGGACCAGAAATTACAATCATTAAAAAACGACGTAGAAAATGAAAAATGATCCTCTTGTAAAAGAAGTAACTATCGATGCTCCGGTCTTTAAAGTATGGCAGGCAATAACCGATAAAGTAGAAATGAAAAACTGGTATTTTGAATTAGCAGAATTTAAACCTGAAGTAGGTTTTGAATTCCACTTTACGGGGGGATCAGAAGAAAAGACTTACCTGCACTTTTGTAAAATAAAAGAACTAGTGCCGAACAAAAAATTAAGCTATAGCTGGAGGTATGAAAATTATCCGGGGGATAGTTTAGTAACCTTTGAGTTGTTTGAAGAAGGCCATAAGACAAGACTAAAGCTGACACACGAAGGATTGGAAACCTTTACTACCGACAACCCTGATTTTGCAAAGGAAAGTTTTACCGAAGGATGGAATTACATTATTGGTAAATCTATAAAAGAGTACTTAGAGAGGGAAAGTTAACTTCCATATTCATTCATTTTGATCTAAAACAGCCGTGGTCAACAGGTCTGCAGCGAAAAAACCAGCAAAATCCACAGCGCACCCTATTATTTATTGGCTCAGCCAATAATATATGCCTATTTGAAACACCCTGTTTGCACCTGTTCTTCCCTGTCCGATTAAATTATCATTCGCGTCTGTATATCCAACATTTACCAGGTCTTTAAAGCCGTAATTATAACGAAGATCGAGACCAGTATACCTGTTTAGGCTATAGGTTACTCCTACATCTACACCTACATCAAACTTTCTAAAAGAGTTGGTAATGTTGGAACTAATACCCTGTGATATTGAAGCTGCTTTTTGCAAAAAACCGAACTCAGGACCAGCAAGAAACGAGAGATTTTTATTAGCCCGGTAACCTGCCAATACAGGAACTGCAACATAGTTTAACCGCACACTTCCCGCACGCCCGGTTCCAGTAGCAGAATATCCAAACCCCTTACTTGAATAGCCTATTTCGGGCCGTATAAAAAGGTCTTCCTGCACTGGCAATTCCACTATTGCTCCTGCATTCCACCCTATTCTTGCCCGGCTATTATCCTCATTCAAATACTTAACAGTCGCCAGGTTAACCCCTCCCTTTACACCAAATTGAATTTCTTGCCCA
>JAQBNO010000041.1 GCA_028288485.1 Segetibacter sp.
CTTTTTTGATAGGCGTCGGTAACTGATCCCTCCCAATAAATACTCGTCAATGATTGCCTGTTTGTTTACAATGTTGTCCATCTTTTAAAATTTTAATTGTAAACCTATTCAAGGACGAGACAAACACTACGGAGAGCCGGGGTCCCTCGTCCTCGCACAAATCGTTCGGAGGAGACCCCAGCAGCACGAAATACATCTACCCATTCAACAATCGAAAATGTTATAAAGTGTACGGCATGTTGGTCTCTTATTTTGTATCCGTCATCTTTCATTTCGTTTTGATGCATTTGTAATAAAATACAAAATTTCACAAAGAACTCCAGCATCGGTTTTTCAAATACCAGACACAGTCTGGGTTTCCATTTGCCTCCGTAGTTGTCCTGCGGAACACTACGGAGAGCCGGAGAAGAACACCTGCAAAGGCGGAAAGGCAGAACAGAGGGAAACAAGGAATTGGAAAATTATAGAGTGAAAGCAAGGAACAGGCAGTACCAGTTTTGGGAGAGGAATGCTTTAAGCATAGATTTATGGAGCAGGCCGGTATTTCTGCAAAAACTGAGTTATATCCATAATAATCCGACCCAGCTGAAATGGAACGTAGTGTATTTGCTGTTGTTAGA
Source organism: Segetibacter sp. (assembly GCA_028288485.1). Taxonomy (GTDB): domain Bacteria; phylum Bacteroidota; class Bacteroidia; order Chitinophagales; family Chitinophagaceae; genus Segetibacter. The sequence goes on from JAQBNO010000041.1 coordinate 621, forward strand.
TGTTCAATTGATGAGAGTTACTCTTTGGTGATGACATTGACAAGTAAATCCCTTTTTTTGTACTTAACTAATGTACTACTGTCAACATCGTTGTGTCACTCACTTGTACAGATGCTACAGGGTTTCAGCAGAAAAGCAGGCGTTCCTGCCAGGCTGCCAGGCTAAGAGAGGAGACCCAGCAGGACGAAGAAGTTCTTAATCGTCCTCCAATGGTAGTAAAGTTGGTGAAGCGAAACGGTCAATTGATGTGAAATCTATTTCTCTTTTAATTCTATCAGTAAACTTGGTGAGCGTTTGTTCAAATTCATCTTGTGTAAATAATCCATTCCGGAAAAGAAATATATGTTCCTCTAAGCTTTTTGCTTCGTTATCATATCCTTTATCATGCAAAACTCGTTTCAAATTCCTAGCCTTTTTTATGGAGAAGCTTTTTTTGAAACTAGCACTTCCGGCCTTTCTCAGGGTGAAACCAGTTGAAGCTCCGGCTGCAATAGACGTACCCAAATCAGTTCCGTGTGTAACTAAAGTTACACCGGCACCAACCGCCGAGCCTAGACCGATAAAAACCCAATCCCACGGACTTGTTACTTGTTCGGCTAGTTTTTCCCAGGCGGATTTGTTATCATCACTCATATTGCTTAAAAGTGTTGTTTATGATCGTTTAAGGTATATGATTCTTGGTTTTCAGTACTGTCCAGTTTTTCCCTTTTGGTTTTATTCTTTTTATCAGTATCCATCAGTACTATAAATGCAAATCCAATCAAAAGCCCGACGAGGAAACCGGAAGTGCCAGAGAACCCAGCCGGCAACACGTAAGCAATTAATAAACCTATCCAGCCAGTGGCCAAGGGAATAGGAATTCTATTCTTATCGAAGCTTTTGTCCTTCTTTACACTATCTTTCAAATGATTTGTTTTATAGTTTTTTTTAAAAATTGCCTTTTAAATATAGAAAAAAATATTAAGAACTGATAAGGGAATTATAAAATAAGTTTTAGAATATAGATTGCTAACAAAAAACCATATAGAAACAGACCCGGATTACAAACTTACAAACAGGACTAAATTTTATTATACCTCCTGTCAAGACTGCTTTAGATGTTGCGAAACGATGGTTGCGGGTTCAATTTTGCTTACTTGTATACTTCTTACAATCACCTACTATATCAGCCAACACAATACCTTTTCCAGCACTTCCAATTAAGTACACATAATTACTCCTGATAAGCTAGGCATCTAGTTAACAAGAACCGCCGTTTTTCAAATACAAAGCACAGTTAAGGTTATCATTTGCCTCCGTAGTTGTCCTGCGGAACACTACGGAGGGCAGGGGGCGATGCCTAATACGCTTGGATTTGTAAGATTTTAATTCAGAGATTTGATTAATTGAGGAAAAAATATAATTTTAGAATTAACTTATAGCTTAATTTTTGTTTTTATTAACCAATAGCTTAACTTTGGCACGAGTTTGTAAGATAATAGGAAAATCAACAGATGGGAAAAAGGCGATTTGTATTGATAAAGAAAATCAAAACGAAATTCTTGCCTATATCAAACAATCACCTCGACATACTAAAAAGTGGTTGCACATTGTGCAGTTAATATTGGAAGGCCATAAGAATACAGAATTGTATGATAAAGAGGAAATCAATGAAAAGTGCAAGGATGTAACTGCAATGAAATTTTTTAAAGGGCAGGAAAATGACAGGATTTACTGTAAGGAACAAAAAATGGAAGACGGGCTTTGTATAATTGTTACGGCTGAGATTTATTTAAAAAAGAAGTCGGAAAAAGTAAGTAAAAAAGAAATACCCATAATTGAAAAAGTAGCGCAATATGAATACAAAATTGAATAATATTCAAGTAAATCCGGAATTCGATGATTTATTTTCATTTGAATCTAAAGAGGATAAAACTGAGCATGATGCGCGAATGATCTCTTACAGGTTTTTGAGCGAGGTAGAAAAAATTTGTGAAGAAAAGAATATTAAGAAAAAAGATTTAGCGGAAGCTCTTGGTACCTCCAGAAGTTATATTACCCAGTTATTCAGGGGAAATAAACAGGTGAACACTTACATTTTGGCAAAGCTGGAAGATGCTTTGGATATTTCGTTCGAGATCAATGCAAAGCTGAACGAGGATACTAAGGAAGATTTCCTGGCTAAGCAACTACCCGTTGGCTTTTTTAATAATAAGCGCTATACAGCTAATGGTTGTATTATGTATTGTTTGAAGGGGAGTAAACAAAAAGACAAAACAAATGAAATAGTTGCCATGATGAAAACAGAAAATAAATACAAACAAACAGCGGGATAATGAAACCAAACATATCTCCCTTACATGTACTTGACTTTGCAATAACAGCAATGGATTTCAGTATTGTTTCATCCCAGAATGAGGAGGAAGATTTAACATCATACTTCCAGAAATACGAGATAGACATAGATTTTACTTTAAGTAAAGACCAATTCCTAACTGTATATATAAAAACGGAAATAAATCGTTCGGAAGAAAAACTGCCGGGATACACTTTAATGGCAGAAGCTGCCTGCATTTTTAAATTCGATGAAGAAGCAGGCTTGCCTGATAACATACAGCAAAACCTAGAAGGATTTTCAACGATTTATATAGCATTAAACAGTCTCAGGGGACTTATCAGCAATTTTACAGCAAATGGCCCTTTTGGAAGATATATTTTGCCGTCAATTGATTTAAATGATTTGATAGAAAAGAAAAAGGCATTATTAAAAGTTGAAAAAGATAATAGCGAATTGAAAGAAGAAAAAAAACGTAATCCAAAAAAGACAAAAAAAAGCGGTACAAATAAGAATAAATAAAAGGCGTAAAGTTGGTTTTATGTTGATAAGATGATTAGCAATTAATTGCCAACTTCGTCCTCGCACAAATCCTTTAGAGGAGACCCCAGCAGGACGAAATAAATCTACCCATTCAACAACCGAAAATGTTATAAAGTGTGGCATATTGGTCTCTTATTTTGTATCCATGCATCTTTCATTTCGTTTTGATGCATTTGTAATAAAATACAAAAATGTCACAAAGAACTGGGGCATCAGTTTTCCAAATACCAGACGCAGTGTGGCTTTCCATTTGCCTCCGTAGTTGTCCTGCGAAACACTACGGATAGCAGCGGGTGGATGGTGAAAATCTTTATTTTTCAAAATCGCCTTTTGAAAGTGTTGATTGTTTAAGGATGGAATGAATGGTGCCGGAAGGAATTTGCTTTCTGTCAGCAGGAACGATGACGGTTAAAGTTGGATTACCTGTTTTACGGTATTTAATATGACTGCCATTTTGAGAAACAAAGGCAAAGCCGTGTCTCTGCAAAACTTTTAATATTTCATCAGAAGAATAAAGTTTAGGCATGTTCCATTTCCGTTGAGATAATTTCTACCTGTTCTATTTTAAGAGCATCATCAATGGGCATGTCTTCAAAATATAAATCTAAAGCTTCCTGTAAATTTTTTAAAGCTTCCTCCTTAGTGTCTCCAAAACTTGAAACTTCCACATTTAAGCATTGAGCTACATAAAACTCTCCCTCTTTCCAGACAATATTTTTTAACGGCACTTTCATACGTTTCAATTTT
>JAQBNO010000117.1 GCA_028288485.1 Segetibacter sp.
CTTTCGGCATCCCTAGTTTGGCGAGCGTTTCCTTCTCAAACACATCCGGGTCAATCTTTTGATCACCGGCTAAATGAAGTTTCATGTCAACCAGTGCACTTGCTAAATATTCTGTAGTTGCAAAGCCCTGGTTGAAGTTTGCAGCACGTTCTATTCTATCAACAAGGTTTTGTGGAATAGGTTTACCTGTTTTATAATGAACAGCAAAACCCTGCAGTACCTGCGGCGTTGAAAGCCATCGCTCGAGCAACTGCGACGGAAACTCGACATAATCACGGAACACATTGGTTCCCGACAGGGAAGGATACGTAACATTCGACGAAAGACCATGCAATGCATGGCCAAATTCATGAAACAGAGTAGTTGCATCATTCCAGGAAATAAGTATGGGTTCACCGGGATTACCCTTAACAAAGTTAGAGTTATTAGATACAATCGTGAGAATATCACTATCTAACTTCTGTTGATTTCTATAAGCATTCATCCATGCGCCCGAGCGTTTGCCTGTGCGAGCATATGGGTCGAAATACCACAAGCCAATGGGTTTACCTGTGTTTTTATCTTTCACCTGCCAAACCTTAATATCAGCATGATAAACCGGAACATCAGTAACCGGGATAAAGCTAAAACCGAAAAGTTCACCTGCCACCCAGAACATGCCTTCGCGCAACTTGTCAAGCTGCAGGTATTGTTTTACTTCGTTCTGGTCAAGGTCGTATCGTGCTTTCCGCACTTTCTCGCCGTAGTAGCGATAGTCCCAGGGTTCTATTTTTATGTTCGCACCTTCTTTATCTGCCAGTGCCTGCATGTCTTTTACTTCCTCATGGACCCGGGAAACGGCCGGTGTCCACACAGCTTCCATTAATTCCATGGCTCTTTCAGGCGTTTTTGCCATGGTGTTCTCTAAACGCCAGTGAGCGTGTGTCTTATATCCTAGCAACTTCGCACGTTCAGCACGTAGCTGAAGTATTTCGGTAATAACCTCGTTATTGTCGTGCTCGCCACCATTGTCACCCCTGTTGATAAACATTCTCCATACGTTTTCGCGCAGGTCCCTCCTGTCGCTGTAAGTAAGAAACGGATCTACAGATGAACGGGTATTATTAACCACCCACTTACCCGGCTGTTTCTCTTTAGCGGCAGAAGCAGCGGCATCTTTGAGGCTTTGAGGAAGTCCAACAAGGTCTGCTTCACTTTCAAGTACCAGTACCTGTGCTTCATCGGCAAGCTGATTTTGGCTAAATTTGGTAAACAATCCTGCTAATTGTGGGTTAATTGCAGATAAACGGGTCTTCGCTGTTCCCTCAAGCTTTGCTCCGGCACGAACGAAATTGGTATAATACAACCAGGTTAACCGCTGCTGCTCAGGTGTAAAACTTGTTTTAGCGGGTGAATTATAAACACTCTCTATTCGTTTGAACAACTTTTCGTTTTGTGTTATTTTGTCCGCAAACGCTGCAAGCTTTGGCTCCATTTCAACTTCTACAGCCTGGAACTCAGGTCCGCTAATATTTGAACTCCAGATGCTATAAATTGTTTGAACACGTTCCAATGTTTTACCTGCCCGCTCCATTGCAGCAATCGTGTTTTCGAATGTTGCGGTCTCAGCTTTCGAAGTTATTTGGTCTATCTCTGATAGATTTTCTGCCATACCCGCTTCCAGTGCCGGCTTAAAATCTGCAACACGAACCTGGTCAAATGGTGGTATACCTCCATACGGCCCCACCCACTTTTGCAAAAGGGGATTTTGATCTGCAGCGGTAACACCACCACTGATTGATGCTTTCGTTATAATGTCCATATTATTTCCAGTGATGGCAAAATTTGCGATACCATACGCAACAATGCCTGTAAAAAAAAGCAAACCGTAACTGAACATGTGGCGCATAAATGATGTTTTGATGAGTGCAAAAATGAAATTCATGTGTTGTTTTGTGAGCAAGGGCCAAATAAATATTTCGCCCTGCTATCAGAGTGAGGCTATTGGTCCCGCCAGAAAAGGCCCAATAGCAAAGCTACTGATGAACGTACTGCGACGCAACAATGTTTAACCCCGGCAATTCTGCCTGGAACAAAAATTACTTTTTCAACGAAAGTGATATTTTCTTTTTGAGCATATCCTTTATTCCGTTCTCCCATTCTGTTTTCAAGATTGACAGCACTATCGAATCTCTCCTTCCTCCCTCCCTTTTTGGCATATTGCTTCTAAGAACTCCCTCAACAGTACAGCCAATGCTTTTCATAGCCGCAATGCTTCTTTCGTTGTTGCTATCTGCCCTGAATTCCACCCTTTCCACCTTCCATTTTTCAAAAGCAAACTCCAGTAACAGATACTTGCAGTTTTTGTTTAACCCGGTACCCTGGAACTCTTTACCATACCAGGTGTAACCTAATTGCAAAGTTTGACAGTCGCGTTGTACGTCGTAAAACCTGGTGCTTCCTGCATACTCATTTTTTTTCTTGTCAAAAACAATAAAAGTGTACTCCTTTTGCTGCACCCGGTTTGTTTCGGCCAACTGCAAATACTTCTTTAAGTTCTCGGCTCCAGCGGCGGTAATTAGGGAGAATTTCCACAACTCCGGTTGCTCAACGCTAAACTTGACTAAATTTACAAAGTCCGATATACGTAAAGGACGTAGTAAAACGTTATCATTCTCCAAAATATGATCATTTGTAAAATCAATGTGTGTTTTCATTTTATTATAACTCATGTGCTCAACAAATGGTTTTAATTTTAAAATAAGGATATTGCATCCGTAAATTTAAGTAAAACATGTGTGGAATTGTTGGTTATACAGGGCCGCGTGAAGCTTACCCTATTATTCTTAAGGGTTTAAAGAGGTTAGAATACCGTGGCTACGATAGCTCAGGGGTTGCATTGCTTAATGCAGATCTTAAAGTTTATAAGAAAAAAGGAAAGGTAGCCGAACTGGAAGAAAGTGTAGTTGGCAAAGACGTGCACGCGTTTACAGGCATCGGCCATACTCGTTGGGCAACACATGGTGAGCCGAGCGATCGGAATGCGCATCCACACAGAAGCAAAAGTGGAAATCTTGCCATGATACATAATGGCATTATTGAAAATTATGCATCAATTAAGCAAGACCTTCAAAAGAAAGGCTACGAATTTAAAAGTGATACCGACACCGAGGTATTACTGAATTTTATAGAAGATATTAAGGAAAATAACAATTGCACGACAGAGCAGGCATTACGTATTGCACTTAAAAGGGTGGTTGGCGCCTATTGTGTTTTGCTGATTGATAAAGATGACCCTGAAACAATCATTGCTGCAAGAAAAGGAAGCCCGCTGGTTATTGGCATTGGTAAGGGTGAACATTTTCTTGCTTCAGACGCTTCTCCTATTATTGAATATACAAAAGAGGTGGTGTATGTAAATGATTATGAAATAGCCATCGTTAAGCCAGATGAACTTATTCTTAAGAACCTGGGGAACGAAAAACAAACTCCTTTTATCCAAAAGCTGGATATGGAACTGGCGGCTATCGAGAAAGGTGGCTACGACCATTTCATGCTAAAGGAAATTTTTGACCAGCCCGGATCGATTTTCGACTGTTTACGTGGTCGATTAAATGCCGACGCCGGTACAATAACAATGAGCGGTGTAGAAAATCACCTCCCTTCCCTTATCAATGCGCAACGAATAGTGATGGTAGCTTGTGGAACAAGTTGGCATGCTGGTTTGCTTGCCGAATACCTGTTTGAAGATATCTGCCGCATTCCGGTTGAAGTGGAATATGCAAGTGAATTTCGCTATCGTAACCCGGTCATAAATAAAGGCGATGTAATTATTGCGATTTCACAAAGTGGCGAAACTGCAGACACGCTGGTGGCACTGGAAAATGCTAAAGAGAAAGGTGCTTTTATTTTTGGTGTTGTAAACGCAGTCGGCAGCAGTATTGCACGCATGAGCAATGCAGGCGCGTACACACACGCAGGACCAGAAATTGGTGTAGCAAGCACCAAAGCATTTACGGGGCAGTTAGCTGTGCTGGCAATGATGGCATTCAAAATAGGTTATGCTAAAGGCACCATTGATGAAAAAAGATACCAGCACCTGTTAACCGAACTATGGAACATTCCTGATAAAGTAGCACAGATTTTAGAAGATACGTCGAACATTCAGGCGATAGCAGAGAAATATAAAGATGCTGCAGACTTTCTCTACTTGGGTCGTGGCTATAATTTCCCGGTGGCCCTTGAAGGCGCTTTAAAATTAAAGGAGATCTCTTATATACATGCTGAAGGTTATCCAGCGGCAGAAATGAAACATGGACCTATTGCCCTGGTTGATGAAAACTTACCGGTAGTATTTGTGGCAACGAAAGACAAATACTACGAAAAGATCGTATCGAACGTACAGGAAATAAAAGCCCGTAAAGGAAAAGTAATTGCGGTTGCAACAGAAGGCGATACGGTAATCCCCGGAATGGCCGACGATGTAATGTATGTACCCGATGCTGATGAAGCATTGGCTCCGCTTCTTAGTGTTATTCCTTTACAATTATTAAGTTACTATATCGGTATTGCAAAAGGTTTAGACGTAGACAAACCGCGCAACCTTGCAAAATCGGTTACAGTTGAATAGTTTAAAACTGCATTTCGTACAATGAACCAGGTTTTTTTTAGATGACATAGAGACATCGTTCGGCAAATGGCGCAGGTAGGGTCACTTCCCGATAGCTTTCGGGATACTTCAAGAAAATCGCCCGGTTCATTTTATTTCTTTTAAGCCCCTTTTCGTTTTGGGGCTTTTAACCATTTAATAAATCTCTCCAATTCTATGCCTGGTACCACCAATGAAATTCGTAAACGAAGTATTGCTTCAATTGGCTACGAATTTGTTGCCCCTGAATATCTACCAAAAGGAAAAGATGAATATTATCTCCGAAATATTCAGAACAAAAACGGCATTAGTTACCGCCAACTTACAGCTTACGAAATAGAAGTATTGGTGAGAAACAGGAACACCTCGGAAAACTGGAATAAATTATTGGTTTCTGATGCCTTCAACCCTGAGCTTGTAAAGAACTGTAAGTTTTATGGTCTGGTGCGAATAGGCAAATTAGAAGCTTTTTGCCTTGAGTTCAGCGATCTAAAAGTTCCTGTTGGCTTATATAATTCCACGATAATAAGTTGCGACTTTGGCGATAACGTGGTAATAGATAATGTGAATTACATGTCTCATTATATTATCGGAAGTGAAGTAATTATTACCAACGTAAATGAACTCGTTACCAGCGATCATTCAAAATTTGGTAATGGAATTTTAAAGGAAGGTGAAAATGAAGATGTGAGGATCTGGCTTGAACTCTGTAACGAAAACGGTGGCAGGAGGGTAATTCCTTTTAACGGGATGACGGCCGGCGATGCTTACCTATGGACGAAGTTCCGGGACGACGAGGTTTTGCTGCGGAAGTTCAAAGAGTTTACAGAGGCCAAATTCGACAAACTAAGAGGCTATTACGGAAAAATAGGTGACAGAACAGTCGTTAAAAATTGCAGGATCATTAAAGATGTTTGGGTAGGGTCAGATGCATATTTAAAGGGTGCAAATAAGCTAAAAAATCTCACCATCAATTCAGGACCCGAGGGCAAGTCGCAGATAGGTGAAGGCTGTGAAATGGTGAATGGCATCATGGGTTTTGGATGCAGGGCGTTTTATGGAGTTAAAGCCGTAAGATTTGTAATGGCTTCGCATTCTCAATTGAAATATGGAGCCCGGCTTATCAACTCGTACCTTGGCAATAACTCAACCATCTCCTGTTGCGAAGTATTAAATTCACTTATTTTTCCTGCTCACGAACAACACCATAATAATTCGTTTCTTACTGCCGCAACTGTTATGGGTCAAAGTAATATTGCTGCTGGTGCTACCATTGGTTCAAACCACAATAGCCGTAGTGCAGATGGAGAATTAATGGCCGCCCGTGGATTTTGGCCCGGACTATGTGTAAGCCTGAAACATAATTCAAAGTTTGCCACGTACTCAATTCTCGCAAAAGGAGACTACCCTGCAGAGTTAAATATCCCCATTCCCTTTTCTTTAATCAGTAACGACGTAACAAAGAACCGCCTCGTCGTTATGCCTGGGTATTGGTTTATGTACAACATGTATGCACTGGAAAGAAACGGCTGGAAATACAAAGACCGCGATAAAAGAACCGAAAGGATTCAACACCTTGAATATGACTACCTGGCGCCCGACAGCATTGAGGAAGTAGTGGAAGCAATTAAGCTGTTTCAAAAGTTTACCGGCAAAGCATGGTATAAAATGTCGGAACCCGAAAAAGAAGTTGCTGATGCTGAAGTAATTCTTAAAGGAAAACAATTACTGGATAATGAAGACCCGGTAGTAGACAATCTTGAAATTCTTGCCGATGGATTTGAGAACTCCAAACGGAAAGTAGTCCTCATTAAAATATGTAAGAGCTATAAGATCTTCAAAGAATTAGTACAGTTGCACTGTGTCAACCAGATTGTGCAGTATGCAGAAGGAAAGAGCCTTGCAGGATTCCAAAACATTATAAGCACCCTTCCCTCTAAATCTACAGCGAGTGAATGGATGAACGTAGGCGGACAACTGATACCACGTTCAGAAATCAATCTGGTCACAAAAAAAGTGCGTGACGGAAAAATAAAATCATGGGAGGCATTTCATGATTTTTATCGTCAACAGTCTGCGCTCTATCCGATGCAAAAATTAACGCAGGCATTAAACGCTTTAAATAGCGTTACAGGTATTAATATAAAGAAAATTGACGAGGGTACATTTATCAGTTTGCTGAATGCAGCTGTTGCTACAAAAGAATGGATGGTAAAGGGGATCTACGATTCCCGGTCAAAAGATTATTCAAATCCTTTCAGGGTAATGCCGTTCGAGAACCAGCAGGAAATGGATGCAGTAATCGGCAAGTTTGATGACAATTCGTTTATCAAACAGCAGATGGAAGAATTGGAAAAATACAAACGCAAATTGGAACAATTGATGAATTCTCTGTAGTAAGACTATTCTCATTGGGAGAAGATTCGGGCTAAAGCAAAAGTTCTTTTGGATACAAACTGCAGTTTTCATAGCTCCATCGTTGCTACGCTCAGTTCAACTTTTAATTCCTGATAGAACTTAGCGTAGCAGTTTACCTGAGCGAAGCCGAAGGGTCGCAATCACTTTATTTGTATAGCTATTGGCAGCGGTGGTATTCATGTTAAATAGCCTTATTTTGTCTGTAATTTTATGGTAAAGGTCATTAATATTTCAGCTTGTTTCATTTAATTGAAAAGGGCCGGAAAAATAATTTTCACGGCCCTTTTCAATCTTTTGGAAGTCGTCGTTTATCCCCAAAGATTATTAGGGTATTCTCCTGACTGCACAAGATCATTTATACTCTTCTGAACCACCGGCGCATCTTCTTTATAAGTTACTCCAAACCATTGCGCTTGTGTAGAAATCACTTTAATTACTCCCATACCTGATTTAATATACTTATCTCCTACTAATGGTATAAAAAATTCAGCTTTCGGGTTACTAAGGTTCTCAGCCAAAAACTCCTTGAATTGTTTTTCAATAACAGGGAAAATTTCAGGTGTAAACGCAAAAAAGTTCATACTTACCGCGCTGTCTTCACTTACTTCATGCAAACCGCCTTCGTCCTCATAAGTTATCTTTCCTTCTTCGTTGCGGTAAATTTTTGTTCTTTCGTTTATTGAAACAAGATTACCCTTTTCGTCTACCTCACACACGCCGCGGCTAACACTTCCGTTTTCGCTTAGTGTTCTTTTTAATTCATATCCGATAATACACTGTGTAGTTTTATCAGTTGAAGAGGTAAGAAAATCGTATGCTTTTTGAAAGGCATCTCTTCCATAAAAATCATCCGCATTTATCACTGCGAACGGCTCTTTTACAGCGTCTTTACAACATAAAACAGCATGAGCGGTTCCCCAGGGCTTTGTTCTCTCTGCAGGCACCTGCTGTTCTCCTATAAAAGATTCCAGGCTTTGAAACACATAATCTGTAGCGATTTTTCCCTTTAATTTTGGTTCAAAAATATTTTTAAAATTTTCAGCAAAGTCTTGTCTGATAATAAAAACCACTTTTCCAAAACCTGCACGTACGGCATCATAGATAGAATAATCCATGATAGTTTCGCCTGAAGGCCCAAACGATTGAATTTGTTTCATACTTCCATAGCGGCTTGCCATCCCTGCGGCTAAAATAACTAATGTTGGTTGCATATATATTTTTTAAACTTTGCGAAACTAAATATTACCGCTCATGCGGCAAATAATTTCTTCCATGTGCAAAAACAATACCATTGGACTTTGATTTAGTTACGATACAACCGATACAGGCAGCCTGGCTGTCTGCTGAAAACATTAGTTTAGACGTCTTACGCCTCGATAAAATCCATCCAATTGTAAGCGGCAACAAGTGGTTTAAGTTGAAATACTATTTGCAGGAAGCTGTAGCTTTAAAACATACTACCGTAGCTACATTTGGTGGAGCGTGGTCAAACCATATTGTTGCTGCCGCTTATGCCTGCCAGGAGGCAGGTTTAAAAAGTATTGGAATAATTCGCGGAGAACAATCACCGGCTTTAACGGCTACTTTGAAACTGGCAAAGGAATATGGAATGGAATTGATTTTTGTTACTCGTGAGAGCTATAGGAAAAAAGCAGCAATCATAAATGATTACGCTACGAACAATTGGTTCTGGATTAGCGAAGGAGGTTACGGAGAACAGGGAGCAAAAGGCGCTTCTGAAATTTTTCAAATAGCAGATTTTTCAAATTATACTCACATTATAGCAGCAGTGGGAACCGGCACCATGCTGGCAGGATTAGTTCTATCGGCAGGCAACCATCAAAAAGTTATCGGCATTAGCAGTATGAAAGGAAACGTTTCGCTGCATGAAGAAGTATTGAGTTTAACCGCGCTACAAAAACCGGGAGCAACATTTCAAATGATACACGATTATCATTTCGGCGGTTATGGTAAATACCCAAAACCTCTTATCGACTTTATAAACGATGTGCACTCAAATTACCGATTGCCCTTAGACATTATATACACCGGTAAAACGTTCTACGCAATAAAAGACCTTGTTACGAAAAAGTTTTTTGAACCTGCAAGTAAGCTGTTAATGATACATAGCGGAGGGTTGCAGGGAAACAAAAGTTTGCCTCGTGAACTCTTAGCGTTTTAATTTATACTTCACCCACTATCTTTGCCGCAATAATAGAAAAAAGTTGAAAAAAATACTAATCCTTATTCTTGTGATCCTGGCCACCGGTACGTTATTTAGCCAGGATACACTGCCCCGGTTTACGTTGGTAAGCAGGGGAGACAGAGTAATTATCAGTTGGACAAATCCCTACGATTCTCTTATTCAATTGAATATTCAACGTTCCTATGACAGTTTAAAATATTATTCTACTATATTTTCAGCAACATCACCTGAGCTTCCTCAAAACGGTTTCACAGATACAAAAAGTCCGGGGAACAAAGCTTACTACAGAATTTTTTATGTGCTTGAAGGCGGTTCATATTTTTTTACAAAAGTTAAAAGGGCCGACGGTTTTTCGGTAGAAAACACTGCAGGAACTGGACATCCAGTTGCAAAAGATGTAATAAGTTTACGTGATATCAATAGACCAAACTTTAATAATGTTGTTCCGGGTGATAAGCGTGTGGTATTGGTAAAAATCAGGGATAGTTTAATTAGAAGACTTTCTATTAATTCTTTCAGAAACTTTCGTGATAGCATTTTACGGCTAACTAAAGACACTATGTATGCTTACAATGACTCTCTTGTTGGTTTAAGTCCTTATGTTGCCAAAGAACTGTTTAAAGCATCGGCATTCGTTTACCTCAATCCTGATGGTTATATAAATGTTTCACTGCCTGCGATAAGTGAAAAGAAATACAACCTAAAGATCTTCGAAGAAAACGGCTCAATGCTTTTTGAGATCCATAATATAAAAGAATCTCCACTGATACTTGATAAATCAAATTTTATTCATGCGGGCTGGTTCTTGTTTGAACTGTATGAGGACAATAAGTTAAAGGAAAAAAATAAGTTTTACCTTCCTAAAGATTTCTAAAAGAGGTAGCAGCTATTATAAAGAGTCGCAATCAAAGGAAAGTACAGCCAAATTTTACTGGTTATAAAGGATAGCGACCAACCGCGTTTTGTAGAAAAACGAGGAGCAGCTAATTCCTATTTTGCCTGTAACCTTTCATTATCGGAAGTAGAACGCTTCGTTGCTTCTGCAAATTCAACAGGGTTAGTTTCTACCTCTTTAAACTTTTTTTTAAAGTCTTTCAGATCTCTCACAAAAACTTTCTGCGTTGAGACTGATTCATATACTACACAATCTATCCATTTCATCGAGCTAAAAGTCCATAAAAACCTGAGAATAAAGAGTCGTTTCCATACGCCTGTTTTCATTAAACCTGTCGATAGCACTTTATAATGGTAGCCGTTGTAACTATAAATTTTATTTATCATCGTTAGAGCTTTATAAGGGTATTATTGATTCCAGTTTTGTTTTCTATATTCAAGCAACATTTACCTTATCAACTTTTAAACCATAATTTGGAAAACAAAAAAACCAGCTTCATTTGTAAGTGCGAACGGAAGCGGACTGTAACCAATTACAATTATTGAATAATAAGAAATGGAAGTAGAAGCTGTTTTGTTTGCTCTTTAACAGGAACAAAAAATAGCTCAGTTGGTCTCGGAATTACCACCTGAGTTAATAGAAGTTAGTCTCAAAAAAGGATGCAACAATGCGAAACAAGAGTATGGCCGACGCCTGGAGAAATTAAAAATGCTTTAGAGGAAACTTACGAGAAATTTGAATAAAAGTTGAAAAATGCAGATAAATAACTGCTCTATCGCAGCACGGCCTAGTCTGTTTACTAAAGTCACAAGAGTGCGACGCAACGATGTTACTACGATTGATACAGTTGGTACCACAAAAAAAAACTACTTTTTCCAGAGAAAGTGAAAAGTACTGCCCTTTCCTAATTCAGAATCGGCCCACACCTTTCCCCCCTGCTCCTCCACTATAATTTTTAATAAGTTGAGACCAATACCGGTACTGCTGTCTTTATTGGATTTATTTTCGGTTACTGCAAATAGTTTAAAAATACGATCCATATCCTTTTTTGCTATTCCTGGTCCGTTGTCCCGAACTAAAAACTCGTAAAAATCTTCTTTATCAATTACATCTATTTCAATAAGTCCTTGTCGTTTGTCGTTGTATTTAATAGCGTTACTTATCAAATTTTGAAAAACCTGTTGCAATTTTAATTTCCTGGTATGGATGACCGGAAGGCTTTCAGAAACTTTTATTTGAATGTTCTTTGGGGGAAAAAGTAAATAAGCAATTTGGTTAAGTAATTCAAATGTATCTACCTCTTCAATCGTTTGCTGAGACAAGCTATGAATGGAATAATCGAGGATAGAATCTATCATATCGGCAAGGTGGAACGCTGCCATTGAAACCATTTCTATTCTTTCATGAACAACCGGGTCACTCTCGATTACCTGGTTACCTCTTAAGGTGGAAAGGATCGTAACTACAGAGGCTAATGGAGATTTAAGGTCGTGGGAAACAACATAAACGAATTTTTCAAGCTGCTTATTTACTTTCTCCAGTTCTTTCAAAGAATGCTTGAGATCGTGCTGGTAAAAATATAATTTTTCAAAAACATTTACTTTAGCACGGGTAACATTTATATCAAGCGGTTTTTGCATATAATCCACTGCCCCTTCACCAAAACCCTGCATTACATATTGCTCTTCAGTGTTTATTGCGGTAACAAAAATGATAGCTATATCTTTTGTTTTTGCATTTGATTTAAGTATACGTGCGACTTCGAAGCCATCCATTTCAGGCATTTGTACATCGAGCATAATCAACCCTATATCCGGGTTTTTTAAAATAATTCTTAAAGCTTCATTGCCTGAACATGCTGAAAAAAATCTCCGGTTCTCGTTCTCCAGCACTTCCTCCAATAAGATATTATTCTCCGGCCGATCGTCCACCAACAAAATTGAAAACCGCCTGTTAATGTTTGCATTCATCATTTCGTTATTTTCCATTCGACATTAAAGCTGCCAGGAACTTTACAATTCCCTCTGGTGACAACACTGTTAGCTCTTTTACATTTCTTACGGCTGACAATGGCATAGCCGGATATTCGGCGGTTGAAGGGTCCTGGGCTACAGCAATCCCTCCGCGATGAACGACAGTTGACAGACCTGTTGTTCCATCGCTGTTAGCCCCTGTTAATAAAACAGCAGCAAGTTTTTTTTTATATACCCTTGCTGCACTTTCAAAAGTAACATCAATGGAAGGGCGGCTAAATAGCACAGCTTCAGAGTAATCAAGACTGAAAGTCCGGTCCTTCTCTATTAGCAAATGATAGTTTTGCGGTGCAAGATAAATACAAGAATCACCAATAGTTTCTTTATCATCAGGTTCTATTATTTTTTTCGATGCACTCGAATTATTTAAAATCTTAACCAATTCGCTAGATACGTTCCGTTGACGATGAATTACAATAACAATAGGTACTTTGAAACTGGCAGGCAGCGATTTAATAATTTTAAGTACAACAGGTAAACTACCTGCGGAGCCACCAATAGTGATGAGCTCAATATTTGTATTGTTGCCTGCCATTATTTTATTCTCCGAAATACTTTTTCATCCTTACTAACAACCTCAAATTTGTTTTGTAAATCTGTAAACAGCAATGATTCTTTAATACCTAAAGCCAGATAACCAAAAGTAGACAGGCTATCGTTAAATAAGTGAATGACCCTGTTTTGCAGTCGCCGGTTAAAATAGATCATTACATTTCTGCAAAGGATAATCTGGAACTCATTAAATGCCTGGTCTGTTACCAGGTTGTGTTGTGAAAACAAAATATTTTCCCTAAGATCTTTTCTTATTATCGCGTTATTGTACAGCGAAGTATAATACGAAGCAAAGTCGTTCTGGCCCCCTGACTGGATGTAATTTTCGTTGTACTCTTTCATTACATTTAAAGGCAAAATCCCTTTTTTTGCTTTTTCAACATTGTATGGATTAACATCTGTTGCATATATGCGGGAGCGCTTCAACAAACCTGCCTCGGAAAGAAGGATCGCCATAGAAAAAACTTCCTCACCGGAGGAACAGCCGGCATGCCAGATTTTAATGATTGGGTAAGATGCAAGCACAGGAAGTACCTCTTGCCTGATTACTTTATAAAACGCCGGGTCGCGAAACATTTCAGTTACATTCACGGTTATTCTTTGTAAAAAGTAATCGAAAACGGATCTGTCCTTTTTAAGTTGGAACGTTAAATCAACAGCAGTTTTATAACCTGCGGTATCCATAAAACGGCTTACTCTTCTTTGCATTGAAGCCCGGGAGTAGTCACTGAAATCGTACCCATAAGTAGTGTTTACAACATTCAACATTTCGTCGAGCTCGTCTTCAGTTATATCGGCCTTTTGTGTTGTCATATATTACGAAAGCCATATCCGCATTAGTGAAACCAGTTTTTGTGTGTCAACAGGTTTGGAGATATAATCCGACGCCCCTGCTTTTATGCATTTTTCCTTATCTCCGGCCATAGCTTTTGCTGTTAATGCAATGATTGGAAGATTGGTTAGTTTCATATTATTCCGAATGTAATTCATAGCCTCATATCCATCCATTTCAGGCATCATAATATCCATAAGAACAATCTCAATGTCGTTATTTTGGCTTAAAAGATGGAGCGCTTCTTTTCCGTCATTGGCTATAATTACCTCCATTTGCTCCTGTTCGAGAACTGCAGACAATGCAAAAATGTTTCTCATATCGTCATCCACCAATAATACCTTTTTATTTACCAGCGAAATATTGCCTGAAGAAGCCGGAATGTGGGGAGTTACGGCTGGAGGATTATTCTCCTGTACTTTATATAAAAACAACTCCAATTCATCTAATAACCTGTTATTACTATACAGCGTTTTTCTTACAATTACGTCTCCGATCTTTTTAAGTTTTAATTCATTCGACAAGCTGATGTCTTCGTCAAGATAAATGATTGTTGGGATGTGCTTAGGAAGAATCTGACCGTTTAATATCGTTAATTGAGCAATTCCTTCTTCAATGTTATTTCCGATATCGGCAATAATACAATCATATTTTACCTGTTGCAATTTTCCGATTGCTTCGTTCACGGATGCAGCAATATCACAGGCGACATCGTAGTTCTTTTCCTTAACCAGGCTATTTATAATATCATCTTTTAACCCGTTTTTAGATAAGATCATTACCCTTTTCACTGCTGATTGCAGGTATTCTCCAATTAAAGTAAATGCTCTTTCAAGGTCCTCTTTTTCAACCGGTTTTTTCAAAAAAGCAAGTGCTCCCGAACTAGTAACTTTTACATCATCGTTGGCCGAAATAATATGTACGGGAATACGCTTTAATTCAGGGTCCTGTTTAAAAGCTTTTAATAATGTCAATCCATCTATAACAGGAAGTTGCATATCCAGGATTATTGCAGACGGTCTGTATTTTCTTGCGCAGTCCAAACCTTCATCACCGCTTAATGCAACTATTGTCTTGTAACCATGTGAGCTTGAAAAATCTTTGATGAGCGAGGCAAAGTTTTCATCGTCCTCGATAATCAACATTATGTTGTCGTCTTTTTCTAGTTTATATCGATCATCGGTAATTCTGGTTTGCCCGGTTATTTTTCCAAGAAAAGAAGTTTCTCTTTCCTGGGTATCCTGTATTATTGCCACTTCCTCGTGCATACTTTTTACAGGAATATAAATGGTAAAAGAACTGCCCTTGTTTTCTTCACTTTTGAGTTCAATTTTACCACTCAGCAACCGCACTAATTCTTTAGATATTGAAAGCCCTAAACCTGTTCCGCCAAACCGGCGGTTAGTAGAGCCGTCGGCCTGTTGAAATGCTTCGAAAATAATTTGTTGCTTAGCTGGCGGTATTCCAATTCCATTATCACTAACAGACATTGCTACGTAGTTTCCATTTTCTGCAACCTCTCTAAATTCTAACGTAATATTCCCATTCCTGGGAGTGAATTTAAAAGCGTTCGACAACAGGTTTTTAAGAACCTGCTCAACTTTCTGCTTGTCAGTTTCAATAATTTCCGGTACACCAGGTTGAATTATTATTGAATAATGAATTCCCTTTTCTTCTGCAACTGAAGTAAATAAATGCTCCATATCTGTTGCCACATTTTTTATGGCAACCTCATCTAAATGTACTTCAACTTTCCCCGCTTCTATTTTTGAAAGGTCAAGTATATCATTGATCAGTTCCAGAAGGTCTGAACCTGATTTATGAATGATTTTAGCGTGGGCAACCTGTTTTTCAGTAAGATTATGACCTCTGTTATCAGCAAGTAATTTGGCCAGGATCAGAACGCTGTTAAGAGGGGTTCGCAATTCGTGCGACATGTTCGCCAGGAACTCCGATTTGAACTTACTGCTCAGTTCCAGTTCTTTAGCTTTAAGCGATAAAGCCTGCCTTGCTGTTTCAACAGCCTGGTTTTTTTCCTTCAACTCTGCATTTATTTGTCTCAATTCTTCTTCCTGAACCTTTAATTCTTCTTCTGAAGCTTGTAATACTTCTGCCTGCACGGTTAATTCCTCGTTGGTTTGCTTCAACTCTTCCTGCTGGTGCTCGAGAGCTTCTTTTTGCTCCTGCACCTGCTTCAGTAAATCTCGCCTTTTCGATCTTGTTTGTACTTCATTTATCGCAACAGCTATATTATTCGTAATTATTTTCAGGAATTTTAAATTCTTTTCTCCTATTGCATTAAATGACAACACTTCAATAATGCCCTTTAATTCACCCTGGTGGATTAGCGAAGCATAAATAGCCTGCACAGGCTCTACGAGTACAGTGGCGCCGTCTACAGTAGCATATTTAGGCGGAATATCAGAAATAATTAAAGGCTCTTTTGCAACAGCTGCCTGCCCAACGAAGCCCTCATGTAACTGATATTCTTTTTTAGCGCTGCCAGGTAAAGCATACGATGCAGTTAAAACAAGCCTGTTCCTTTCTTCATTGTATACATAAAACGCACCCGCTCTTAAATCAAGGTATTTTATTATTGTATCTAACACAACCTGCGACAAGGTGTCGATATTCAAATGCCCCTGCAAAATGTCGTTAACATCCGACAACCCTACTAACAGCCAATTTCGTTCGGCATTTTCGTGGTTCAAAAGGCTAAGCTCTTTATAACTGTTCTTCACACTTTCCTCGGCAACCTTCCTGTTCCCCAGTTCCTTTAATACCTGAATGATCAGCAAAATAACCACGCAAAGAATAAGTAAAAGGCCGACAGCCAATTCTAATTTTGCCAGCTTCACAAACCGTTGATTTTCATTCTCCCGCTTCAGCAACAGGTTTTCTTCCGATTTACTTATTTCTTCCAGTTGGAGACGAATTTTATCCATCTTCTCCTTTTCCACCGTAGTAATCCCTGTAATCCTTTCCCTCGTATACGTACTTGCATCGTCGCCCAAATTTTTCCAGAAATCGGAAAGAGAATTTATCTCATATATTAAAGCCTCTGTTCTTTTCAATTGCGCCGGGTTATCTGAAACCAATCTCCTTAATTCTTCCACCGAAGGAGGAAGATTTCGTAACCCCTTATAATAAGGTTCCAGGAACTTTTTTTCGTTAGTACTTCTAAATCCCCTACGACCGGTTTCCATGCCAACCAATAAATTTTGCAACAGATCTAAATGGTGAATCACCTTTGAGGTGTGCTTCACCAAATCGGCTTCTTTATGTTGCTTTTGTAAAGTAAAAAATGAGATAATGCCAATCAGCAAAACCAATAATATTGCAGAGGCAAAACCTGCATTCAACCTGTTTTTAATGTTAAAGATCATTTCCAGTTATAATAATTTTAATATTTCCCAGATGTAACGTAAGTAGAAGAAAAATAGTGCAAATTATCTTGCCTTTATTCCTTAATTAACACCTGTTACCGCTTCTTCGGCGATAACTGAAACTATATTAAAAGTTATCCTTCCGATTATCTCATTATTTTTTTGGTACAGGCAGTAGTTTTTTATAGCATCATCGTTGCGTCGCATTTCGTTCATCTCCAAATCTACAAGAATCTTTTCTCGCGGTATGATTTAGAGCATCTATACAAATTTAGAAAACCTTCGTGTTTTTTTTGAAGTCTGATGAAGCCTGTTAAAATACCGGTAAAAAATTTTTTCTGGATAAGTAATGACAAAACTTTCGTGGTAAGCCGGTCGCTAAAAGAAGTGAGCCATTAAAAATTATCTTTAATAAGCGATCAAAACTAAAATGCATATAATAAAAAAAGTTCCGCGAAGGAACTTTTTTTATTAGCCGATTATCTTAATCCAACTTATTTTGTCAGCTTGCGAGTGTTGAACTTTTTTTGCCCGATTTAAACTGAATAATGTTTCTTAATAACGCTTTTGCTCTTGAAAACTGCGATTTACTCGTACTTTCAGTTATCCCTAGTTGGTTAGCTATTTCTTTATGGGAAAAACCTTCCACTGCGTATAAATTAAAAACAGTTCTATAACCATCACTTAAAGTCATTGAGCTGTTGATGATATCTTTTTCGTACAAACTGTCTAATGCATTTTCGTGCCTGTCTACAATCGAATTCTCCAGTCCTTCGCCTACTGTTGTATTTAAACTTTTACGCCTGATATGTTCTATAGCCGTGTTTACGAAGATCCTTCTAACCCAGCCATCAAAAGACCCATCGCCCCTAAATCTATGCAAGTTATTAAACAGCTTTATAAAACCTTCCTGCAGAATATCTTCAGCATCCATTTGGTTTTTTGAGTACCGTAAACAAATTGAAAACATTTTTGGGGCATACAAATCATACAATTCTTTCTGACTTTTTCTCTCTCCCTTTATGCAATTATCAATGAGTTGATTTTCAAATAGTGTAGATGTTGAAATCATAACAGTTAATTTAGTTGGTTTGTCATTTACCATATTAATGCCGAAAAGCTAAACAACTGATAATCAACGGGTTAAGTACAAACAAATCTCCTGCCTTTCGCAATTTCGGCCAATTATTCCCCAATGTGGAAACTGCGTTAAAAATATATTAAAACTTTGGGATTTGAAACTAAAAATCAAGAAAAACTCCTAAACCCGGTTCACCCGAAACTTTTACGGATCCGTTATCAAAATGAACCCCCGTTGCTATGTCCTCGGCAAGTAGCAAAGGCCCGTCTACATCAACATAATCCAATTGCGGGATAAAATGAACGATCGCAGAAGAACCCAGCGTTGATTCATTCATCGAGCCCATCATAACCTTCAAATTAAGTTCTCTTGCTTTTGTTATCATCCTGCGGGCCGGCGTTATTCCACTGCATTTTGTGAGCTTGATATTTATGCCATGAAAGTGCATGAAACATTTTTCTACATCTTTTTCAAATACACAACTTTCATCCGCAATTAAAGGCAAGGCCGATCTTTCAAACAAAATCTTCATTCCATCCCAATTGTCTTTGTGTAAAGGTTGCTCTATTAATTCTACCCCCAGACCGGCTAATACCGGAATTTTTTCAAGAGCTTCTTCTGTTGTCCATCCTGCGTTAGCATCCACCCGCAGAACGGCGTCGGTATGTTTTCTTAAAGCTTTTACAATGGCTATATCTTCCGGTGTTCCTAATTTAATTTTATAAATCGGCCACGGCTTTTCCTGCATTTTTTCGACCATCTTTTCTATTGTGTCAATGCCGATTGTATAATCAGTCATTATGCCTTCATTCAAGGTCGTGTTCCACAGCTGGTATAAAGGCTTCCCTTTCATTTTACCGTACAAGTCCCATCCGGCCATATCTAATGCACAAACTAAAAATGGATTTTTAGGAAATAAATGATGGAGGTAATGCCAATACCTCTCGGGGTCAATTAGCGCGAATTTTTCAACAAATAATTTTTTCTTTTCGAGGTCCTCAATCATTTGTTCCACGGTAATATCATAGTAAGTAATTGCAGGCGACTCTCCGTATCCTTTATAAGGCCCTAATTCCAATTCGACAACCAGTGAAGGCTGGTGGGTTTTAGTCCCCCTTGAAATGGTAAAAGGATGTTTAAAAGGTAGATTTATTTGTTTGTATTTTAATTTCAAAATATGCGGGGGCGTTGATGGGGAGTTAATTGATTAATCTGTTCTTATGGTGAAACGTGAATGGTGAATCGGCAAATGTGAATGGTGAAACGTGAAAGCTTTAAACGCGAAACTTTAAAGACAAATTAAAACCCGGGATGTGCAACCTGAAACAGAAAACCCGAGACTTGAGACCTAAAACTTCAACGAAAGCATCAGACCTCAAACACAGTTTTTTTTCAGGTTTCACATTTAACGCTTGACATTTTCGGGCGAATAGACACTATACAAGTACAAGTGAGTGACACAACGATGTTGAAAAATGGGATGAGGTACACTCCAAAAAGATTTAAACATACCCTTTTATACTATTATTTATAATAAAGCCACCGAGGTCAATTTCTCAATGGCTTTATTTATTACAGATCCCATTATTTATCTTCCGCTTTGTGATACATAACCTCTTAACTCCTGTGTAAAAGAAGTTTCGTTCATCAAAGCCTCTACCGTTAAATGCATGCGATAACGCCAGTAATGCTTTGGATTTGCAGGAACATTAATTCTTTCTTCGTTCGGATTTTCACGTCTCAAAGTTCCATTGATGCCAAGGATATCCTGCAATTGAAAAATACTCCACATAGCAGGCGAATAAAGATGTTGCATCAAAATAATCTTATTGATCCACGGCTCGCAGAAATATGGGGCAGTTCCCCACTGTCCTAACTCGTTATTAAAAAAACGTTGAGTAGCGGCCCTGTCCTCTTCCCACCAGCCTCTCAAGGTGCTCATATCGTGGGTTGAAGGGGTGACTACACTTAAATAGGGAGCATCGTTGGGATGGAAAAATTCGCGTGTCGGATCTTTTGGCATCCTTTGAATCTCGAGACTTAAAATAGCCAAATCCTTCATCACTCCGGGAACCGACGCCGGCACCATGCCCAGGTCTTCTCCACATATCAGCATATTCGTACTACGCTTTAACTCGGGCAGCTTCAACATGGCTTCCTTCATCCAGAAGTTGTCCTGCCGGCGGTAGAAATAGTGAGTGTATAACTCTCTTACATGATGTTGGGCATGACCATCAAGGTGACGGAAAGAAGGGATAGTGTCGACCGCAATGCGAAAATGAAACTGCTGGCCGTCCGATTCTGGAACCGTAAAAAGAATAACATTACTGATAAGATCATACAATCCGTCTCTTATTTTCTGGTTTTGCTTCGATCCTTCCAGCGTTGAGAAATGTTCTTCCACCTTTCTTTGCGTATCAAACTCCGGCTTAAGGGTATAATTTCCTTCGGCAGAAAAGTCTAAAAATTGTGATTTAATAGTTTCGGCATCACTGCCAAAAACTTCTGATACAACTGAATCATTTATAAATGGACGGCAAAATCTTTCAGGATTAAATTGGATGCCTCTTCCTTCAAATTCATTAATATGAACAGGCACAGCAGGTACAAAATGTCCCATAATGCCTTCAACAGCATCCATTGGGATACTCCAGATGCGAAAAAAGCCGAGGATATGGTCGATGCGGAAAGCGTCGAAGTAATAGCTCATTTGCTTGAAGCGTTTCTTCCA
Source organism: Segetibacter sp. (assembly GCA_028288485.1). Lineage (GTDB taxonomy): Bacteria > Bacteroidota > Bacteroidia > Chitinophagales > Chitinophagaceae > Segetibacter. The sequence goes on from JAQBNO010000117.1 coordinate 20,762, forward strand.
CCAGCTAAAGCCATCTTCGCGCATACGCTGCCAGTTGTAGGTTGGAAAGCCCCAATTCTGCCCTTTTACTGCAAAGTCGTCGGGGGGAGCACCTGCTTGCATCTCCATATGGAAAAATTCAGGACCCTGCCATGCATCGCAACTGTTACGATAAATGCCAATAGGAATATCACCTTTTATGATTATACCATTTTCGTGCGCATAGCCCGCTGCGTCTTTCAATTGTAAGTGAAGGTGATACTGAACAAAGTAATATTCGCTGATCTGCTCATCTGCTTCTAATGGAGATGAAGCAAGTTCGCTTATTTGTTCTGCATTAAAAGTTTGGTTCGTTGGCCAGGTGTTGAAATCGGACGTGTTATATTTTTCGCGGAAATAGCTGAAAGCTGCATAAGGAACCAGCCAGTGCCCGTTTTCTTCAAAAAATTCCTTAAAATCCCCGCTTTCAAAAATCTGCCGCTTTTGTGAAGGAAATACCTGTTTTATAAACTTCCATTTCTCGGCCATTACAGCTACATAATCTACTTCCGCTTTGCCATTAAGTTCAGCCTGCTTCTCCTGTAAAGCTTCTAATAAATGCCTGTTCTCATCATTGACTATTGAAGGTAAGTGAAGATACAAAGGATGAAGGGCAAAAGCAGAAATAGCTGCATATGGATAGCTGTCGGTAAATGTATGCGTGGCGGTAGTATCGTTAACAGGTAACAGTTGCACTAACTTTAATCCGACCTGCTTAGCCCAGTCTACCATTAGCTTTAAATCTGAAAATTCTCCAACTCCGAAACTTTTTTCCGTTCTTAAACTGAACACCGGAATTGCCACGCCTGCACCTTTAAATGGTGCAAATTTTAAAACTGCAAAACCATCTGAAACCCGGGTTAATTTACCAGGTGCAGCATGGTCATATAACACCCTGTTTTTCCCCTCTTCAAACTGTATGAATTGTTTCGCATTTACATCAAAGATCCCATATTTGTATGAGAAAGGAAAGACTGCGTGCGAGAGATCAAAAGCAATTGAGTGCCAGGCATCGTTAGCGTTTCGTGAAAGTAAGATTGGGCTAGCGGTCTTCCACTCTCCTAATTCAGCAATAGATCCTGTAATACAAATTACCTGGCCCTTAGCTAATAAAGGTGCTTTTACCCTTAATATATGTGTTATCGTTGCCGGTTGCTCACTTTCTACTTCGGTTAAATTCTCCTTTAAAAGAACCTGCTGAAAAGGTTCAGTATAAAAGGTGTTTTCAACAAGGGAAGACGGGGTCCATGAATCTATTAATAAGGCCTCTTCTGTTTGAAAAACCAGCGGTTCAATTATCTTATCATTTCCCCATTCTACATGAATAGTACCATCAGTATCTTTAAGAAAATAATTATAAGTTACAGGTTCAGTAAAAGAACTTTTTTCGGGTATTGCAAGTGTGCCTACCCAGTATTCATCGTTTAAGTAACTTAAGGGGAAACCGTTGGCGGGAACGTTATTTCCTAACAATTCATGGTTGCCTGTCACATATAACGACTGACCTACTACCGTATGAAACTTAAGCTGAAAAATTATTTTACGCAATGTGCTTGCTGTTGTTGCAGCTTCCAATTGTGCAGTTTCAACTTCATTTGGCTGTGGAGCATCTTCTGATTCAATTTGCGGTTGTATTGCTCCTAACGCGTCTTCTATATTTGAGCCTTGTTCTGCTTCCTGTGTTTGAGCTGCCACTTGAGCAACAGTAACTTCAGGCTGCTGATTGTTTTGCTGCAGTTCTGTTACAACCGGCTCAGTAGATTTCGGTTCTTCTGTGACTAACGGTGCCTTCTTTATTGAAGACTGTTTTTTTGTCGCGGCCAGTTTCTTAACTGTAGGTTGTTGAGCAACCACTTTCTTTGGTGCTTCAGCAGCTTTTCTTTCTGCCGACTGCTTGTTTATAGGAACTTGAGATTCTATAGCTGATTCTTTTTTAGCAGCTGCCTTTTTATTTCTTACCGGCTGCGGCTCCACGTTTTCGGCCTTTTTTTCCCTCACTTTCTCAGACGCCGCCTTTTTTCCTGTTTCCTTTCCCGAACTGGTTGCTAATGGCTTTTCAACTTTAACAGGCTCAGCGGTAACCTTTGAAGCTTTCTTCTTTACAGCCTTTTTAGGCGTAATTTCCTCATTTTCTTTACTGTTGTTTTCCATAACATTTTCCCTTGAAAAAGCATCGTTGGATGCGGGATCGTTAGGATCTTCCAACAAAGATTTTTCGTTCATCAAGGTTAATAAATTTAATATGCGGCGAAAATAAATAAAAACAGCTCAATCTGTGTTCAAAATCCATAAAACAAATATTGGTTCATAATATATCAACACCTTAATTTTGCGTAAACTTTAATAACAGATGGAAACCACTAAATCTACCGGGAAGTATTGGCTGTATTTTTTAATTTGTCTAGTTGCTTTAATTTTCATGTGTATTGTTGCGCCTAAGTTCTTTTGGGTTGTGCTCCCTTTCCTGTTTACTTTCTTTGCGAAAGCAATGGACTTGTTATAATTGTGCATTGTAAATAAACCTATAAACTAAAAAGCCTCCTGACGGAGGTTTTTTAGTTTATACAAAAGAACAAAAACCATTAATTACTTAATATTATGTAAAGGGCATAAATGATACCAGGTAAAGTTCCTAAGAATAGTACTCCGCCAAATTGAAAAAGCACAAGGCCAAGGATTGTAAGTAAAACAGAAATCCAAAACCTGTTATTTAATTCTCCTTCATGCAGGTACACGGCTAAAGGCGGAATAAACAGTGCAAGGAGCACCAGCAATAAGGTATTTGTATTAATATCACCCTCAGCTTTTTTCTGCGCTTTAAACTCCTTTATCACCCTCTTCATTTCTTTCAAGCGACTTTTTTTTTCGTGTTTTGAAAGGTTATTAAACTCGTTCAAACCATCTTTAATTATTTCAATGGGCGGCTCCGTAGCTGACTGTGAAACAGGCTCTTTTTCTTTCGACTTTGACACAGCGAACGAGCTATCAACGGAAGATAAAAACAAAAAATAGAAACAGAAAACAAGGATAATTTTTCTCACTATTGCGGCTTTAAATTAATTGAAGATTGTATTAGCTAAACTTGTCAAATAAAATTAATTCAAATATAAAAGCTTGCTTTAAATAAGCTGCGCGTTATTAAGAAAAGTGGATAAAATTTAAAACGAAAAGAGCTTTCGTAACAATGTTAATAATGTAAGTTTAAATATAAGACGGTTTCATACTCCAATAGAAAAAGCCCCGGGTAACGAGGCTTTTTCTGAAAAATAATGAGTTTAAACTGATATAAGTGCGAATTAACCGTTACCAAGGATTACTATCAACGCATAAATAAGTCCTGGAATATAGAATAATAGTGTAAGAAGCAAATCGATCCAAAATTTGCTGTTTATTTCGCCCTGGTGAAGAAAAACTGCAAGTGGTGGCAACAGAATAGCAACGATAACAAGTAATAACGTGTTTGTAGAAGCTGCTGCGCCGGCTTTTTTATCAGCCTTAAACTGTTTTACAGCTTTTTTCACTTCCTTTATTCGTTCTTTTCGCTCGTTCCGGCTTAAACTTTTAAATTGGTCCATTGTTTCCTGCAGGGAAGTGAATGGAGGTGCAGTACTATTTGTTTCGGTGCTTGCCGTTGGAGCTGCTGAAGAACCTTTAGCGGCAAATATTCCCGGCTGGCAAAACAAGAGGGCGCAAAGTGTCGCGAGGAGAATTTTTTTCATAAAAATGCTAGTTTGTTTTAATTAATTTTGTTAAAACATTTAACAGTAATAATCGTGCCTCATTTAGAAATACCCGCTGTAAAGCATACGATTATTTATTTACTGCATTCCATACAGCGTTAGGAACATCGAGCAGGTATTTAAAATCACCTCTTATTGCCTTTAGCGCATATTTTTCCTTTTCAATTTCTGCCCGTGTTCTCAATCCCAGTTTGTTACTAAGTAACCTCACCGGTTTATTCCACTTTTTTGAAATGTTGCTTAATTGTAGAACGGATGAAATTAAAGGCAGCACCAGCCATTTTTTATTTACTGTTAAAGCAAGTATGGTTCCCGCTATTGATAAAGCTGAACTTTCTATTTGCAGGTAACTTTCTAAATCCATTTCCCTGTCAAGATCCATCAGGCGATATTCTATTTCCTGCCTGTCGTGGTAATAGTGATTTAAATTTTCCTGTATGTCCTTTTCAACCTCTGTGGAATGTTCTAAAGTAATGTCAGTATCCTGTTCAATATTTTCCATAAGTCTCTTTTTTGAAAGAGAATTCATAATTCGTACCAGCCCCTGCAGCAGCAATTCTAATATGAGAAATATGTTTGGAAGAATAACTAACTTTAATTTAAGTAATACGGAGAAGTCATGTATACACTGAGGGAACCTGTAGTAGCTTATGGCAAAAAGACCTTTACGGTAGCAGAATATCTCGACATGGAAAGTGCTGCAACCGAGAAAAGCGAATATTATAAAGGGGAAATATTTGCAATGTCAGGTGCTAAATTAGCGCATAACATAATTTCGAGAAATACGTTTGGAATCTTGTATCAGAAATTAAAAGGCAAAGATTGTCAGCCTTTTAGCAGTGATTTGCGCATCCATATAGAAAAAAATACCCTTTTCACTTATCCTGACATCTCCATCATTTGTGGGGAGATAAAGACTTTAAATAGTGACGAAATGAATACACTTAATCCTGCGGTCATATTTGAAGTACTGTCACAATCATCTCAAGGCTACGACCGCGGCGATAAATTTAAAATGTACAGAGATATTCCTACGCTCAAAGAATATATTCTGATTGACTCACTCTCTATAAACGTCGAAGCTTTTCGAATAAATGAAAATGAGCATTGGGAATTAGAAGAGTATGCTTTTTTGAGTGAAGCACTGGCAATCCCCACTTTACAAGTCTCAATACCTTTGTTGGATATTTATGACGGAACAGACTTTGGACAAGCTGAATTAAGCGTTACAAGTACAAGTGAGTGACACAACAATGCTTAATAGATAACTAACGTGTGTAAACAAAAAAGCCCATCTTAAAAATAAGACGGGCTTCAACTTTTATACCTTATCAACTTTATTTCACTTCTTCAAACTCAGCGTCAGTTACAGTTTCACCTGCACCTGCATTAGCATTACCATTTTGCTGGCCGTTTCCACCTGGTTGCTGGCCGCCCGCATCCTGCGTTGCTTTGTACATATCTTCGCTGGCAGCAGTCCATGCAGTATTCATTTCTGCTAAAGCAGAATCGATTTGAGGAATGTCCTGTGATTTGTGCGCATCTCTCAGTTTATTTAAAGCCGCTTCAATAGGCGCTTTTTTATCGGCAGGAATTTTATCTCCATACTCTTTCAACTGCTTTTCGGTTTGGAAAATTAAGCTATCGGCCTGGTTGATTTTTTCAACCCTTTCGCGTGCCTCTTTGTCGGAAGCTTCGTTGGCTTTAGCTTCATTTTTCATTTTTTCAATCTCTTCCTTGCTTAAGCCACTACCGGCTTCGATACGGATGTTATGAGATTTCCCGGTTCCCTTATCTTTTGCAGTAACATGTAAGATACCGTTAGCGTCAATGTCGAAAGTTACTTCAACCTGGGGTACGCCTCTTGGAGCTGGTGGAATACCATCCAAATTAAACATACCTAAGCTCTTATTTTGGTTCGACATCGGTCTTTCACCTTGCAGTACATGTATCTGTACACCTG
>JAQBNO010000052.1 GCA_028288485.1 Segetibacter sp.
GTTTCACTAAGAGAGAGATTCCTCGTACCTCGGAATGACAGTGCCGTTTGACAGTGCGGAATGGCAATGCTGTTTGTTATGCTTAGGAAGGAAGCTATAGCTACTTCAGTACAAGTGTGCGACGCAACGGAAGCGGAATAAAGAACAATAGCTGGCCACCAAAAAAATAAAAAACAAAATGCCGAACAGATTGCCGGCATTGTTTATTGAACTATTTTAAACGTGAAAGGTCAAACGTGAAACGTAAATACCGGCAACCGGTAACTTAAATCAGCAACCTGTCAACTCGAACATTTTTTACTTTCCCAGCTTCGCCTTTAAATTCGCATCCAAAGCATCTAAGAACTCTTCGGTATACAAATAATCGGTTCCATGTTCAACTTTAGCTTTAGCTGTAATGGCGAGGTCTTTGGTCATCTTGCCGCTTTCAACGGTTTCGATACAGACCTTTTCTAAAGCGTGGCAGAAATCGACTAACTCCTGGTTGCCATCGAGTTTACCGCGGAATTCCAGGCCTCTTGTCCATGCAAAAATGGAGGCAATCGGGTTGGTAGACGTTGGCTTGCCCTTCTGGTGTTCGCGGTAGTGACGTGTAACCGTTCCGTGAGCGGCTTCGGCTTCCATAACGGTTCCATCGGGAGTAACCAAAGTTGAGGTCATTAGACCTAATGAACCAAAACCTTGTGCAACGGTATCGCTTTGAACGTCGCCATCGTAGTTCTTACAGGCCCAAACAAAGTTACCGTTCCATTTTAAAGCGCTCGCCACCATGTCGTCGATAAGGCGATGCTCATAAGTTAAACCGGCAGCATCGAACTTAGCCTTGAACTCGTTTTGATACACCTCTTCAAAAATATCTTTAAAGCGGCCGTCGTATTTTTTAAGAATCGTATTTTTTGTTGACAGGTAAAGGGGCCAGCCTTTCATTAACGACTGGTTGAAACAGGCGCGTGCAAAACCGAAAATACTTTCGTCGGTATTATACATGGCTAATGCAACACCATCGCCTTTAAAATTGAACACTTCAAACTCCTGCTTTGTTCCATCTTCACCCTCAAACTTAACCGTAAGTTTTCCCTTGCCTTTTGTTACAAAGTCGGTAGCGCGATACTGGTCGCCAAAAGCGTGACGGCCAATACAAATGGGAGCAGTCCAGTTAGGAACCAGGCGGGGAACATTGCTCATTACAATCGGCTCGCGAAATACGGTACCATCCAAAATGTTACGGATCGTTCCGTTAGGAGACTTCCACATTTGTTTTAAACCAAACTCTTCAACCCTTTGTTCGTCGGGAGTGATGGTGGCACATTTAATACCAACACCATACTGTTTAATAGCGTTTGCAGCGTCAATCGTTACCTGGTCGTTCGTTTCGTCGCGATACTCGATACCAAGGTCGTAGTATTTAATGTCTACGTCGAGGTATGGAAGAATTAGCTTGTCTTTAATAAATCTCCAGATGATGCGTGTCATCTCGTCGCCGTCGAGCTCAACAACAGGATTGGCAACTTTAATTTTTTCCGCCATGGTTATATTGTTTAGAATTTTTCAAAAACGTGTACAAAAGTAAGGCTTGATCTTTTTATATGTAAATAAAACATTTAGCCGGCCCCGCCCTAAAGGGAGCTTTGACAGCAGATATAATTTAATCATTTAAATATTGAGGGAATGAAAAAGAGTGCACGTTTATCATGCTGCATGGTTATTACTTTACTTTCAGTAATCTTTGCCTGCCTGGCATGTGCAAAAGAAAAAAATATGAATATGCCTCCCACCAGTTCAACAGATATCATGGTTGTTAAAGACACCGTTCGATCTGCAGATACAATTTCAGCCGCTGATACCTCAAAACCCTCAGTTGATGGTGCAAAATTCCTCGCTTTGGGAGATTCATATACGATTGGTCAAAGTGTAGATGCGTCTGAAAGGTTTCCCGCACAAACTGTTCAATTGTTGGCCGCACAAGATATTAAGGTCGAAAGCCTCCATTATATTGCCACTACCGGCTGGACAACTTTTAATTTAATGTCGGCTATCAGTTCAAAAAATACTGCCGCCGATTATGATATTGTTACCCTGCTCATTGGGGTAAACGATCAATACCGCGGCATTGACATTGGAGAGTATGGTGCAAAGTTTGAGGAATTGCTGGATAAAGCGGTTCAAGTTGCCAGGGGTGGGCCAAATCATGTGTTTGTATTAAGTATTCCCGATTATGGTTATACCCCTTATGGTCGCGGCAATAAGCAACAAATAACTAAGGAGATCGACGCCTACAACGCCATTAATAAAGAAATAACGCGGCGAAAATCTATCACCTATATCGACATTACGCCTTCTACCAGGCAGGCCGAAAGCGATCCGTCGCTGGTAGCATACGACGGGTTACACCCATCAGGAAAAGAATATGCTAAATGGGCAAAAATGCTGGCGCCTTTGATCAAAGACGTGTTGAAATAGCTTTTTGGGGACCCGCAGAAGATTCTATTTCACATCGTTCCCTTAAACGAGACGGGTAGTGCCGCTGACTTGTGACTCTTGTAGTCCACGCGGCAAGAAAAGTACCGGACCTATCAATATTGTAATTGACAACTTTCACCAATTGAGGCTGCATACCCAGAAACTGTTGGCGCAATCAACCTCTATTTTGTCGCGATTACACCTTCTTTATTTGGCAGTTAAGTGGTACGTTTGAATACTTAAAACAATTATAACAATTATGGCACTCATCAATCCTCACATTAACTTCAACGGAAATGCCGAAGAAGCATTTACCTTTTACAAATCTGTATTTGGCGGAGAGTTTGCAAAACTTATTCGTTTCAAAGACCTGGCAAGCCCTGAATTCCCCGTAGCGGAGAAAGAAGAAAATAAAATTATGCTGATTGCTTTGCCTATCGGTAAATGTAATATGTTGATGGCCAATGATGTTCCTGAAATCTTGGGAAAAACAAACGAAAATGAGAACAGAAGTAAGATTGTAATTATTACGGAAAGTAAAGAAGAAGCAGACAAATTATTTAATGGGCTTTCAGTAGGAGGACAAATAGAAGGGCCGGTTGGTGATGGACCCTGGGGTACATATTTCGGTTGTTTCAGAGACAAATACGGTATTGAATGGATTGTGGAATTTGATCCAAAAAATAATGGAGAAATATAAGCGAAAACAACGAACGCCCTGCGAGGTATTTGCGCGGCAAAGCCGACGGAAGTAATTGAACATTTGTTCTTCTCGCAACATTTGTGCAAAATGCACGCTGTCGCAATTCTAATGCCCTTCCTTCGCAAATACCCGACACGTTAGCTGAAACTTTATGGCAGAGATGCGTAGATATAACTTAATTGAGGGAAGCCTTCAGTAGTGGTTATGACTTTTATTTCATAAAACGAAAAAACAATGTCAAAAAACAAATTACTAAGAATGGACAACGTTGGAATCGTTGTGGAGTCTCTCGATAAAGCCATCTCTTTTTTCACAGAAATAGGTCTGAAGCTCGAAGGACGAGCTACAATTGAAGGCGAATGGGCAGGTCGGGTTACAGGACTCGGCACTCAACGTGTAGAGATTGCCATGATGGCTACTCCTGAAGGACACAGTAGGCTCGAGCTTTCACGATTTCTTACCCCAACAACTATTTCAGATCATCGCACTGCCCCTGTAAACGCTCTCGGTTACTTACGTGTCATGTTCACTGTTGCGACATAGACGAGATGGTATCAAGGCTGAGCGAACATGGTGCACAGCTGGTTGGTGAAGTAGTTCAGTACGAAAACTCGTATCGACTCTGCTACATTCGCGCAGCCGAAGGGATGCTGATTGGACTAGCAGAACAACTTGATAATAAATGATAACCCCAACAACTTGCGAGATTAAAATATTCCAGGTCTTGACAATGAAATTATTGATCAGGGCAGGCAACAAAAAGCAGCGAACACCACTTTGTTACAAGATTCTACCGGGCATTTGGCATTCAACTATAAATCACTGTTTTGCTTTTGTGGTTAATTGAAACGGACGTTTTTCGATTGCCATAACTTCATAAAACACTGTAACGTTATACACGTTTCGCCCACCATCATAAACAACAAACCAGTAACGAAATCGACGAATATAACACGATCAATAAAGAAATAACGCAGCGAAAGGCCGTCACTTATATCGACATCACCCCTGCTACCAGGCGGAAAAAGCGGTCCCTCGCTCGTTGCCTACGACGGCTTGCACACATCCAGGAAAAGAATACGCCGGGTGGGCAAAAATGCTGGTGCCTTTAATCAACGATGTGTTGAAATAGTTTTTTCGGGGACGGGCTGAAGGAATTCTTATCTCCATCCTTGCGTCGCACACTTATACGGCATACGTTCGTGCACCAAAAGTGTGTCTGCCATATCAATCAACTCCAAGCCATTTACCTCTTCAAAAAATACGAAAATTGATGTAAAAGCGTTGTTTATAACAACTAACTTACGTCTAATTAGGAAAAAGACAGTCTTACCTGTGACTGAACTGGCGTAGCTATTGTTGTCTCGGGCACCTCCCAAAGCTCTTACTTTAATTACCTCGGTTGTAATAGCACATAAAAAATCGTTTGCCTAAACTTGGCTTTTGTGTTAATAAACCAGGCTTAATTACTAATTTTTTGGTTCAGCCTGTATTTTTTATGTCAGCAATCATATAACTTTACGAAGTTTTATTTCGTGATACGCAATTCTATTTCGTAAGTAAAAGTTATTACAATGCTAACGATAGTTATCAAGCCGCTGCATCACCGCGGGCATGAGGTAATGGCCCTTTATTTTGATGCCAACGTTCAACTTAGCAACGTCGTAAAAAAGATAAAAGACGCGAAGTGGAGCAGAACGCACCAATGTTGGTATTTGCCTTGCAACAGGGACTATTACCGCTGTCTTTGTTCTGCTACCGGTGGTCTTGTCAATGTGGATAGCCGGTTGTTAAAAGAATACCTGGATCAAAAACAGGGATTAGTAGCTGATGTAACGCTACCTGTTCATAAAGCCACTGCCGAAATAATACAGCAATTTCCATTAAACCGGCACAACCTTCAAGCGCTTAAGGCATACAGGAATTTATTGGTCTTAAAAAATTACAGTGTAAGAACAATTGAAAATTATTGTAATGTTTTTCATCATTTGCTGCGCTTACTCGGTCCTTTTAAAGTAGATGATCTCAACAAAGATCGGCTGCAATCGTACTTGTTATGGCTTAAAGAGCATCAGAACTGCAGTCCCGCTCACCTTCACGGGACTATTAATGCAATAAAATTTTACTTTGAAAAGGTTTTAGAACGAGACAAGGAAATGTACGACTTGCCACGGCCAAAAAAACCATCGAAGCTGCCCGACATATTGGCTGAAGAAGAGATTGTTTCCCTGTTTTCGAATATTTCGAACATAAAACACAAGGCATTACTCATGACAAGTTACTCTGCCGGATTAAGGGTATTTGAACTAGTTAAGATAAAAGTGGGAGATATAGACAGCAAGAGAATGACAATTCACGTACGGCAAGGCAAGGGTAATAAGGATCGTTTTATACCGCTTGCCGAAAAGGTACTGAAAGTATTGAGAGACTACTATAAAGAATACCAACCGAAAGTGTTTTTATTTGAAGGGCAGGATGGAGGGCAGTATAGTATTAGAAGTGCGCAGGAAGTATTGAAGGCGGCAAAAAACAAAGCAGGCATCACCAAAACAGGAAGTATTCACGGTTTACGTCATACATATGCTACCCACCTGCTTGAAAATGGAACGGATATCCGGTATATCCAGGAATTGTTGGGGCACAACAACATCAAGACCACGATGCGGTATACGCATACAGCGGTAAAAGCAATAAGCAAAATACAAAGTCCGATTGACCGGCTAAAATTTTAGGTATAGTCGCGTTTTTTTAAATTGATGAAACCAACACACCGCGTTTTTCTTATAGATGAAAACGGCATTGATAAAGATAAGAGCGTTTTTTCTACAAAGAAACGCAAGAACAAGTGAGTGATAATGAATGGATAAGGTATTATTTTCTAATTATGAAACTGCCCCGTAACTTGCGTCTATTAACACGTTATGGGCAATTCATTGAGACGCTGATTGTAAAAGAGTGATTAAATAAAGGCGGAGAACGTGAGCGGTAAAAGTAATGACTACTCCAAAAATAAGACAACTTCCATCGCAACCGCCGCACGAGATGGAAGCTTGTTTCTGATTGAGTGTGGCGGTTGCGATGTTTAAGTTAGCCTTTTTTTTCCGTATTTCATAGCTTTTGAGAACCCTATTTTACCTCCAGATGAAAATATTACTCGCTCCATTCGCTTTCGGACGGCCTCAGAAAAATGGCGTTAAGAAATTTGTGGAGTGGAGCGTTAAGCAACGAACGCGTGGAGATATGCACGAATGCCTGGACTTGCAATGGCTGAATGAGTACAAGAGCTCATAGATAGCATGTTCGTTGTAGCGGAACGGAGCAAATTTTAGCCATTTTTCTGAAGCCTTGAATTTTCTTTGGTTACTTTCTTTGTTTCAAGACAAAGAAAGTGAC
>JAQBNO010000139.1 GCA_028288485.1 Segetibacter sp.
ATTCATCATGAAGGAAAATGGACTTTATTGTGTGATAAGGAAGGCATAGCTGAACAACCATTACCAGTAGAAGAAGTAAAAGAATTATGGTCTTTAAAAGGTAAGCTTAATAACTTATAGTTATAACTAAAACCAATGAGTACAAGTATTAAAAAGTTTGTTGAAGAAATTGCAACCGCACAAGTGTGCGACGCAACAAAAGCACGATAGTAGCACTTCGGCTAAGTACAAAAAAAAGGTGTTTGCAGGTGTTCTTCGCCTGCATACACCTCTTCTATAAAAAGTTTAAATAAATACAAATTACTGCTAAACCGGAAAAGGGATTTACATGGGGGAAATATTGATTCTCTATGAATTTCAGCGAATATTATCCCGGCTATTTTACTGCCACATTCTGCAATGCCCGCCTGACTGCACGGCAGCGAAGCATTTATTAAAACAAGATAAATACAAAGACATCGTTATATCAAGCTTAGATTTTTTGGTAAATGAGTACAGAATAAAAGCATAGGCTTATGTCCCCACCTGTATCTTTTTTGATTGTTGTAAACCTTGTTTTTGTAGATGCACCCTTTTTTACCCTTAGTTCTATTCGGATTACTATTTAACCTATTCCCGTGGCAAGTCACTTACTCCCGGCTAACTTTTCCCGAATCTTCCAGCAATTACTACCGAAGGGTTTTTCAAAACGGCGGCTCTAATTATATGACCCACTTCCTCGTTCTCCCCGGAGGAAACATCATTAGCGTTGGTTATGCACAGGGCAAGTTTGTCCGGTGAAACTATTAATCTTTACACTGCTGGCAGTTGGATTTTCTGCGACTTCAAACGCTGAACAGAAGCGAGCCCGTAGAACAAAAGGTGAGTTTATTCCCCTGTCATTGTAAAGGATGATCAAATTGTTCGGAAGCCTGCCGAACTAGTGAAATTTGCGCCACCCATTATTGTTCAGAATCAACCATCGTAAGTTAAGAAACAAGGCCGGGAAGTAAAGTGTACACCTCCCCGAATAGCTAAAGACGACGACAAGAAGCAATAATATTTTTTAATGAGTTTTATTTAATAGGACCACCGTAAAACAGTGGTTTTTTTTGTCGGGTTATTTTCTCTCGACTCGTACATACTTTCGTCCTGCAGCTGTCCTTTCTTAGCCCTGCAGATAGCAGGCTCCGGGCAATTATTTCTCAATTGGGCGGAGACTTTAAAAAGGAGCGACTTAACAAGGCAGGGTAAAAACCATAAAAAGCACACATGTGAAAAATAAATTTGGTGATTAAATTGAAACCTTCTTACCTTTACTTAACAGTGTTAAATGATTTAAGTGTGTAAATAGATATAATGGCAAGCAAAGAAAGAATACAACGATTGAAAGACGACACGAAGGCGAGCATCCTGGAGGCGGCGTATAAAATCGTAAAAGAAGAAGGATGGCAGGCGCTGAGTATGCGTAAAATCGCCGATGAGATAGAATATACAGCACCCATTATATATGAATACTTTGCAAACAAAGAAGCAATATTAGCAGAACTAAATAAAAAGGGATACCTCTACCTAGCCCAGGAAATGGAAGAGGCGAAGAACAAACACGAGCTTCCCGCTGATCAACTGGAAGCAATGTGGATGGCCTACTGGAATTTCGCCTTTAAGAAAAAGGAACTATACCAGTTGATGTTTGGGGTTGAGATGAATTGCTGCTCTATGAAAAAATCACCGGAAGCAGAAGCTCCGGCCAAGTTGATTACCGATGTTATCAGGCAGTTAATGGACGGAAAAAATCTTTCTGAAAACGAGGTTAGCAGAAGGTATTATACTTTCTGGTCGGCAGTTCACGGCCTAGTATCTATCAACCTTGTAAACCAGGGCACTTCCGATGAAATTAACAAACAGGTATTAAAAGATGCTATCGATGGAATTATAAGGGCTATAACTGCATAACCTTTTTTTTGCCTCAGCGCTTAACGCTGTTAAATCGCTTTAGTGCTGTTATTGTTGTTTGCTGTTTCTTAACACGATTGATATGCCGGTTGAAAAACTGTTTTTTTTAACCCAATTGCTTAACGCTGTTAAACCATTTAATTACGAAAACCAATATTATTCCCGGCGGTTTCTGAAGTAATTCTTTAGCTGCTTCGTCTTCAAACATACAGGCTCATTCGCAACACTTCCATACGTTAACTGCTGTTATCTGAACGATTACTTGCCCACCTTGAATTCATCTTCCGCTATTATCACGGACTGTTTGTAGCCGGTAATAGCTGAATCGAACAATCAAATAGTAATAAATAAATATACCCGCTTATGAAACTCTTATCACAATTTTTAGCATTACACCTGCCTGCAGCGAGGGAGTTGCAGGTAATGGCATCTATAGCGATCCTGGTCATATTTCTTAAAATGTTGATCGACAAACTTCCATTCAAAAGGTGGTGGGAAACGAGGAGGAAAAACAGGGAAATAGAAGACAATATGTGGGCGATTGAGTAGAGGCCCCACGCCAAAGGGGCTTAAATCCAAAACACAAGAAGCTTCAGCATTTTGATGCGGTACAAGAGTACGACCCTTCGGCAGGCTGAGAGTAAAAACTGCGACGCTGAATAACGGGTTACAGTACAAGCGAGCGTGGCAAGAATGCTTAATAGAATTCCTTAGCCGGGAACAAAAAAAACGATCACTGGCTACCCGAAAAGCTTATTGCTTATCTACAATAGCTCCCTTTAGGGGGGCAAAAACAAATGAAATGACAAATTTTACGAATGCCATTTTTTATGGCCTGGTATTGATAATTATAACGAGTGGTTCTTCCTATTCACAAACGATTGTAAAAGGCATTGTACGCGATGCAATATCAAAGGAGCCATTACAATCGGTAAGCATATATGTGCAGGACGGAAAGGGGGTTGCTACAAAAGAAGACGGTAGCTACGTTTATGCCACCACGAATGCTGCAACAAAAACGATTAAGTTTTCTTATGTAGGATATAAGACGGTGTCGAAAACAATTACGCCGAACCAGGAGCAAACAATTAATGTGGAGCTTGTAGTTAGTGATACAAAGAATACGGTAATTGTGAAGTCGAAGAGGGGAAAATATTCTAACAAAAATAATCCAGCCGTTGACCTGATAAGACTGGTGATTGATAACAAGGACAAGAACCGGATCAGCAGCTACGATCATGTAGAATATGAGCAATATGAAAAGGTCGGACTGTCGCTAACTAACAAGCCTGAAAAGCTGGTGAAGAATAAGTTGTTGAAGAACTTCCAGTTTGTTTTAGAGAACACCGATACGACTAAGATCGAGGGAAAGTCGTTGCTGCCCGTGTACCTGGAAGAAAAATTATCGCAGAAGTATTATCGCAAAAATCCTGAAAAACAGAAGACTTATATACTTGCAGAAAAGAAGGTGAACTATGGAGATTTTATCGACAATAATGGCATGAGCAACTACCTGAACCGTTTGTATGAAGATGTTGACATTTATGAAAACAATATATCGTTATTGACCAACCAGTTTCTTAGTCCGATAGCAGATATCTCCCCAGCCTTTTACCGTTTTTATATTACAGATACAGTTGAGAACGATGGGATAAAGCTGATACGTTTGAGTTTTTCTCCTAAAAATCCTACAGACCTTCTTTTCCGGGGAATTATGTTTATCACCCTGGATGGAAATTATTCGGTGCAAAAGATCAACATGACCATTAGCAAACATGCTAACCTGAACTGGGTTCGTGAACTGCAGGTAAATCAAAATTTTGAGAAAGGACCGGATGGACGTTACCATGTTATCAGCACGAATATGCTTACCGAGTTTGCACTTACAAAAGGAGCTGCCGGGGGTATATTGGCAGAGAGAACTGTTTCGTTTAAAAGCTTTAGCATCAACAAGCCGGAACCGGAAAGCGTGTTTGCCGGTGCCGCCGTTGTAAGTAATATTACCAACTCCAACAATAGTGCTCCCGATAGTTTTTGGATTGCACATCGCCATCCTCAGCTTACAGAAGTAGAATCAAAAGCATATACAAACATCGACAGCCTTCAAAATCTGCCATCCTTTAAAAGATTTGTTGATATTGCTACGCTCGTTTTAGCAGGTTATAAACAGGCAGGACCTGCCTATGAGATCGGGCCGGTAAGTACATTTTACAGTTTCAACCCGGTAGAAGGTTTCAGGCTGCGTGCCGGTGGACGTACCACACCCAAGTTCAATAATTCACTCTATTTAGAAAACTACCTCGCTTATGGTTTTAAAGACCAGAAATGGAAATACTTTTTATCGGGCACTTACTCTTTCAACCATAAATCGATTTATTCATATCCCTTGAACTACGTAAGGTTAAGTTACCAGTACGACACCAAAATACCGGGACAGGAACTGCAGTTTGTGCAGGAGGATAATTTTTTCCTTTCGTTCAAAAGAGGCAATAACGATAAATGGCTGTACAATAATATTCTTAAAGCCGAGTATGTAAGGGAGTTTGCAAAGAACTTTACGATAACCACAGGCTTCAAAAACTGGAAACAAACGCCTGCCGGTTCAATTGTGTATGAAAAAGAAAGCGATAGCTACCTTGATAAGATACCTGATATAACCACAACAGAATTATCGGCAGAGATAAGATGGGCACCGAATGAAAAATTTTACCAGGGCAAGGTGTACAGGATTCCTATTATCAATAAATACCCGGTTTTTAAGCTGCGGTATATAGCGGGTATAAAGGGGCTTGTAAATGGAGAGTACAACTATCATAACCTCAACCTTACCATTGGTAAACGTTTTTACCTTTCACAGTTTGGATACACAGATGTAGGTGTTGAGGGAGGTTATATTTTCGGCAAAATTCCATTTCCGCTGTTAACTATCCATAGGGCGAACCAAACGTATTCGTACCAACTGAATTCGTATAACATGATGAACTTCATGGAGTTTGTAAGCGACCATTATGCCGGTGTAAATGTTGACCATTACTTCAACGGCTTCTTATTTAATAAAATACCACTGGTTAAAAAGTTGAAACTGCGTGAAGTAATAACAGGCAAAATATTGTACGGCGGACTACGAAATGAAAATAACGCGGCTGCGAACAATGCCCTCATCAAATTTCCTACTGATGCCGAATCCGGTTTGACAAACACCTTTTCTTTAGGCAGCACTCCTTATGTTGAAGTAAGTGCCGGCATAGCCAATATTTTTAAACTGGTGAGAGTTGATGTGGTAAAAAGGCTGACTTATTTAAACAACCCCGACGCATCGCAATGGGGTATCAGGACGAGGTTTAAGTTTGATTTTTAAGAGGCGAGTTAAAAGCAACACCAAAACAAAAGAGCTGTTATTTCCTGAAAATAACAGCTCTTACATTTGTTACCCGACCTGGATTCGAACCAAGACAATCAGAACCAGAATCTGAAGTACTACCATTATACTATCGGGCATTGAAGTGCAAATGTAATTGGACAAAATGATGCGGCAAAATTCAGAATTTCGGCAGAAAAGCAAAAAATCAGCCTCGCTGCCGCTTCAGTATTAAATTGGAGCACATGTTCAGGTAGTTTTTATGGTACCGGCTTAAGTAACGGCATGCATCATCGTTGCCACGCTCGGTTCACAGCCAGCTTTTCATAGCAGCGCCGCAGTTCTTGCCCTGAGCCTTGTCGAAGGGTACCCTGAGTTCGCCGCAGGGTCCGATTCCTTTTATCTTGCGATTCCATTTGCATTTTTTTTGAAGGAAAAGAATCTCCCGGTTTAGCCCCTGTTCTCTCCTCTTGCAGATCGTGCTCTTTTAAAACCCTACATTATTCAACTTCCCGAACAGGGTAGGATTTATTTTAAAAATAATAGTTCGACGGTTTGGGCGACCGAAAATATTTTTGCTTCAATTGCATATATAATTGTATGATTGGGGATAACAATAAAGCCCGTATGAAAAGAAGTTTAATGATATGCTGTTCACTTTTTATTTTATCAGTAAGTGTTCGTAGCCAGAATTACGATGAATTAAAAGTGCCGGTTTATACGCTGCCTGAGGTACTTAAGACATCTGGCGATAAAACGGTAGCCGATAAGGCTGATTGGGAAAAGATAAGACGGCCACAACTCTTAACGCTTTTCGCGGATAATGTATACGGTCAAATGCCTAAGGAGTTTGATAACATAAAATTTACAGTGAAAAAGGACGATGCAAGAGCTATGGGAGGAAAGGCGCGTTTAAAAGAAGTTGAAATAACTGTTTGGAAAGCGGACAAGTCTGTAAAAATTAATCTTGTTCTATTCCTTCCTAATGAAGCTAAAAAGCCGGCTCCCGTTTTTTTACTGATTAATAACCGGGATAAAAATAATACAGATCCAGGAAGAACCGAAAAAAACGAATTCTGGCCGGCAGAGATGCTGGTTGATAGTGGCTATGCCATTGCAGCATTTCATGTTAGTGATGCAGCTCCTGACGACAAGATTAATTATATAACTGGAGCTTTATTATTGTATCCTGAGCAACTAACGAGAGACAACGGAATGAAAGCGATTGGCGCCTGGGCCTGGGCTGCAAGCAGGGTTATGGATTATTTTGAAAAGGACAAAGGTATAGACGCAAAAAAGGTTTTTGTTGTTGGCCATTCGCGTGGGGGAAAAGCTGCGCTATGGGCAGGTGCACAGGACCAGCGCTTTGCAATGGTGTTTTCTAATTGTTCGGGTAATACCGGTGCGGCTTTGGCAAGAAGAAAGTATGGCGAAACCATCAGCAGGATCAACACGAGTTTCCCTCATTGGTTTTGCAACAATTATAAAAAGTATAACGACAATGAATCTGCCTTACCTGTAGACCAGCACATGCTGCTTTCATTAATAGCTCCCCGGCCCTTGTATGTTACCAATGCATCTAAGGATTTGTGGGCAGATCCTACAGGAACTTATCTTTCGTTAAAAAACGCAGAGCCTGTGTATGCTTTATATAAAAAACCTTCAGTGCTTACAGCAGAACCTCCTGCTATTAACTCGCCTGTTATTTATTCAACCTTAGGTTATCACAACAGGGAAGGTGAGCATAATTTAACGGTGTATGATTGGGGGAATTTTGTGAGGTTTGCGAATTATCATTTGAAGAGATGATTAACTAACCGGTTATGGTAACAAGAATCGTTTCGCACAGAACTGAAAGTACAAGGGAGCCGCGCTGAGCCGGGACGATGATGACATGAAACACCAAAGCCGGCCGATATGCAGGAAAAAGTGTGGTTATACAATTAACAGGAAAGGAATAGAAATAAGGGAGAAACCGAAGTTGTTATTATTCAATCACTCCCTATAAAGTTTATTGGGCACTTACTGTATCAAGCATTTCAATTGTTGCGTGGTCTAACCCGATAGTGGTTGCCTTTATCATATCAGCAATTTGTTCTGCATTTGTGGCGCTTGCAATTGGTGCAGTCACTGATGGTTTTGCCAACAACCACGCAAGCGCAATAACTGCAGGTTTTGTTTCATTATATGCTGCCACTTCATCGAGTGCATCTAAGATCTGCAATCCTCTTTGGTTTAGGTAGTTCTTTATTCCTCCACCGCGTTGGCTTTTACCAAGGTCTTCTTCCGACCGGTACTTGCCTGTAAGAAAGCCACTGGCAAGGGCGTAGTAATTAATTACAGCGAGGTTATTTTCAACGCAGATTGGTTCAAGTTCCTTTTCGAATGTTGCCCGGTCGTATAAATTATACAATGGCTGGAAGGTTGAGTACGGCGTGAGGCCTGTTTGTTTACTAACGTCCATTGCTTCACTTAGTTGTTGCGGGGTATAATTCGACGCTCCAATTGCTCTTACCTTACCTTCTTTAACTAACTGATCAAAGGCTTCCAACGTTTCCTCTATTGGTGTTTCGGGATCGGGATAATGAGCCTGGTACAAATCGATATAATCTGTCTGCAATCTTTGCAAAGACTCATTCACGGTTTCCAGAATATAATTTTTTCCCAGGCCTTTTTTACCGTTCATTTCCGAACCTACTTTTGTGCCAATGATCACCTCGCTCCTGTTGCCTCTTTCTTTCATCCAGTTACCGATGATCGTTTCGGACTCGCCGCCTTTGTTGCCCGCTACCCAACTACTGTAGGTATTTGCTGTATCAATAAAATTCAGGCCATTGCCGAAAAAGTTATCCAATAACGCATGCGATGTCTTTTCGTCAATTGTCCATCCAAACACGTTTCCTCCAATGGTTATCGGCGGAACTTCTATTCCTGTTTTCGCTAACATTCTTTTTTGCATAGTCGTTGTAGTGTTTTATTTACCATACTAAAAATGATGCCCTTGCTGTAATGCTATTAAAGGATTCACTTTATACCTCCTCAAATTTATGGGTGCGATGGATGAATAAAGCACCGCTTCATCGGTTATTTATTCGGGAAATGGAAAAATCGGGGAATGAAAAATGGTTAAAAGATCCGAATCAAGGGAATAAATTAAAGCTGTTAAAACGTTTGATAAAGCAATAATCAGGAAGAGACCCGGTGTGGTTGGCTGAATAAAGAGCAAAAAGTACAAGAGTGCGACGCAAGAAATGCCTGATAGTAGCAATTCAGCCGACCCCAAAAAAATCTCACCTACCTTCTTAGCGTTCCCCCAAAAGATTGTTTATCAAAAAGCAGCTATGTTTTTTCGAAGAGTACCATAAGAGTCTTATTTTCATAAATGAATAAGAACCAAAACTTTCATTGCTTATGCAGCCAGGTACAAGGGTTTCTCTGTCCGTAATGATGTTTCTTCAATTTTTTGTATGGGGCTCCTGGTATGTTACAATGGGTACTTACCTCGATAAAGTTTTGCATGCCGACGGTTTGCAAATTGGTGCCGCTTACAGTGCCATGGCAATTGCAACTATCATCTCGCCTTTTTTTGTTGGTATGATTGCCGACCGTTATTTCTCCGCCCAAAAGCTATTAGGATTCCTTCACCTCGCCGGCGCTGCCTTACTGTTTTATATAACCTCCGTTGACAATTTCGACCGCTTTTATTGGATACTTTTACTTTACTCTCTTCTGTATGCGCCAACAATGGCACTGGCTAATTCTGTGGCTTTTCGTCAAATGAAAGACACTACAAAAGAATTTGCTTCGATCAGGGTACTGGGCACTATTGGATGGATCGCTACCGGATGGATGATCGATAAAGTTTTAAAAATAGGAACAGATGAACTTGCCCTTACTTTTAAGATGGCGGCGGTTGCTTCGCTCGTTTTAGGTGTGTTAAGCTTTTTTCTTCCCGATACGCCTTCAGAGGCCAAAGGCGCAAAATCAACCTTTGCACAAATATTGGGAGTGGATGCCTTTGTTTTGTTCAAGGACCCTTCGTTCCTCATATTTTTCATTGCTTCGATCCTGATTTGTATCCCGCTTTCATTTTATTACAGTTTCACCAACTTGTATCTGCAGGAATCGGGCATGCAAAATGTGACCAGCAGTATGACGTTAGGACAATTTTCAGAAGCGTTTTTCATATTATTAATACCGTTCTTTTTCAAAAGGCTTGGTGTTAAATGGATGATTGCTATCGGCGTGATCGCCTGGGGTCTTCGCTTTGTACTATTTGGTTACGGAGATGCCGGGTCACATGTTTGGATGTTTTTCGCAGCCATTATTCTTCACGGCATTTGCTTCGATTTCTTCTTCGTTACCGGGCAAATCTACACCGACAGCAAAGCCGATATAAAAATTCAAAGCTCCGCACAGGGAATGATAACAATGGCAACCTACGGCATTGGAATGTTTATCGGAACACTTTTGTCAGGTTACGTAACCAAAATTTATACTACTGCCGATAATGTTCACCAGTGGCGACAGATCTGGATGATACCTGCGGTAATTTCCGCGGTAGTTTTGGTGCTGTTCATCCTGGTTTTCAAAGATAAAAAGATCGCAAAACAGGAAGCGGAGCCGGTAGTCCTGGTGTAAGTTTTTTTGTTTGCCGCCATTTGTTTTTTTTCAAGATGGTCGTCCTGGCGGGCTCACTTGTATGGTCTTATCTTCATTCAACTTTACTTGAGCTCCTTACATCCACTTACTTTAGTTCTATTTTACTAACATATAAATAACTCCAAATGCAACGGATTGCTATGCTTGGTTCAGGTTTTATCGGAAGGTTTTATGCAGACTCTTTACAAGGATATAGAAGTCGTGATAAGATTGTAAGTATTTATTCGCGCCGGGAAGAATCATCAAAAAAATTCGCAGCGGATTACAAGGTGGATCATTCAACAATAAACATGGAAGAGTCCATTGCTCATCCTGGTGTTGATGTCGTTTGTATCGCTTTGCCAAACAACCTGCATGAAGAAGCGGTGATGCTTTGCTGCAAGCATAAGAAATCGGTAATGGTGACAAAACCCCTGGGAAGAAATGCCGCCGAAGCAAAACGAATGCTTGAAGCAGTAGAAAGCGCAGGTATATTCAACGGTTACCTCGAAGACCTTGTTTATACCCCTAAATTCTTAAAGGCTTATGAAAGCGTAAAGAACGGCGCATTGGGAAGAATACTTTGGGCCAAATCAAGGGAAACACATCCTGGCCCGCATAGTGAGTGGTTTTGGGATCTTGAACAAGCCGGCGGAGGTTGTATACTCGATCTTGGCTGTCATTGCGTTGAAATTGCAAGAACCTATATTGGTAAAGACATTAGACCGGTTGAAGTAATGTGCTGGGCCGATACACAGGTAAAACCAATCGACGCAGAAGACCATTCTATAGCCCTTGTAAAATATGAAAATGGTGCAATAGGCCAGTTTGAAGTAAGCTGGACTTTCCGCGGCGGCCTTGATCTTCGTGATGAAGTAATGGGCACCGAAGGAACCATTTGGGTAAATAACTTTTTACGCACGGGACTTGAAATGTTTACCACCGGGAAAGGAGCAGATTATGTAGCTGAGAAAGCTGAAAGCAATACCGGCTGGCTTTTCCCTGTTGGCGACGAATTAAACGAACTGGGTTACAACCATATGTTCATGGATATGTTTAATGCGTTGGAAGAAGGCAAATCTCCAAAAGAAACTTTTTACGATGGCTATGTAGTCAACTCCGTGCTCGATGCCTGTTATCGTTCAGCAAAAAGCAAACAATGGGAACCCGTACAACTGGATATCTGGCGAGGCCAGGAAGGCGTAACAAAACCAAGCCCGTTTGTGGAGTACGACGAGGAACATTACCTGGTAAAAGAGGAATTAACCCATTACGGAGCAAGGAAGTTAATCTTGAAAAACAAACAGTCGGGTAAAATATTTGAGAAGGAGATGTAGTAGATATAGTGATTGAAAAGCCTTATCACTTAAAGGCCGTTTCAGATGGCTGAAGCGGCTTTTTTATTACACCAATTATACTCGCTAGTTGGATAATTCTTTCGACCGTTAGAAACAGCTCGATATTTTTATTTTTGGACGCCGGCGGCAGGAAGTATCTGCTACTTTACTTGCGACGCTCCGTTCAGGTGTTGTTCTTTCCCGGTCCATTTCTGTTTATGTCCCCGAATGAAACGACGCAGCAGAGGAAAGGTGTAAAAATCAAACCCTGTAAGAGGGATTAGCAAAACACGGGAAAAGCCAAATAGATGTAGCAAAAGATGAAAGGATTGCGACCCTTTTGCTCGCGCAGGTATCCTTCGGCAAGCGCAGGGTAAAAACTGCCACGCAAGGTTCAACAAAGAAATAAAATTTGAACTGTTTCAACGTATTGAAACAACGGCGATGCTTTTAAAACCGGTGTTGGTATTTAAAATACTAAGAATTAGAGTTAATGCCGGGCAGAAGTAAGCCAATAAGTGATCGTTTTATGCACGTTTGCATTCATAACTGGCTGTTTATTTCTTTCAT